>NZ_JBNIEY010000002.1:0-346825 GCF_051842345.1 Idiomarina sp. ST20R2A10 | reverse complement strand
CGAACTCAGAAGTGAAACACACCAGCGCCGATGGTAGTGTGGGGTCTCCCCATGCGAGAGTAGGTCACCGCCAGACTACAAATAAATAACCCCAGCCCAATCGGCTGGGGTTTTTTATTTCTGGTGTGGACCTACGACGAGAGTAGGGTGAAGCGGGTCCCTGGTAAAGCCAAGCATTTGGCTTTACCCCGCTGAACAGGTTGAGCTCTTCGAAACCTTGTCCAGACTACAAATAAAACAGCCCTCAGCTCACGCTGGGGGCTTTTTTTATGTCTGCTGGGTAGCCTGACGTTCACGTCAGGTGAGCTCTCTGAGGCTTTACTCCTTTACCACCTCACCTGATGCAAGAGCATCAGGCTACTATAACGTTTGCTTATACCTAATTGCTTTACAGACTGAACCAAACTGCCAATTTACTGCTATATTCACTGTAATAATTATAGGGAGAGCAGTATGAAACGTTTCAATGCTATTACGCTTGCTTTGGCGAGCTCATTTTTCATTACGCCAGTTGCGTCAGCGCAACAAGATTCTGCGCAAGACGTAGAAGAAGTGATTCAGGTTGTAGGTTCCCGATTATCGATGAGAACGGCAACAGACGGCGCTGCACCAGTGGACATCATTAGTGGAGAGGACTTAGCCGCGACAGGTATTACTGAAACCGCTAAAGCTCTTCAGTACGCGGTACCTAGCTTTAATTTTCCATCATCATCGGTTACAGACGGCACAGATGCAGTTCGTCCGGCTTCTTTAAGAGGCCTGTCTCCGGATCACACATTAGTACTCATTAACGGTAAAAGACGTCACAAGTCAGCCTTAGTTCATTTAAGCGGAACAACAGGAAGAGGCAGTTCAAACGTGGATTTGAATGCTATTCCTATGGCGGCAATAAAACGTATTGAAGTCTTGCGGGACGGCGCCGCGGCTTTATACGGTTCAGATGCTATCGCTGGTGTTATCAATATCGTTTTGAAAGACAATGCCAGTGGCGGCAATGCCAGTATACAAGGTGGCCAAACCTATAAAGGTGATGGCGAGCAATGGAAACTTTCTGCCAGCTCCGGGTTTGCTATTGGAAACGACGGTGCACTAACTCTGTCTGGCGAGTTGCATCATAAAAACAGAACCAATCGTGCTGGCCCCGATCCGCGCCAACAGTATCCAGAACTACCAAATGGCGATCCCGATCCAAGAGAAGAGACCTTTGACAGACAGAGTTTTCATGTTGGTGACGCAGAATACGAAAATGCTTCGTTGTTTGCGAACATGGACATCGCTATAGGTGAAGGCAATTTTTATGCGTTCGGTGGGATCAGTGATCGCACTTCTGAATCAGGTGCGTTTTATCGTCGGGCTCTTCAAAGTAATACATTAACTGAATTGTATCCGGACGGCTTTTTACCTATTTTAGCCCCTGACGTTAATGATCACTCAATTTATGCTGGCTACGAATGGTTAGTCGGCGAATGGACGTTAGATTTTAGCGGTGGCTATGGCTTCAGTAAGTTTCAGTATAACGTTGAGAACTCATTAAATGCGTCTTTAGGCCCGGAACTTACACCAACTTCATTTGATGCAGGTACGCTGGAAAACAGTGAATCCAATGTTACCTTAGACGCCCAACGCTTTATCCCATTTGCGAATAACTCAGAAATTTCCCTGGCTATGGGTATTAGTTACCGCGAAAACTCTTATGAAGTTATTGCCGGTGAAGAAGCTTCTTACATTAATGGTGGCTACGAAGATAGACCCGGTGGCAGTCAGGGCTTCACTGGATTTTCTCCTGATTCGGAAGTAGATGAGTCGCGCGATAATGTGGGTGTTTATGTTGAAGCAGAAAACCAGCTCACAACCGACTTTATGTGGGGCGCTGCGGTTCGATATGAAGATTACTCAGACTTTGGCAATAACACCAGTTGGAAGCTTTCCGGTCGTTATGATTTAACCGACAGAGTTGCGGTACGTGGTGCCATTAATACAGGTTTCAGAGCACCTAGCGTACAACAATTGTACTTTAGCAATATCTCTACCCTGTTTGTTGATCGCGGCAACGGGCTGGAGCCTGAACAGTCAGGAACCTTTAATAATATTAGCCCGGTAACTCAGGCTCTGGGTATTGGTGCTCTTCAACCGGAAGAATCTGAAAGCGTTAGCCTGGGTATGGTCTGGAATGGTTATGATGGTCTGGCAATCACCATTGACGCATTTCAAATCGAAATTGAGGATCGGATAATTTTATCCGGCGATGTTGCCCCTGGTGATTCTCCGGCTGTGGAAGAAGCGCTTGCCGGTACAGCGGCGGAAAACGCGCGGTTTTTTCTTAATGCTGTTGATACGACAACCAAAGGGCTAGATATTGTAGCCAGTAAAACCTTCGGTATCGGCGACTACGGCGACCTTAAAGCGCAGTTAGCTTATGGTTATAATACTACGGACATTGACTCTATTAACCTGCCGCAATTATTAGATGGGCTGGACGATGTTCTGTTTGATAGTGATGAGCAAATACGTATGACGCGCTCCACACCTGATCATTCAGGGTCAATTGGTTTAACCCATACTAAGGGCAAATGGACCAGTAATGTCCAGTTCAGTTATTTTGGTAACTATGCCATTGGTTACAGCAGTGGAACCGAGACATACGGTCCTAACTGGATAACAGACGTCACCGTTAATTATCAGTGGAACGATGCTCTGGCTGTGAGAGTGGGAGCGCAGAACCTGTTCAACGAGTATCCTGACGAGCGCTCAGAAGGAAATCAGTTTAATGGTATTTTTAAGTACCCATTAACTAACTCGCCTATCGGCTTCAATGGTGGCTATTTCTACTCGGAAGTTGAATATAAATTTTAATTGTCTCCGAGAGCTAATATTAGTAAAAACCGCCATTTATTGGCGGTTTTTTTATTTCAGGTTAAGGTTTTAAATTTTAACTAACTGAAATATATAAGATAAATAGTTGGCATGGTAGTTGTAATCAAAAGACTAAGTATAGTTAAATTGCTCACTATTGGAGTTATTGTCATGTCGAATCGCAGCTTTGGTTGGTTATTAGTTTTATCTGTTATTGGCCTGTTCTTTTTCGCTGAAGAGATATTTTCAGTTTTCGGAATGGCTCTTGGCTCGGTGATTGAGTTGTCGGTTACTTTATTGATCAGTTTATTTTTTGTCGGTCTGGTATTTTTTGTGGTGGTTACGGTATTCGGTAGCGTGCTCTTAGGCGCTGGTGCAGCATTTATTGCGCTAATACTCAGTGGAATAGGTTTCTTTTGGCCGCTGATTCTTTGTGTTCTGGTTCTTTACTTTATATTTCGCAAACCAAAGGTTTCTAGAACGGGTTAATCACGTGTAATATAAAGCCTAAGTTAAATCCAATAAGGCTTAGGCTATGTTTAAAACAATAATTGCTGTATTGAGTTTGTTACCGGTTATAGTCGCCGCCGAGACATTAAAAATTGACGATGCCTGGGCTCGTGCGACTATCCCGGGAACCGAAAATGGCGCGGCTTATGCCACACTTGAAAACCTGAAAGATACCCCTGTCGAAATTACCCGCATTAGCTCAGACGTTAGTAAAGTAGCCGAAGTACATCGACACACAATGTCTGGCGATGTAATGAAAATGGAAGAGGTTAAATCGCTGTCTATTGCTCCGGGTGAAACAATTAAGTTTCAACCAGGAGGGTATCACTTTATGTTGTTTGGCTTGAAATCTCCGCTTGAAGCCAAAGAAAGCTTTTCTCTGACCTTACATTTTCAGTCAGGCTCCAAACAAACCGTTCAATTTCTAGTTAAAAAATAGAGAACTCGACATCTAATAGGAAAAGTTATGTATAAAAAGACATTAGCGTTAGCCGTTGTATTAGCGGTTGCTCCTGCCAGTGCGCTGGCTGATACAGTTTTTGGTGTTTATGCCGGTGGACAATTCTGGGATGCCGACAGTGAAGGCGAGTATGCTTTTGCTTCTAACGTAATAGAACCTAATTTCGAGAATGAAAGTCAAAGCAGTTACTACATCGCATTAGAGCACCCGGTTCCATTTATCCCAAATATTAAAGTACGGGAAAATAGTTTGGAAGTTACCAGCGATTACGGAAAAAATGACTTTAGTCATAGAGATTACATTTTTTACTACGAAATTTTCGATAATGATTTAGTTTCATTTGATGTTGGCGTCAATGCTATGGATTTCGACGGCAGTTTGTGGGTGCTAGGCAGCGATACTATTGGCCGCCAGGACTTTTCCGTTGTTGTGCCTACAGCCTATGTAGCAGCGCGAGTTGGAATACCAGCTACCGACTGGACCTTCTTTGCTGATGCCAGTGCGCTTAGCGCGAAAGACAGTAAAGTTCAGGATGCGCAAATTGGCATCGAATATCGTTTAGTTGATAACTTAGCTGTCGATGTAAGCCTTAATGCAGGTTATCGCCATTCGGTGATAGAGCTTGATGATGTCGATGATATTTATTCAGATGTGACCTTTAAAGGCCCGTTTGTTGGAGTCGAAGTTCACTTTTAATCGATTAATTAGACTATTCAAAGCTTGCAGGTCGTTCAGCATATAAGCTAAATTGTTATATGTTTGTAATTTCTTATAGATGGATGGCCTCAACGCATGGTCAGTAGTCAAGATGAACCGCTGTTTCTTCACGACGACGATGAAGTTACTCCGGCAGAGTACAGTAAAGGTTTCTGGAAAATTCTGATTGTTGATGATGATCAGGAAATTCATGCGGTCACTAAAATGGCGCTTGCTGATGTTATTATAAGTGGCCGCCAGCTAGAGTTCTTCCATGCTTATAGTGGCAGTGAAGCGCTTGATCGCCTGACTGAACATGACGACATCGCCATGGTATTGCTTGATGTTGTAATGGAAACCGATGACGCCGGTTTAAAAGTGGCTCAGGCCATTAGGGAGCAGTTAGGCAATGACGAGATTCGGATTGTGCTGCGAACAGGGCAACCGGGTTATGCTCCCGAAGAGAGTGTTGTAAAAAATTATGATATTAACGACTACAAGACAAAAACAGAACTTACAAGAAGCCGTCTTTTAACCACTGTATTTTCTGCTGTCCGCTCGTATCAGCAACTTTGCACCATTAATGAAAATCGTCGGGGTTTGCGTAAAATCATTCACTCGGCTTCCAACTTAATGGAAAAACATTCCATTGTTAACTTTTCTGAAGGTGTAGTCACACAAATTGCTTCTTTGCTTGGCTTACGCGCTGAAGGGATTGTTGGTGCCAGAGCGCCTCATAAAAACAATGATATTCTGGTACTAGGAGCTGCCGGGCACTTCGCCGATAGTATTAATAAGAGTTTATCCACTCTTAACTCTGAAGAAATAGAAAAAAATGTCATAAAATGCCTGAGTGAACAGCGCCATATTCATACAGACACCGCGACGGTCTTCTTTATTGATGGCCAGGCGCATCAGGCGGCTGCCTACATAGAAACCCAAAATGCTGTAGCTGGGTATGATCAGGAGTTGCTGGAAGTCTTTTTAGCCAATATTGCGGTTGGCTTCGAGAATGCAAATTTATTCGAAGAACTGCGGACTGCAGCGTACCTTGACCCTTTAACTGGCATTCCTAATCGAGCCGAGTTTACACGGTGTCTTCAAGCTCTGTCTGAAAAGTCGGATAAGGATAAAATGATCGCTGTCATCGACATCGACCACTTTTCTGATGTTAACGATGGATTAGGGCAGGATGTGGGTAACTTACTGTTGCGAGCTGTGGCTCTGCGTCTCACGGACCAACTTGGCGATAAAGTCTTTGTTTCGCGGATTTCTGCCGACGTATTCGGCGTTTACGGTCCTGCGAATATTGTCACGCCTAATGCTTTCAGTGAGCTTTTTGCCTTACCTTTTAGAGCCGGGGAACATTACATACCATTGCGGGTAACTTGTGGCTTTGCCTCAGCCACAAACCCTGAGAGTGTTAATGGCAAAGGATTGCTGAAGCAAGTTTATATCGCTCTAAAAAATGCTAAAAATAACTCTTTTGACCGTTATAACTATTATGAGCCGTCGATGGAACAAGACACTCAACGACGGCTTCATCTGGTTCGTAGGTTGCGCGCTGATTTTGCCAATAGAAAACTGCAGGTTTGGTATCAGCCTCAAGTTGAGCTGAAAACAAAAAAAGTTGTAGGTGTAGAAGCACTTCTGCGCTGGCCTCAAAGCGACGGTTCTTTTATTTCTCCTGCAGAGTTCATTCCTTTGGCTGAATACTCCGGGCTGATTGTAGAAATAGGCCCCTGGGTTATTGAAGAAGCCTGTCGTCAAATTAATGCCTTTGATGAAATTGGTCTTCCCCAGCTTCGGGTGGCGGTAAATGTTTCAGTACCACAATTTCGAAAGCGTGACTTTCCTGAGCTGGTAGAAAAGCAAATAGAACAATGGGGAATCGATCCGACGCGAATTGAGCTGGAAATTACAGAAAGTATTGTGATGGAAGACCCTGATCTGGTTGCTGACATTTTAAGGCGTTTGAAGCAGCAAGGAATTCAGGTGGCAATTGATGATTTTGGTGTCGGCTTTTCATCACTCAGTTACTTACAAAAGCTGCCCTTAGATCGAATTAAAATAGACAAAACCTTCGTGAATAATTCAGATGAGAAGAGCGGCAAGATCATCATAGAGACTATTGTCGACATGGCTCGTCGTTTAGGTTTAAAAGTGCTGGCTGAAGGTATCGAGGAGCAGTCGCAACTGGACTACTTTTTAGGGTTGGACTGCACCGAGGGGCAAGGTTTTTTCTTTGCTAAACCAATGCCCGCTGACCAGTTAATTTGCTTGTTACAAAAGCAAATGAGTTATTCTTAGTTATAGACTTCTACGCTATCGGCTTTCATCTGATAGCCTACAACCGCAAGGTCACCTTCTTTGCGTTCTACCTTAATGGTGCCTTCTATCCAAACAGCATCATAAGTGTTTTCGTAGGGAACACCTTCCGGGTATTCAACGTGAATAATTTGGTTTGGCGGTGGTGGCGGAACGTGGATGCACGCACCAAAATAAGGAACCAGTAAAAATTCAGTGACGTTATCAGCGTTCCCTTCCAGTTGCACAACGTAGCCAGGAATCCGCACTTTTTTGCCGTCCAGAGATTCAACTACAGGCGCGTCAAGGCTAACCTGCTTGTCTTCGTCCGGGTTGGCATCATAATATGACTGAGGCTTGACCGGAGGCGGAGTAAATCCTTCAGGGATGAGATCCTTCCAGCCAATTTTTTCAGCAGCCGCGAATGCGGGAAGGGTTAGCATTAAGAGTGCAACCGCAAATAACTTCTTCATATTTTCACCGTAAGTCCGTCTGCAAGAGATTGGCGATACGCACGCCATGCGGGAATTAAACTTAACATAAAGCCTGCACCAATCACGAGTACTATGCGCCACCACTCACTAATGCTGGGCCATGAGCTGGTGAAGATTAACCCTGTCTGCGACTGGATAACGCCGGCCAACGACCATTGCAGGCCATATAGCAAGAGTAAGCCAGAGAAAGCGCCGACCACGGTAAGTAGCAGGGCTTCACTAAGTAATAAGCCGAATATTGTTCCCGGACCTGCGCCCACGGCTCTTAAGACCGCCATTTCGCGACGGCGTTCCCTTAAACTGGCAAGCATAATTGTCAGCATACCCAGCAGACCAATCAGCACCACCATAGCCGAGATGGCGGTTAACGCCTGCTCGAAAACTCTTAAGGTTTTCCATAGCTCCTGCAGCGTCATTCCCGGTAGCAGAGCGGTTAAAGGCTCTTTGTCATAGGTGTTGATTTGACGTTGTAGGCGCAAAGCCAGAGGCTTGGCCTTTAAGCCAAGTAATGCGGCACTGATGCTTTCAGCCGGGGCTTCGCCATGATGCTCGTGCTCGTCGGCATGAGCATCGTTATGTTCGTGTTCATGGTTGTGGTTATGTTCTTCGTCGTGCCCGGCCCCACCGCTGTGAATCATCTCGAGGCTGTGCAAGGTTACCAGCACCGCTTGATCAACCGGGGTTCCTGTCCGCTGCAGAACACCAGTAACCGTCAATGGGTGCTCATCGTGTTCGCTAAAGCTAATGCCGCCACTGCCGTGGGCAATAATGATATCGTCACCAATGGCTTTTGACAGCTTCTCTGCCGCATCAGCTCCTAATACAACGTCTTCATTTGAGGCAAAAGGCTGGCCTTGTGAAAACTCTAAAGGTTGCTTATCAGCATATTTAAAATGCTCGAAATACGCATTGGTTGTCGCTACAACTGGCAATCCCTGGACACTGTCACCCAGCGAAATTGGCACGGCCCAACTGACTTCAGGACGGCTACTAATATCGGCAAAGCTTTCCCAGCTCATATTGTTGGTCATGCTGCCAATATGAAATACCGAAGACAGCAACAACTGTGTCTGTCCGGTTCTGGCGCCAATAATTAAGTCAGTACCAGAAACTGTATTGGCAAAATGACTTTGTACCTGGTCACGGACACGCTCCACTGCCAGTAATAAGGTAACGCTGACAGCAATCGCCATAACAGTTAAAAGCACACTCGCGCGTCGGTTCAATAGGCTTTTTATAGCAAGGCGGATCATGATTTAGCCCCCGCCCGATTAAGTTCGTTAAGCTCGACGTGTTTATCAAAATAAGAAGACAAAGCGGCGTCATGAGTCACAAAAATAACCGTGGTGTTATTTTGGCTACTCAGCTCGAGTAATAATTGAATAAAGGTATCCCGGTGCTCAGCATCCAGCGCCGAGGTTGGTTCATCCGCTATCAGCAGTTTAGGTGCTCCCAGTAAGGCTCTGGCAGCTGCTATCCGTTGTTGCTGACCAACGCTGAGGGTATGAGCCTGTTGCTGAATTTGTTCTGAGGATAAACCTAAGCGTTTGAGCATTTCCAGCGCAGTCGCTTCTGCCGATGTTCCCTGCTCTGCTAAACGTTGTCTGCGCTTTTTCGAGAACTGACAGGCGAGTAAAGTGTTGTCTAAGGCGGATAAATAGGGCAGCAAATTAAATTGCTGAAATATATAGCCAATATTGTCAGCACGATAATGGTCTCGTTGTCTGCCGGACAGACTGGAGAATGCAGTATCAAACAGGTCTAACCGGCCTTGTTCCGGTGTATTAATGCCGGCCAACAGCGATAGTAATGTTGATTTACCGCTACCGCTGGGGCCGCGCAGCAGCACCGTTTCACCCTGTTTTACCTGCCAGGCAGGAATATCCAGGGTTGGTTTTTGTCCCGCCCAGGAAAAACTCAGTTTTTCTAGATTGACGGCATTCATCACGTCGGTGCTGCTTACCACTTTATATTAAGACTTTTTCGCACGTTCAAAAGAAGACACAATTTCTTCTTTTGCTGCAGCGGCATCACCCCAACCGTCAACTTTAACCCACTTACCTTTTTCCAGCTCTTTGTAACGCTCGAAGAAGTGAGTGATTTGTGCTTTTAACAACTCAGGCAGGTCATCAACGTCATTGATGTGATCGTACTCTTTAGTCAGCTTACTGACCGGAACCGCGATAACTTTCGCATCTTCACCTGACTCGTCAGTCATTTTTAACACGCCAACCGGGCGGCATTTAATAACAGAGCCAGCTTGCAGCGGATACGGAGTCGGGACGAGTACGTCAACCGGGTCACCATCCAGAGACAGTGTCTGGTTAACAAAACCGTAGTTAGCCGGATAAAACATAGCGGTTGCCATAAAACGGTCAACCCACAATGTACCGGTGTCTTTATCAACTTCGTATTTAATCGGATCGGCGTTTGCCGGAATCTCGATGATGACGTTAACTTCTTCTGGCATGTTTGCGCCAGCCGTTACGTTTCCTAAGCTCATAGTACTTCCTGCTGTAGTAATAAAATAATAAAAGGTACTGCGCGATTATAGCGGCTCGGGCTACTCACGCAATAGCCGCGCACTATCGACATCAGTCTAATAAGGTTTTGGATGTTGCTTATGGTAATCCATACACACATCTACCTCATTGGCAGATCCCATAACCACCGAGACGCGCTGGTGAATATGCTCGGGTACAATTTCCATTAAACGGCTGTAACCGTCAGTGGCTTTCCCGCCGGCTTTTTCCACCAGCATAGCCATAGGCGCAGCTTCGTATAAAAGACGCAGCTTAAAGGGTTTTTCCGGCTTACGAGCATCCCAGGGGTAAGTGAATAAACCACCACGCGAAATAACCCGATGCACATCAGAGACCATCGCGGCATTCCAGCGCATATTAAAGTTCTTGCCGCGCGGACCTTCTTCGCCTTCCAGCAAGTCGCTAATGTAAGCGCGGATTGGGTCAGCCCAGTGACGACGGTTCGACATATTAATGGCAAACTCTTTGGTATCTTTCGGGATTTCCGCTTTCTCGTGGGTCAATAAGAATTCACCAACGGTCTGATCCAGAGTGTAAATGCGCACCGCTTTACCGGTCGTCATAACCAGCATAGTTGCAGGACCATACAAAACATAACCGGCAGCAACCTGAGCTTTACCTGGTTGCAGGAACATGTTCTCGCTGGTCTCTTCGCCTTCAGGCTTACGCAGAATAGAGAAAATAGTACCCACACCACCGTTTATGTCGATGTTAGAGCTACCGTCCAGTGGGTCAAATGCCACCAGGTAATGGCCTGAATTCGGGCTCTCAACAATGGAATCTTCTTCTTCAGAAGCAACAGCATGGACGTTAGGTGACTCAAGCAACAGAGTTTTTAACAGCTGATTGGCGACAACATCGAGCTTCTTTTGCGTTTCGCCCTGAATGTTTTCGTCCAGAGTTGAGCCTAATACACCGGCTAATGCGCCCTGATGCAGACGGAAAGAAATTTCCTTGGCTGCAATTTGAATGGTGTTAATAACAGAGATAAGCGATTCACTGGTTTGATCCGCTCTCAGTGTTGGTAATAAACGTTTCATGAAAGTTCCTGCAGCTCTGGTTATTGGGTGCTAACAAATGTTTGTTCAGAGAGCGCAAATGATACCTTATTTTTTGGTAAAAATCCTGCTTGTCAGTGAGTACGGTGGTACACTTTCGGTATTTTTAAAGCGAACGGATTTAGAGAGCACATGCACATTCATATTGTTGGGATTTGCGGAACTTTTATGGGAGGCGTGGCCGCCATTGCACAGCAACTGGGCCATCGGGTGACCGGGTCTGATGCTAAGGTCTATCCGCCCATGAGCACGCAACTGGAAAATCTCGGTATTGAATTGATGCAGGGCTACTCGCATAACAATTTAAAGCCACGCCCCGACATAGTGATTATCGGTAACGCGTTAAGCCGTGGTAACGACGAAGTTGAAGCTGTTTTACGCGAGCGCATTCCCTATGTGTCCGGCGCGCAATGGCTGCACGACAACGTATTAACCCAGCGCTGGGTATTGGCGGTTGCCGGAACTCACGGCAAAACCACCACCGCGAGTATGCTGGCCTGGATCTTAGAAGACAACGGATTCGCCCCCGGTTTTATGATTGGTGGCGTACCGGGGAACTTTCCGGTCAGTGCACGTTTAACCGATTCGAACTTCTTTGTGATTGAAGCCGATGAGTACGATACGGCGTTTTTTGATAAACGATCCAAGTTTGTTCATTATGCACCAGATACGTTAATTCTGAATAATCTGGAATTTGATCATGCAGACATCTTCCCTGATTTAGCAGCTATCCAACGACAGTTTGCGCATTTGCTGCGGGTTGTTCCCGACACCGGTCAGGTGATTCTACCCGCGGGCGATAAAGCACTGGATGAAGTTCTGGAGCAAGGCTGCTGGAGCCCAGTGGTGCGTATGGGTGAGCAGGGCGACTGGCAGGCTAAATTGCTTAAAGCTGACGGTACGGAGTTCGAAGTGCATTATCAGGGCAAATGTATTGCGCAGGTTCGCTGGAACGTATTGGGTACTCATAACGTTAATAATGCCATGATGGCCATTATCGCCGCCGCTCATGTTGGCATAAAAGCTGAGCAGAGTGCGCAGGCGTTAAACCGTTTTAGAAGTCCCAAACGACGTATGGAGTTACTGGGCGAGCACCGCGGCGTAAAAGTCTTTGATGATTTTGCTCACCACCCAAGCGCGATTAAGACAACCGTATCCGGTTTGCGGCAGCATCAGCCTGACAGTCGCATTATTGCGGTACTTGAACCGCGCTCAAATACCATGAAAATGGGCGTCCACAGCGACACCTTGGTTCAGTCATTAGAAGACGCAGACAATGTATTCGTATTGCAGCCCGAAGGGCTACAATGGCAATTGGCCGAAAAAATGCCCAAGGCGCATGTGTTTGAGTCGACCGACGACTTGCTGGCAGGGTTGCTAGCCGAAGTCAGAGCAGGAGACGCCGTACTTATTATGAGTAATGGCAGCTTTGATGGTTTGCACCAGCGCTTTCTTAAAGCCTTGCAATAACTGGATGACACAGGAACCGTTCAATGAAAACCGACAATAGAATTACTGTTGCGATAACCGGTGCCTCGGGTGCCCCTTACGCGCTGCGTTTGTTACAATGTTTGCTTGATCAGGATCAACAGGTGCTGTTGCTCATTTCCAGTGCTGCCCGGGTCGTACTGGCAACGGAGCAGGACATGCAAATTCCGGCTGCTCCTGACAAAGCTGCGGCAATGCTGTGTGAACACTTTTCGGTTGGTGCTGAGCAACTCAAAGTTTACGGCAAAGAAGAATGGTTTTCGCCGGTGGCTTCGGGTTCAGCGGCGCCCGCGAAAATGGTGGTGTGCCCTTGTTCAACCAGTACCTTGTCGTCAATTGCGCATGGCAGTAGTAATACGTTGATCGAGCGCGCCGCCGATGTCGTATTGAAGGAGCGCGGCCAATTGATATTGGTTCCGAGAGAATCTCCGCTTTCGACAATCCACTTACAGAACATGCTGCAACTCAGTCAGCAGGGCGTAACGATAATGCCGGCAGCGCCGGGCTTCTATCATCAACCAGAAAGCATTGATGATTTAATCGATTTTATGGTGGCCAGAATGTTGGATCATCTTGGCCTTGAGCAGCGTTTAGTCAGCCGCTGGGGCTATGGAAAGGAGTCATAAAGAGGTCTATGAAAGCTTTAGAAATTACAGGCTTACGCAAAACATACCGTGGTGGTTTTGAAGCCTTAAAAGGTATTGATTTAGAGGTTGAAGAAGGTGATTTCTATGCACTGCTTGGCCCTAATGGAGCCGGGAAGTCGACCACTATCGGAATTATTTCATCGCTGGTAAATAAAACCTCGGGTCAGGTGAAGGTTTTTGGTTACGACTTAGACACGCAGCTCACCGATTTAAAACGCCAGATTGGTTTGGTGCCGCAGGAATTTAACTTCAATCAGTTTGAAACGGTTCAGCAAATTGTCGTGAATCAGGCGGGTTACTATGGTGTTCCTCGCTCGCTGGCTAAGGAACGTTCTGAAAAATACCTGAAACAGTTGGGGTTATGGGATAAGCGCAATGAACCGGCACGCTCTTTGTCTGGAGGCATGAAACGCCGGTTGATGATAGCCCGCGCATTACTGCACGAACCTAAATTACTGATTCTGGATGAGCCAACGGCAGGCGTTGATATCGAATTGCGCCGCTCTATGTGGGACTACCTGACCAAGATTAACCAACAGGGTATTACCATTATTCTGACCACCCACTATCTGGAAGAGGCCGAAACGCTGTGCCGTAACATCGGTATTATTGATAGTGGCCGGATTATTGAAAACACGTCAATGAAGCGCTTGCTGGCGCAGCTAAGCCGGGAAACCTTTGTCTTAGATTTAGAGCCGGGCCATAACGGCGCAGAAATAGAGAACTTTAATCACCGTTGGACAGATGAGCAGACACTGGAAGTGGAAGTTGATAAAAATGCCGGGCTGAACGCCGTGTTCGAGCAGCTTTCTGCCCAAAAAGTAAAAGTATTGTCAATGCGTAATAAAGCCAACCGTTTAGAGGAATTGTTTGTGTCTATGGTCGAGCAAGGGCGTCAGCAGGAGGAAGCCAAATGAGCCATTCTGCAGCTAATTTTATTGCGTTAAAAACCATCTGGATAAAAGAGTGCACCCGCTTTCTTCGTATTTGGATACAAACTCTGGTGCCGCCGGCTATTACCATGACGCTGTACTTCGTCATTTTCGGTAGCATTGTGGGCGAACGAATTGGTGAAATGAGTGGCGTCGGCTACATGGAGTTCATTGTTCCGGGCCTTATTATGATGTCCGTTATTACTAACTCCTATTCCAATGTCGCGTCGTCTTTTTTTAGTGCTAAGTTTCAGCGCAATATCGAAGAGATGCTGGTGTCCCCTGTTCCTACCGCAGTTATTATTGCCGGTTATGTCGGTGGCGGTATGGCCAGAGCCTTGATCGTCGCGGTTATTGTCACTTGTGTGTCTTTCTTCTTTGTAGAAGACATCCAAATTGCTCATATTGGTTATGTCATATTAACCGTCATTTTAACCTCCACACTCTTCTGTCTGGGCGGGTTAATTAATGCTGTTTACGGCAAAACCTTTGATGATATTTCTATCGTACCGACATTCGTACTGACGCCGCTAACCTACTTAGGCGGTGTGTTTTACTCGGTCAGTCTGTTGCCGGAATTCTGGCAGAAAGTATCTATGGCAAACCCGGTGTTGTACATGGTTAATGGCTTCCGTTATGGTTTCTTAGGCCAGTCAGACGTGGGTATAGGTCTTGCCATAGCGGTTCTGGTGGGCTTCAATGTGCTGTTCTTTGCGGCGGCTTATTATATTCTCGATAAAGGCATAGGAATCCGTTCCTGATGCAGCAGGCAAGACCGGTTACAACCAACCAGAATGGACCGCATGAAGACACTGAAGCAGCAGTCCGTCGCCATTTAGAAAGTGAGTTTCTGAAACCTATTCAGGAGCACAACCAGCAGGCGTTTGACGAAATCAACGCGCAAGTTGAAAGCTGGGGTGGGCCGATTATTCTGGATTCCTGCTGCGGCGTGGGCGAAAGTACTGCAAAACTGGCAGAAATTCATTCCGATGCTATGGTTATCGGCGTTGATAAATCGGCGCATCGGGTTGACCGTCACAGCCACTATCAGACCAGCGAGAATGGTCAGCGGTACTGGGTGGTAAGAGCCGACCTGAATGACTTCTGGCGGTTGGCGAACAGAGCCGGATGGCAGCCCCGGCAGCATTGCATTTTTTACCCTAACCCCTGGCCTAAATCGGCTCATTTAGCACGCCGCTGGCATGGTAGTCCGGTATGGAAAGATGTGGTTGCGCTTGGTGGTGAATTGCATATGCGTTCTAATTGGAGCCTATACTTGTTAGAAGTGGCGCAGGCACTTAAGGTGAGCGGGCATTATGCCGATATCTCACTGTTGTCCGATGACGCTGAGCCAATAACGCCTTTTGAGCGCAAATATAAGAACAGCGGTCAGGCTTTATGGCAACTGCACGCGAATTTATCTAAGGAGTCTTGATTGAGCCCTAAAACAGACATAGCGGAAGTAAATCAGGAATCGCTGTATCGCATATTTACGATACCCGAGGCTCCTGATTCAACGCTGGGTAAAATCGAAAAGCATCTCTCAGAAAACCTGATGGGTTTTCTGGGGGAACATATTGTTGCCCGCGAAAAGCCGCTGCAGGAAATTGAGCGTGACTTCGATAAGTCGCAGATACCAGAAGAACCCGCTTTTGTTTCCGACCATACTGAATTTCTGTTGGATAAGCTGGTCGCTCATTCGGTGCATACGGCGTCGCCGCGTTTTATCGGCCATATGACATCAGCCTTGCCGTATTTCCTGCTGCCTTTAGCTAAGCTTATGGTGGGGCTGAATCAGAATCTGGTTAAAATTGAGACCTCTAAAGCCTTTACGCCGCTGGAGCGTAACGTTATTGGCATGATGCATCATCTGGTGTATCAGCAGGACGCGCCGTTTTATAATCGCTGGATGCATAGCGCTCAGCACTCGCTGGGAGCTTTTTGCTCGGGCGGAACCATAGCCAACATGACGGCTCTGTGGGTAGCGCGCAACCGGTTGTTACAGGCAGATGGTGATTTCGCGGGCATTTCAGCCGATGGACTGGCCGCAGGTCTTCAGCATTATGGCTACTCAAAGTTAACTGTAGTGGTGTCCGAGCGTGGGCACTATTCATTAAGTAAAGCTGCGGATGTACTTGGTATTGGTCGCCGAAATTTAGTGTCGGTGGCAACAGACAGTGATAACCGTATTCGTATTGATGAATTACGAAAAACCTGCGAAAAAATTGCAAAAGAAGGCGGTAAGGTGCTTGCGCTGGTTGGTGTCGCTGGTACAACAGAAACCGGCCACATTGATCCGCTCGACGAAATGGCGACTGTTGCAGAAGAAGTGGATGCTCACTTTCATGTAGACGCCGCGTGGGGTGGTGCGACGTTATTGTCTGAACAGCATCGTCCGTTACTGGCCGGTATCGAGAGAGCCGACAGTGTGACTATTGATGCGCATAAGCAAATGTACGTCCCTATGGGCGCTGGGCTGGTGTTATTTAAGAACCCATCATTGGTTAAGTCCATAGAATACCATGCCGAGTATATTATTCGTCAGGGCTCAAAAGATTTAGGTTCGCATACCATGGAAGGTTCACGCGCGGGCATGGCTATGATGGTATTTTCGGCCATGCATGTTATCGGACGTCGTGGTTACGAGCTGCTGATTAATAACAGTATTGATAAAGCACGTTATTTCTCTAAGCTGATTTCTGAGCAGGATGACTTTGAAGTCATTACTGAGCCTGAACTTTGTATTCTGACCTATCGTTTTGTACCAATCAAAGTAAAAACGGTGTTGGATAAAGCGACGCCAGAGCAGCTGGCGCGGCTAACTCCGCACTTAAACGCACTGACGCGATATATTCAGAAGCGTCAGCGGGAGACGGGACAGTCATTTGTATCCCGGACTAAGTTAACACCGGCTCAATATCATCATGAACCAACGGTGGTTTTCCGCGTGGTGCTGGCAAACCCATTAACAACCAATGAGATGCTGCAGGAAGTTTTATGCGAACAGCGTAAAATTGCGGCAAAAGCCACCAGTTTGCGTGGCGCTCTGCATACTGAAATGCGCGAACTGGGTATGCTTATTTAGCCGCTGCGTTGGTAACTCGTAAGTTATCAATTAAGCGTGTTTTGCCCATAAAAGCGGCTGCCAGAATGACCCATTCGTGGTCTTCAGGCGTCGCTTCCTGCAAATCTGCTGCGTTACGAATACTGAAATAATCCGGCACAAACCCCGCCTGGGTCAGCTTTTCTTTTGCTGCAGCTTCCAGCTCACCAAAGTCAGTGTTTACACTCAGTTTAGCTTTGGTTTCTTCCAGAGTTTTATAAAGCTCCGCCGCTTGATGCTTTTGCTCTGTGGATAAGTAACCGTTACGCGAGCTCATGGCAAGACCACTGGTTTCACGCTGTGTGGCTGTTCCCAGAACCTCTACTGGCAGGCTTAGGTCTTGTACCATTAAGCGAATAACCTGAAGCTGTTGATAATCTTTTTCGCCAAATACAGCCAGCTGTGGCTGCACCATATTAAATAGTTTACAAACAATAGTTGCGACGCCGGTGAAATGCCCCGGGCGACTGGCTCCGCAAAGAATGTCACTGATGCCGGGCACTTCAATACGAGTCTGTTTGTCGAGACCGCGCGGGTAGACATCATTTACCTGAGGCGTAAATACCGCAGAAACACCTAAAGCGTCCAGCGCCTGGCAGTCGGCCTCCAGCGTGCGTGGGTAACTGTCGAGATCCTCGTTTGCACCGAATTGCATCGGGTTGACAAAAATACTGACAACCACGTTGTCGCATCGTTCTAACGCTGTTTTAACCAGCTGCAGGTGACCATCGTGCAGGTTGCCCATAGTCGGTACTAAAGCTACTTCAGACTGCTGTTGACGCCATCTGCGAAGCTCAGCAAGTGATTTTAAAATTCTCATTTGTAGCTATGCTCTGCTGTCGGGAACTCGCCTGAGCGCACCTGTTCCGAATATAAACGGAATGCATCAGCAAGCGAGCCGCCCTGAGCCAAAAAGTCTTTGGCAAATTTAGGCAGATAGTCACTGTTCATGCCGAGCATATCGTGCATAACCAAAATTTGTCCGTCGGTGTCTGCACCTGCGCCAATACCAATAGTAGGAATAGATAGCTGCTCGGTAATACGTTTACCCAGAGACGCGGGTACGCATTCCAGAACAAGTAATTGCGCGCCGGCCTGTTCGAGAGCCAAAGCCTGGTTCAGTGTGTCGTCGGCCTGTTGCTGCTCTTTGCCTTGTACTTTATAACCACCAAGAACATTAACCGATTGCGGCAGTAAACCAAGGTGAGCGCAAACCGGAATGCCCCGGGTTTTCAAGCCTTCAATGGTTTCAACCAGCCAGTGACCACCTTCCAGTTTGACCATGTTGGCACCTGCCTGCATTAAAGCTGCCGCCACATCATAGGCTTGTTCGGGCGTACTGTAAGTCATAAATGGCATGTCTGCTATAACAAAGGCATTGCTGGCACCACGACGCACACACTGAGTGTGGTAAATCATATCATCGACAGTTACCGGCACAGTTGAGTCGCGTCCCTGCACAACATTACCCAGTGAATCGCCCACCAGAATAAAGTCGACGCCTTGCTCGGTCATGAGTTTAGCAAAACTTGAATCATAGGCGGTGAGGGAACTGATTTTGGTTCCTTCCCGTTTCATTTTTTGTAAAGTTGCAATGCTGGTTTTGGTTGTTGCCATGACGCACCTTCAGCAGTTTTAGATGGTTATATCAGACCGACAGATTAGCACGTCCAGACCCTCTTCGGTAAGAGTCTCTGTTTGTTGTTTTACGGTATTGCCATTAGGCAAAAGTTTGTCGGCGGCTATTTCGGCCAGAGGATAAAGTACAAAGCTGCGTTCGTATAACCCCGGGTGAGGAACCCTGAGAGAGTCCGATTGATGTTGTTGCTCATCAAACAGCAGCAGGTCAAGGTCCAGTGTGCGCTCGCCCCAATGCCTGACTCGTTTACGACCAAAAGCATCTTCTATATCGTGTAAGGCTTGCAGAAGCTCGGCCGCCGGTAAGCTGGTGCTTACGGAACAAACGGCATTAACGTAGTCGGGCTGGTCTTGCGGGCCCATAGGTTTGCTACCGTAAAGAGAGGAATAAGCTAATAATTGCCAGCGTGAATCATTATTCAGCGCCTTTAAAGCCGATAGAATATTGTCCACCGGCTTACCCAGGTTACTACCCAGCGCAATAAAGGCTTTATGTTGCGTCATTACCTTTATTTTCCTGAGGCTTACGGCGTGGACCACGACGACGGCGCGGTTTGCGTCGGCCTGATCCCGCCTCCGGCTTTGAGGACTTTAATTGCGCCGGGTTGTCCTGCGCTTTACTCCAGTGCTCTGCCAGTCCGGCTAATTTTTTATCGCTATTTTCCGCATAAGAGCGTAACAATAAAAAGTCGTAAGCGGCGCGGAACCGCTTATGTTCAAGCACTTTTTGAGCCCGCACACCTTTAGTGATATTCAAACGACGCTGTAACTGCCAGATATCTCTGGCTGGCAGACTGAACCGCTTGGGCAACGAAACACGTTGCGACTGTCTGTGAATAACATCAGCGGCGGCAACGTTTAATGCGTCCATAGGTGGCAGACCACCTTCGTTCTCAAGTTGTTCGCGTCGAGCCTGTAATGGCCACCACAACAACACGGCAATTAAATAGGCCGGAGTAACACGCTGCTCTTCTGCAATGCGTCTGTCGGTGTCTTTAAAGGCTTTCAGCATCATTTGGTAGGCCGGGCTTTGTTCGTCAGCGACGTAATCTTTCAGCATTGGGAATAACTGCTGAAACAGTCCGAAGTTGGTCATCATCAGGAAGTTAGCTTCAGCTTTGCCCGACATAAACATTTTCAGAAATTCGTCAAATAAACGCGCCGGTGGAATGTTTATCAGTAACGGCGCTAGTTCTTTTAATGGGCCGCTGACCGAGTTATCCATCTGCATATTCAGTTTTGTGGCAAAGCGAACGGCGCGAAGCATGCGCACCGGATCTTCACGGTAGCGTACTTCCGGGTCACCAATCATCCGCAAAATGCCAGCGTTAATGTCATCAACGCCGTTGGCAAAATCGTAAATGGCGAAGTCAGCGATATTGTAATACAGCGCATTGGCGGTAAAGTCGCGACGCTCGGCGTCTTCTTCTATGCTGCCATAGACATTATCGCGAACCAGCTGACCGTGCTCGTCCTGGTCTGCCGTGCGGTTTTTCTTATTTTCTTCCTGCGGGCTGTCACCGTGGTGGCCGCGGAAAGTCGCAACTTCAATAACTTCTTTTCCAAACACCACATGGGCCAGGCGGAAGCGACGACCAATTAGGCGACAGTTACGAAATAGGGACTTAATTTGCTCTGGTGTGGCATTAGTGGTGACATCAAAATCTTTTGGTTCAAGCCCCAGAAGAATATCGCGGATGCAGCCGCCAACCAGATAGGCTTCAAAACCACTGTTGTGCAGGCGGTAAAGAACCTTTATTGCATTTTTACTGATATCGTTGCGGGATACTGGATGTTTGTCCCGTGAGATAACTTGTAATTTGGGTAACCGGCTGGATTCAGGCTCTGCCGCTTTACTGGAAAAGGCGCGCTTTGCCAGTGCTTTTATTCGCTTAATAATGGTGGTTCTCCCTTACCATTGTTTTTATTTAGAATCAGTTGTTGTCTGCATATTGTACCGTTAACGACCTGCTATATGCCACTTTTTGCACCAACTTTGCAACGCCTGTTGCAATATTTCACTGACAGGGCTGTGTCGCAGCTCTGATTCTGGTTTAATACCCAGATAATCCAGCGCTGTGAAAAGGTTATTTCTTGCCTGGCTGGACTCAATTGACGGTGCATGGTTTTGCTTACTCAATTTGAGTCCATCGTCATTCATTATCAGAGGTAAGTGCGTCATTCTCGGCTGCTTTCCGGTGAAATACTGCCATAAAGTCAGCTGCCAGAAGCTTGGAGTTATCAAGTCGCTGCCACGCACAATATCGGTAATACCCTGTTCAATATCATCAACGACCACAGCCAGCTGGTAAGCATACAATCCGTCGCGACGCTTCAGTACGAAGTCTTCACTGACTGAGGCTGAGTGATCTTCTAATAAGCCGTGTGCGCGGTCATTAAATGTATCAACCGGGTTATTATTAATGAAGCGCAGGGCGTAAGGGGTTGAACGAGGCTGGCGGTTACGACAGTAGCCATCGTAGTGATCGCTGCGGGCACGAATAGCCCGGCGACTGCAGTCGCATTGATAAAGACGTTGAGCGTTTTCCAGCTGATTGAGCTGATGCTGGTAAACCGAATCGCGCTGGCTTTGGTATAAAACGGAACCGTCCCATTCTAAACCATGGGCTTCCAACTGCGTTAAAATAGTATCGGCCGCTCCGGGCAGGGCTCGCGGTTTATCGACATCTTCAATGCGAACCAGCCACTCACCTCTATGCGCTTTAGCATCTAAGTAGCTACCAACGGCAGCTACTAATGATCCCAGGTGCAAAGGCCCTGAAGGCGTTGGAGCGAAACGGCCACGATACATGAGCCTTTAGGCTCCGGTCATTTGCTTCTCTTTCATCTCGGCCAGCGTTTTACAGTCGACGCACTGGTCAGCTGTTGGGCGAGCTTCTAAACGGCGGATACCAATTTCAATTCCGCACGATTCGCAAAAGCCAAAATCATCTTCTTCTATCTTTTGTAAGGTTTTTTCAATCTTCTTAATCAACTTACGCTCACGGTCACGTGTACGCAGTTCGATACTGAATTCTTCTTCCTGCGCAGCGCGGTCTACCGGATCAGGGAAGTTCGCTGCTTCGTCTTTCATATGATGCACTGTGCGATCAACTTCGTGACGTAATTGACGACGCCATTCTTCCAGAATACGACGAAAATGCGAACGTTGCGCATCGTTCATGTACTCTTCGCCCTGTTTTTCCTGATACGGCTCCAGGCCGGCCATCGCCAGGATGCCATGGGTTTTCTTATCCTTGCCTTGAGGCATCATGGATCTCCTACATTCTCTATAAAAGAGTGCTTAAAAAGCAGTACATTAAAAAAAGGACGCTACGTATACCAGAAAGGTTTACGGTTGGCAACGTCATTCGGATTAAATTTCTGCGGTGAAATTGTGAAGGCATTGAGTTTTAAAGGCTTACGGGAACTGGTCTCTCCAGTTTTATTTCTTTCGCCGACGCGCGGCACTTTACTGCATAAAACTCGACTCCGACTGACGCTGCTTTTTTACACAGCTCAGCATACTGGCTGTCAATATGTGCGGCGGGGGAAACTCGTTCGATACCGTCGTGCATTACCATGTAAAGCTGCACTGCGCGATGACCATCGGCCACAACCTGCATCAGTTCATTAAGGTGTTTGTGAGCGCGTTGGCTGACTGCGTCGGGGAAGTAACCTTGACTTGCGTCCGCTAAAGTGACGCTTTTTACTTCAATAAAGCATTCACGGTTGTGCTGGTCTACGCCCCACCAGTCGATGCGGCTTTTTTCCTTACCGTAGCGTTGCTCTGGTTTCAACTCTTGCCACTGGCTTAATTCAGGTACAAGGTTGGTTTGTAGTAATTCTCCGGCCATGCGGTTAGCGTGCTGTGTATTGACTACAATCATTTCACCGTTGTTATTCTGCGCGAGCTCCCAGGTCAGTGAGTATTTACGTTTGGGGTTATCGGAAACACTGCACCAGGCTGTAAAGCCGGGTTCTGCACACCCGGTCATGGCTCCGGTATTAGGGCAGTGGGTTGTCGTCGTTTCGTTGTCACCAAAATCAATGTCGGCGAGAAAACGTTTGTATCTTTTTTGCAAAACTCCCTGGCGCAGGGGCTTGTTAAATTGCATCAGAGACCTCATAACTCTAGTATAAACAGACAGCAAATTATCGGGAGAGGTACAGAATGTCCAGCGCACTCGCAATCTATTTAACTCAGGAAGCCCCCGCAAGTTATTGGAATCCAAAATCAAACTTAGTCTTTGGTGACAACAAAGCACAAATCATCTTAGTTGAAGATGAAGCTGAAAACTTGCGACGTATCCAGAAAGCAGGCCGGACTCTGGACAATACCGGAGCAGTAACCATTGAAGCTGCTGGCAGTGACTGGAACCTGGAGCGTCAGTGGGCGCTGTCACAAGGTTTTACTTCAACCTTGTCGACCAATCAGGTTATCTGGAATAAAACTGATGAGCCTGCAGTCAAAGAACTTGATGCCATGCGTGAAGCGACTCGTTTCAGCCGCGAACTGACCAATTTGTCAGCGGAAGAGATTTACCCTGAAAGTTTGGCGCAACGGGTAACTGAACACTTTAAGGCTCTGGCACCAGACGCCATCAGCGCGGAATTTATAAAAGGTGAAGCGCTGAAAGATGCTGGCTGGATGGGAATTTACACCGTAGGTCGTGCCAGTCAGCACGCACCAGGCTTATTGGTATTAGATTACAACCCAACCGGCGATGACAATGCGCCAGTAGAAACTGCGTTAATAGGTAAGGGTATTACCTACGACAGTGGTGGTTACAGTATTAAGCCGAGCGAAGGCATGCTCGCTATGAAGTGCGACATGGGTGGTGCAGCTACCGTATCCGGTGCATTGTCGCTGGCAATACGCCGGGGTCTGAACAAGCGCGTGAAGCTCATTCTTTGCTGTGCCGAAAACATGATTGATGGTCGCGCGTACAAATTAGGCGACATTATTCGCTATAAAAACGGCCTGACGGTTGAAGTTGTTAATACCGATGCCGAAGGTCGTCTGGTGCTGGCCGATGGCTTACAGGCAGCGGGTGAGTTTGGTGCGAAACAGATTATTGATGCGGCAACGCTGACCGGCGCCGCGCAAATGGCGGTTGGTAATGAATACAACGCGCTGTTTAGTGTGGATGAAGTGGCTGCCACTAAAGCATTGGCTAATGCGGATAAAGAAAATGAGCTATTGTGGCGCTTACCTTTAGCCCCATGGCATAGTGAAAACTGTCCGTCAGCTTTTGCTGATACGGCAAACAGCCGTCCGCAAAAAGGCGGTGGTGCCGGTGGTGCAAGCAACGCCGCAGGCTTTTTACTGCGCTTTGCGCCGAACAGCGGCAAAGGCTGGCTGCACTTCGATTTAGCTGGCGCTTACCAAAAATCGGCGACCTCTATGTGGGCGACAGGCGCTACCGCCGCCGGTGTGCGCACCATAGCCGCAACCGTACAAGGTGATTAATTTGGCATGACCTTGCCAATTGAGAGCGTGCTGCCAGAGCTGGCGAAAGCCTTTCCGGCAGCACGTGTCGTTATTGAGGCACCGCCCGGTGCCGGCAAATCAACACAACTTCCGTTATTTCTGTTGCAGCAGGGTATTGCCGATGACGGCCTTATTGTCATGCTGCAGCCCCGGCGTGTTGCTGCGCTGAATATTGCTCATTATTTGGCTAAGCAGTTGGGAGAACCGGTGGGTGAGCAGGTCGGCTATACGGTGCGCGGCGACAGCAAGCGCAGTAAGGCAACTAAGTTACTTATCATTACGGAAGGTGTATTGGTTCGATGGCTGCAGGACGATCCTGAACTTAGCGGCATTGGCACGCTGATCTTCGATGAATTCCACGAGCGCAATTTGCACAGTGACTTAAGTCTGGCGCTGGTGATTGATGCCCTGCCATTGCGTCCGGATTTAAACCTGCTGATTATGTCGGCCACCTTGCCCGCAGAAAATCTGAAACTCTGGCTAGAGAATTACTGTGATCAGGTGCAGGTTTTGCGCAGCGAAGGCCGCAGTTATCCGGTTGAGTATCACTATCGCCCAGCATCTCATGTTACTCAATGGCTGGCTGAATTACCCAAAGTGGTTGTCGAAGCCTTTGCTGCTGCCGAAAAAGGTGTTCTGGTTTTCCTGCCGGGCGTTTATGAAATACAAAAGATTGCGACTGAACTGAGTCAGCGAATGCCGCCGGGCACACTCATCTTACCCCTGCATGGGCGTATCCCCTTGCAGCAACAGCGGCAAGTATTAAAAGCATCGGACGAAAAACGCATTATTCTGGCAACTAATATTGCCGAAACCAGCTTAACTCTGGACGGTATTGATGTGGTTGTCGACAGTGGTCGCGAGCGCCGGGCTCAGTACCTGCCTCAATACGGATTAAGCCAGTTAACGACGCAACGTATTGCTAAAGCTTCAGCAACACAGCGTGCCGGGCGTGCGGGTCGTCAGCAGGCGGGGCAATGTTTTCGTTTGTGGGCGCGCTCCGACGAGCATGGCTTTGCCGATTATGCGCCTCCGGACGTTGCTACTCAGGATTTATCAGCACTGGTACTGGATGTGTTGCGCTGGGGCAGTGAGGTGAGCCAACTGGCCTGGTTTTCTCAGCCTGACCCGGGGCATTGTGCCGCGGCGACCGATTTTTTAGCCAGTACCGGCTTAATAAGGCAGGGGCAGTTAACCGCAAAAGCCCGTCAGCTGGAGTCCGGCGGTTTTGATCCCAGAATTTTACTGGTGGCGGATGCAGCCAAAATGCTGAAGAACGAGCAGCAAGCCGCTATGGCTCGTGTTCTGGCGACACTGGAAGAGCCGCAAACTAGCATAAAATCAGTCGATCTGTCTGAACGTACCCAGCAGCATTATCAACAACGAAACCAGGCGCCTTTGTGGCAACAACGCTGGCGCTATTGGTTAAACCATTTTGGGCTGAAAGAAGCTGCAGAAACCGCAGAAGCCAGTGCAGAAGGACTTGCCGTCGCCTTACTGCAGGGTTACCCCGACCGAGTTGCAAAGTACGATGTCAGCCGAGGTGACTTTCAACTGGCTTGTGGTGGTCGGGTCAGTGGCGACAGCAGTCGCCTTAAGCAGCCAGCCTGGGCAATTATTTTTGATGTCACCTTTCATGAGCAAGACACGATAGGCCGCAGCCGCTGCCTGTTACCTGTGGACGATGCCCGGGCGTTACTGAAAGAAGCAGGCATTCCTTTGCAGACCTTGCAAACAGCTGAATGGGTAGGTGAGCAGCAACAACTGCGACAAATAACTCGTACTCAACTGGGCTCCTTGGTACTCAGCCAGACTACTAATAGTGGACAGGTTTCCAATGAACAAAAAGCCGAAGCCTTCTGCCTGTGGTTGCGCGATAAAGGACTGGATAAACTCAACTGGAGTCAACGCGCGAAACAGCTACAACGGCGGGTCTACTGGTTGCAACAAGCCGGAGAGCTGAGCGCCTACGACATGGGCGATGCAGGATTACTTAATAGCCTGGAGCGCTGGGCGGCGCCGTATTGGACGAATTTCCTGTCACTAAAACAATTGCAGCAGTGGGATCCATACGAGGCCTTGTGTTATTTTCTCGACTACTCAGAACTGCAACGTCTTAATACGGCCTGTCCTGAATGGTGGCAAACTCCGACAGAACGTAAAGTGTTTATAAATTATCTGGACGACACCCCCCGGGTTGAGGTCAAATTACAGGAAATGTTTGGTGTCTCTGAGTCGCCTAAAATTATCGATAACCGACAAGTTGTGACCGTTGATCTTCTGTCGCCGGCAGGGCGTTTGTTACAGCGAACCAATGATCTCGCGAGTTTCTGGCAAAATGCTTACGCCGACGTGCGCAAAGAAATGCGCGGTCGCTATCCTAAGCATCCGTGGCCCGAAGACCCTCTGAATGCAACCGCAACGTTTAAAACCAAAAGGCAGCAGTAGTGATAAAAAGTCGATGGTTTCAATACCTATTCTGGACAAGCTTTAAGATAGGGCTGGTACTTATCGCCGTTATTGGGCTTTATGCCATTTATCTGGATGCCAGTTTATCCCGTCATTTTAGTAACAAGCGCTATCAGGCCCCTGCTTTGGTTTACGCGGATGAGGTAACGCTGAGAAACAATCATCCTATGCGGCTGCAACGGCTAGTCGGCATTCTGGAGCGAGTCGGTTATCAGCGTAATAGTAATACCGAGCAGTCGGGTTACTACTCGGTGGGTAAAAATAATGTCATGGTGCATCGTCGACCTTTCGACTTTTCCGATGGTCCGCAAATGGCGCAAAGAGTGCAAATCAACTTTCACGGCGACCGTATTAAGTCTATTAAGAGCTGGCCCAGTGGCAGAGAGCTGGAAAGCTTTCGCCTGGAACCTGAGCTAATAGGCCGCATTAGTACCTTAAGTAAAGAAGACCGTTTGTTAGTTGGGCTGGAAGTCGTGCCTAACTTACTCATTGAAACCCTATTAAAAGTTGAAGACAGAAATTTTTATCATCATCAGGGGGTATCGCCCTGGTCAATTTTAAGGGCGTTGGCTGCCAACCTGAAAGCGGGAAGGACGGTTCAGGGCGGTTCTACGCTGACTCAGCAGCTGGTCAAAAACCTCTACCTGAGCCGAGACCAGACGTTATGGCGTAAGTTTCACGAAGCCATGATGTCGCTGGTTATCGATTACCGGTTTGATAAAAACACCATATTAGAGACCTACCTGAACGAAGTGTACTTTGGCCAGGACGGAAGCAACGCTATTCACGGTATAGGACTTGCCAGTCAGTTTTATTTTGGTAAGCAGGTACAGGAGCTGAACCCAAGCGAAATTGCTTTAATGGTGGGGATGATAAAGGGGCCTTCTTATTATGATCCAAGACGCTACCCCGAGCGTGCCCGTAGCCGCAGGGACACCGTGCTTAAAGTCATGTTTGAACAGGATTTACTCGGTAAAGATAACTACGTTGCTGCGGTTGAACAGGCGCTTGACGTTAAAGAAAGCCGCCGTCTGGTTGAGCATCCTTACCCCCATTATATGGACTTAGTACGTCGGGAAATGAAGCGTATTATTCTGCCGGAAGACTGGCAGGAAACTGGGCTGAAAATCTTCACGCATTTGCAGGTGGATGCACAAAATGCAGTACAACGCTCGTTAGCACAACAGCTTATGGCTGACGGCGAAGATGAGAAGTTAGAAGGGGCAATGGTCGTTGCTGATTACCGCAACGGCACTATTAGCGCGCTCGCTGGTGGCCGCTTAAGTCAGGCTATAGGTTATAACCGGGCGTTGTTGGCACTGCGGCCAATAGGCTCATTAATGAAGCCTATTATATACGCAGCCGCGATGCAGGATTCAGACATTGGTCTGCATACGCCGGTTGCAGATGAACCCATTACTTTATCGGATAAAAAGGGAAAAGAATGGAAGCCGCAAAACTACGATAAAGAGTTTGATGGTAGTTTGCTGTTGTACGATGCGTTGGTTCAGTCGCGCAACTTACCGGCAGTTCGGGTGGGCATGGAAGTGGGTATAGACCAGTTAGTGAGTTACTTACGCGAATTAGGTGTGACAACGCCGTTACAAGCCTATCCATCGTTGACTTTAGGATCAGCATCGTTGTCTCCCGTAGCGGTGACACGAATGTACAGTGCGCTTATGAATGATGGCCGTTATCAGCCTTTAGCTGCGGTGTCGTCTATCACCACCCATCAGGGCGAAGTGCTGTATCGGCGTCAGAAGTCTGAAGCAGATGTGGTTTTCGATAAAAATGTGTCTTATCTGACTCGCTATGGTTTACGGGGAGTGGTGGCAGAGGGTACCGCAAGTCGTCTGCAACGTGCTTTAGCCGGTCAGGTAGTTGGTGGCAAGACAGGTACAACGAATGATTATCGCGACAGCTGGTTTGTTGCAGTAGATGGTGAGCACGTGGTTACGGTTTGGTTAGGTCGTGATGATAACCAGCCGGTTGGCTTAACCGGAAGTAGCGGCGCTCTCAAAGTTGTGGCGGATTTTTATGATTACTTACCGCCGTTGAGCATGGCTTTAGATGTACCGGAGCCTCTGCAAATGCAAAATTTTCACCCGACAACGGGACAGCGAATTCCTGAAGACTGCAACAATGGTCGGAAATTACCGGCTGAGGAAATCAGGCTCCCCGAGGATATTACCTGTGAAGGCACTATCCGCGAGAAAAGCTGGTGGGAACGTTTATTTGGTGGCTAAAAGCGCCTGGGCCAAGGCCAGGCGCTACAGCCGTAGTGTTACGCTAACTTAGCAAAAGCTTTTTCAGCGGCATTCAGAGTGTTTTGAATGTCTTCTTCGCTGTGCGCTGCCGACATAAAGCCGCCTTCAAAGGCCGATGGCGCAAGATACACGCCTTGCTCTAACATGGCGTGATAAAACGTCTTAAAGTGCTCCATATTACACTGTGTGGCCTGAGCGTAAGTGGTTACTTCGGGCTCTTCAGTAAAAAAGAAACCAAACATAGAACCGGCGCGATTTGTTGTCATTGGCACGCCAGCCCGGTCAGCACGCTCCTGTAAACCGTCAAGCAGTGTGTCAACGCGTTGGTAAAGCTGGTCGTAAAGCCCTGGGGTGGATAACTGCTGTAACGCTGCCAAGCCTGCTGCCATGGCGACTGGGTTACCCGATAAGGTTCCTGCCTGATACACAGGGCCAACCGGTGCAATGTAGTCCATGATTTCTTTTTTACCGCCAAACGCGCCAACCGGCATGCCACCACCAATCACTTTACCTAAAGTCGTGAGGTCTGGTTTAATCTTATAGCGATCCTGAGCGCCGCCCGGAGCTACACGGAAGCCGGTCATAACTTCGTCAAAAATCAGAACTGAACCGTGGTCGTCACAAATGCTGCGTAAGCCTTCCAGAAAACCGTCAACCGGTGGAATACAGTTCATGTTACCGGCTACCGGCTCAACAATAATGCAGGCAATTTCATCGCCCATTTCAGCGAAAATTTGTTTCACCGATTCAATATCGTTGTAAGTCGCGGTTAAGGTATGTTTCGCAAAGTCTTCCGGAATGCCGGGAGAGTTAGGAACGCCCAGAGTCAAAGCACCTGAACCAGCTTTAACCAGCAAGGAGTCGGCATGGCCGTGGTAGTTACCTTCAAACTTCAGAATTTTATCCCGGCCGGTATAGCCGCGTGCCAGACGAATGGCAGTCATAGTGGCTTCAGTACCGGAATTCACCATACGCACTTTTTCAATAGAAGGGACTATTTTGCGAATAGTCTCCGCCATGGTGATTTCAACTTCCGTCGGTGTGCCGAAGCTCAGGCCTCGCTTGGCGGCCTGCAGGGTGGCTTCTAACACTGCCGGGTGGTTATGCCCCAAAATCATTGGGCCCCATGAGCCGACGTAATCGATATAACGTTTGCCGTCTGCATCAATCATATAAGCGCCTTCAGCACTCTCAAAGAAGATGGGGCTGCCACCAACGCCGTTAAAAGCCCGAACCGGCGAGTTAACGCCGCCAGGGATACTGATTTGTGCTTTAGTGTATAGTTCTTCTGAGCGACTCATGTCGTAACTACCTCTTTACTGTTGGCTTTTTTCGCTGTACCAGATGACATCACATTGGTGTTTATCAACCTGATCAACGACCCCAAGTGTTAATGCAAACAGAGCCATACGAATGAGAACTCCGTTGTCAGCCTGACGGAAAATAGCCAGGTTGGGGTTTTGGTTTAAGTCGTTATCCAATTCATTAGCTTCGGCGCGCGAATCCCGCGGCAAAGGATGCATGATGACCGTATTGGGTTTGTAGTGTTTAGTGTAAATGTCCTGATTTAAACGAAACTTACCGCGATACTGATCAGCGTCTTCCGGGCTGGCAAAACGTTCTTGCTGAATTCGAGTCTGATAGACAATATCAGCGTCGACAATACCGTCGACTTTTTCTGTAACCGTTACACGGTGACCTGCGTTTTCCAGCGTATCTAATACGGAGCTCGGCATAGAAAGTTCACGTGGCGAAATTAAAGTGAACTTAATGTTCTTGTACATAGAGAGTAAAGTGGACAGTGAATGTACTGTACGTCCGTACTTCAAGTCGCCAATCATGCAAATGTGCATGTTATCAATGCTCTGCTGATGGTACGCCAGTTCTTTCTGGATAGTGTAAAGGTCCAGCAGTGCCTGAGTCGGATGCTCGTTTGCGCCGTCACCGCCGTTAATGACCGGTACCCGACTGCCTTCAGCAAACTCTTTTACTGAGCCCGACTTGGGGTGGCGCATGGCAATAACGTCGCTGTAGCTGCTTAATACGCGAGCGGTGTCGTACAGCGATTCACCCTTTGCAATGGCCGAGCTTTCCATGCCGGTGGTTTCGCGGACTTCGCCCCCTAACAGGTTGAACGCCGTGCCGAAGCTTACCCGGGTACGAGTCGAAGGTTCGAAGAAAAGATTACCAAGGATAGCGCCGTCAAGAACTCGAGTGCGTGTTTTACGCCGGGCGTAAGGTTGCATCTTGTCCGCAACGGAGAATATGTAGTCAATGCTGTCGCGATTGAACTGATTTACAGAAAGAATGTTGGAGCCGGTGAAATTCATCTTTGGGTGCGCCTCTGCCGCAGAATGTCACTGGGCGCACACTATAGCAAATCATGCGGCACAAGAGAATCTAATAAGGCTTAACTACCGCTAAAATGATAATAGCGAAAAGTGCCAGTACCGGGAGCTCGTTAAACACTCGGTAAAACCGGTGGCTGCGGCGGTTGGTGCCGGTTTTAAAGTCTTTCAATAGTTTGAAACAGTAACCGTGATACACAAAAAGTAGTAACACCAGTACCAGTTTAGTGTGCATCCAGCCACTGGCAGCAAACCACGCTGAGCCGTAGGCAAAAATAAGCACCACACCGAAAACGAGGGTAAGAATGGCAAAGGGGGTGACGAAATACAGTAAACGCCTTTCCATTATACAGAGTTGCTCGTCCACGGCAGGCTTGGCGTTCATTGCGTGATAAACAAACAAACGTGGTAAGTAGAAGATGCCGGCAAACCAGGCCACCATAAAAGCAATATGCAGGGCTTTAACCCAAAGTATCCATGTCATGCGAGTTCTCTCTGTAGGGCTTTACGAACAAGTTCCCAGGTAACAATGCCACAGGGCTGGCCATCATCGGTCTCATAAATGTACACAGCCCCCCGACGCTTGGGTCCAATTTCATCATACACTTCGGCCAGAGTCGATGTGACCCGAACTCCTTTGATAGGAGTGTAACTCAGGCTGGGACTGTCCCCGGCGTTTATATCATAAGTTACCAGACGATAAAGTGCCTGATTATCTTCATCGACTGACATGACAATAACGGTTTTCGCCTGCGCAGATTCAAGTGAGTCAACCAGTTCGTTCTGAGTGGGCTCAAGCAGCAATTTGAAATCTGTTTCCATGACGTTTTCAACACCGGTTTTCTGTAATGCGACATGCACCGGAGCCAGCTGGTAAGGCAAACCCTGCAACTCTAGCTGGGAGATGAAAATGGATTTGGATTTCAGTAACTGACTGGAAATGAGATAAGCAGGTACAATCACTAGCATAGCGGGGATAATAATTTCCACACTGCGAGACAACTCGACAATAGCGAGCAGAGCTGCCATTGGTGCGTGAATACAGGCCGCTAAAATGCCTGCCATTCCCAACAGAATGAAGCTGTCGAAGGACAGTGGCTGTTGAATATCCAAACCGTTAACTGCACCGACAAATACCGCTGCAATAATGGCTCCAATACCGAACACGGCACCAATTAAACCGCCGGGTATACCCATGCCCAAAGCAATAGCTGAGGCAAAAAGCTTTGCTATGAGCAAGGTGGTCAGCAGCGACATTTCACCCTGATGATTCAATACCTGCTCAATGGCTGTAAGCCCCGGACCTAAGCTGCTGGGAATTATGACGGCCAGCATTGCCGTTATAAGGCCGGCAAAGAGCAAACGGGTAAGCAATGACATGTCTTGTACGGTTTCCATGACATCCAGCATGAGCTTTTTGAACAAAACCCCGACAAAACCCAGTACAACGCCCAGTAGCATCACCCAGGGTAACTGTGTGGTGGGGATATCCTGGGCTGAGAGCACGGCCAGCTCAGAAGCGACACCAAAAATTTCTTCGGTAATGAGCGAACCAGCCACCGCCGACAGCATAACCGGTATAAAAACGTGAACTTTGTATTCCCGCAGTACCACTTCCATTACTAGAACCATAGCGGCCAAAGGTGTATTAAAAGAGGCCGCGATAGCTGCGGCTATACCACAGGCGGCAAGGGTTCGTATGGCGTTTTTAGGGGCGTCGAAATGAAAACCAAGCCAGGTAGCTGCCGCTGCACCTAAATGAACGGCAGGCCCTTCGCGGCCAACACTGAAGCCTGCAACCAGAGCAATTATTCCCCCAAAGAACTGATTCACGGTACTGCGCCAGGGCAGCATGCCGTAATGCTGTTTCATACGATGGATAACGTAGGGAATACCCATTCGCACGTGTTTAGATCCCGATAGACGAAACAGAACATAAACAATGGCGGCAGCAATAATGGGGAGTAAAAAGCGGTAAGTAGTTGGTAAAGGCTGTTGCCAATAGCTACCATTGCCGACAAGATAAGCGCCTTGCTCAATCGCCAAACGGAATCCGGCAATCATAAGGGCTGCAAGAATACCGCCGGCAAGACCCATTAAACAAATGGCGATAGTGGTCGATGGGGTCGCCAGCTGTTTGCGCAGTTGCTGTCGGAATACCGAGTTAGAGGCCATTTAAAATAAGATCCTTACCTTAAACCGTGGGATGAGCTTGCATATTTATCAATAACATATCAGCATAAACGCTTGATGGAAATGAGCTGGAAGTTATGAAGCCCTATTTTAACCTGAAATACTGGCAACAGCGCTGGGGAGCTTTCCCGGTATTTGTGTTGTTGATCTGTGTTGCTGTTTTGGTTGTTTACCTGGCTTACCTAGCCGGAGTTTGGCATGCAAAAGCCTTGAAAGAAGAAGTTTCCAAACAGTCGCAACAACTTGAGCAGCTTTATCAGCGTATTGAGCAGATGGAGTATCAACGCCATGTGCTGCAAGTTGAGCTAGACATTGAGCGCTCGGCAAACCAAAGTTTGCAGGACGAGTTGAGTGCGTTACAGAACGATAATTATGGTTTACGCCGAGACTTAGCGTTTTATCAGAAGATTATGGCGCCGGAGCTACAGGAAAGCGGCGTTACGATAGACTCTTTAACGGTTACTAAGAACCGTTCAGAAAATCATTTCCATTTCTCTCTGGCGGTATTGCAAATTGAGCAGCGTCGTAACTTTGTCCAGGGCACGGTCACTGTTGAGCTTGTTGGCCGCATTGATGGTAAGAAAGAGCGTTATGACTTACTGAAACTTGCCAATATAGCGCAAGATGAACGGAGCTTTTCTATGCGCTATTTCTCTTTGTACGAAGGCGACTTCTTTATGCCTGAAGGGCTTGTGCCAGAACGGGTGGAAGTAAAAGTGCAGCTAACCAAAGGTGGTAGAGGGACACTGGACCGAACCTTTTTCTGGAAAGAAATTAGCCGCGGAGATGCCAACCCCGGTGTGCGTAGTGACGGCGATACTTGACCAAAATACTCAGGTAAGAGAAAATAGCAGTAGAGTTCAACCAAGGTAGAGAAATCATGAGCAGTGCAGCAGAGCAGGCAATGCCGATTGAGTTCACTGAACAAGCGGCAAGCAAAGTGGGTAAGCTGATTGCTGAAGAAGAAAACCCAAACTTGAAGTTGCGTGTTTACGTAACCGGAGGCGGTTGTTCGGGCTTCCAATATGGTTTTACCTTTGATGAAAAGAAAAACCCGGGTGATATGGAAATAGAAAAAAACGGCGTCACCCTGCTGGTTGATCCAATGAGTTTACAGTATTTAATGGGGGGCGTGGTCAGCTACGAAGAAGGACTGCAGGGTTCACGCTTTTTTGTCGACAACCCTAATGCCACAACAACCTGTGGTTGTGGTTCGAGTTTTTCCGTTTAGGCTTTAGTTCCTTCCCTCGGGAACAGCTGAAAGTTTTCGGCTTTTCCGCTAGAATAACCTCACAATTTTTTGTGAGGTTTTTTTATGAGCGCGTACGCAGAACACATCAAGACAATTTGTAGCCGCTTTGATAAAGCGTTAGAGGACAACAATTTTGAATCGGTACTGGTTTACTCGGGCCAGCCACGAGTTGATTTTCTCGATGATAACGCGCCGCCGTACCGGGTTAATCCGCTATTTAAATATTGGGTTCCGGTCACAGAAAGCCCCAAAAGTGCTATTTTTTATCGCAAGGGCAGTCAACGTCCTACGGTTTACCTATTCCAGGCTCGGGACTTTTGGCATGCTCCGGTGAATGTGCCGGAAGAAGAATGGCAGCAGCATGTTGATTTAAAAATTATTGATGATTTAAGTATGCTGACTGAAGACTTAGGCAGCGACTTGGAGCAGTCCGCTTTTATTGGTGAAGACTTTGCACAGCCAGTCAGTGACTGGAAAGTAAAAGCACGTAACCCGCAGGCATTGATTGATCATTTGCACTTTCACCGCTCAATAAAAACTCAATGGGAAGTGGATAATTTGCGCGAAGCCAACCGCTTAGCGGCAAAAGCCCATGTTGCAGCAAAAGAAGCCTTTTTTGCCGGTAAGAGCGAGTTGGAAATACATCATGCTTATCTTGGCGCTATCGACTTTCGTGAGTCGCAGGTGCCCTACAATAGTATCGTTGCGCTGAACAGTCACTCGGCAATTTTGCATTACGACGTATACGACACTGTTCCGCCTAAGCAAATACGTTCGTTCTTAATAGATGCTGGCGCACGCTACCGTGGTTATTGCTCCGATATAACCCGCTCATACGCTTATGAAGAAGGTTTCTACGCGAATCTGGTAGAAGCTATGGATAAAGCACAACAAGAGCTGTTGAGCGAGATTAAGCCCGGTGTGAGCTATTACGACCTGCATGTGTCGATGCATCTGAAAGTCGCGCAAATTTTAAGTGACTTTGAGTTTATTAAAGGTGATGCACAAAGCATTTATGACAAAGGTTACACCAGTGCCTTTATGCCACACGGATTAGGCCACTTTATTGGTTTGCAGGTACATGATGTTGGCGGTTTCCTGAAGGACGACAAAGGTAACAGCTACGAGCGCAGTGAGCGTCATCCGTTTTTACGCTTATTACGAGACATTGAAGTTGGCCACGTCTTCACAATTGAGCCGGGCTTATATGTGGTCGATCAGCTACTGGAAGAGCACAAAGACAGCGCAGATATTAACTGGGAGAAAGTTGATGAGCTGCGTCCATACGGCGGTGTACGTATTGAAGACAGCATCGTGGTTGGAGCCGATGGCAATGAAAACCTGACGCGTGATGCGTTTAAAGAACTGGGTGCCTAATAAAGAGTCTATTGATGTACGACTTTAGCGCCTAAAACAACCGGGTGACTGGCTCCTGTAACTTCAGGCTGGTTGCCCGGTTTTTTATGCTCGTAACACCAGCCTAGCCAGGCAAAAGCGATTGCCTCAACCCATTGCGGGTCAACGCCTAAACTCGCTGTAGTATCGCATTTAATCGGCGCTAAAAGTTGAGTTAAGCGCTCCATCAATAATGGGTTTCGGGTGCCTCCGCCACAAAAATAAGCCGTATCGGGTTGTTGTGGCAGGGTTGTCAGTGCATCTTTGATGCTAATAGCGGTAAGTTCGGTCAAAGTGCGCTGTATATCAGCCGGGGATATATCCTGCCCGGCCAATTGTTGTTGCAGCCATTTTAAGTTGAACTCCTCGCGACCCGTACTTTTGGGAGCTGGCTTAGCAAAAAACGGATGCTGCAATAAACGCTTTAGCAGGTCAGGCTGAAGTTTGCCTGCTCTCGCAAACTGAGCATTTTCATCGAAGCTTTTACTTGAGTCATTATGCTGAACCCATTGGTCGAGCAAGGTGTTGGCAGGTCCTGTATCGAAGCCCAGTATGTTGCCGTTATGGCCAAGCCAGGTGACATTGGCAATACCACCTAAATTAATCACCGCAATGCTTTGATTCTTGCGGGAAAAAACTTGCTTATGAAAAGCCGGAACCAATGGCGCACCCTGACCACCTGCGGCGATGTCTTTGCGACGAAAATCGTAAATCACATCAATACCCGTACCCAAAGCTAACCGTGTAGGGTCGCCAATTTGACAGGTGTAGGCTGGTATTGAGTTGGGCTTGTGGCGAACGGTTTGTCCGTGACTGGCTATGGCGGTAATGTCTTTTGCTGCGATACTGACTTTTTCAAGAAGCCGCTCTACGACTTTGGCACTGAGCTCGGAAAAAGCAATGTCTAAACCGGCCAGTTCATCGGCCTGCCAGTTGTCTGTGTGGCTTAAAGCCAATAAGCGAGTACGCAATTCCGGGGGGAAAGACAAAGAGTGATGAGCTTCAAGTCTGGGCGTGCCTTGCGCATCTATCTGGACCAATGCCGCGTCAACCGCATCCATACTGGTGCCCGACATCAGTCCAATATAACGCTGAAACATTACTGCATCGCCAGGTAAACGCGTCTGTTGTCGTTTAGTATGGCCATTACCTGATCCGCGTGTTGACGGAAAGCCGGTAATTCTGATTCACCTAGCGACTTGGCTTCCGGCAATTCCACCGTACGAGGGTTACGATGTACGCCGTCAACAAGGAATTCGTAGTGTAAGTGTGGACCCGTTACCCGGCCTGTCGCGCCAACGCGACCAATTACCTGACCCTGTTTAACACGGTCGCCTGTTTTCACGTGCTTACGGCTAAGGTGTAAATACTTAGTCACGTAGCGTTCGCCGTGTTGCACAAAAATATAATTACCATTCAACGAGGTATAACCAGCCGCGATAACTTTACCATCACCAGAAGACATTACTGGCGTGCCAGTAGAGGCTGCGTAATCTATACCATTGTGCGGGCGCACTCTTCCGGTAACCGGATGTAAGCGGCGAGGGTTGAAGCTCGAGCTTATGTAGGTAAAGTTAACCGGTGAACGCAGGAAGGTTTTGCGCATGGCGCGACCGTTCGGCGTATAATATTGTCCATTATCGTGAAGAATGGCCTGGAAGTTCTCATCGCGGTTTACAAACTCTGCCGCTAAAATTTTGCCGTAGCCAACAAACTCGCCATCTACATAGTGCGTTTCATAAAGTACGCTAAATTCGTCGTTTTTACGCAAGTCTAAGGCAAAGTCGATATCCCAGCCAAAAATATTGGCAATGCGCATAATTTGGTTGTCAGTCAAACCCGAGTCGATACCGGCATTCCAGAAGCTGGAGTCAATAACGGCATGAGTGAATTCTGTACGAACTTCAACTTTTTTAGTTTCGATTTCAGCAACAAAGCTGTCGTTTTGACGAGTGATAATAAGCGTTTCTGTATCGTTTATCTGGTGCGCTAGCTGCACCAGGTTATCGTCACTGTCAGTCGCAAAGCGAAGCAAATCGCCAGGGTGAACTTTACGAAGATATTTGGCTTCATCGCCGGACTCGGTAACGCGATACAGTTGCTGGGCACTAAAGCCTACTTTGCCAAATATTTTAGCTAAGCTGTCACCCGATTTAATCTGATAGGTTTGCCATGTTAGCTCTGAGTTTTCAGTACTCTCATCTGAGCTGGGTTGCTCAAAAGCTAAATCGAGCTGGTAACGTTTACCTGGCATCAACTGCTCGGCTGAAGTACTGTTCTTAGATGCCGTGGCAGGTTCCGACGGAATGATCAGTAATAGCAAGAGGGCAACGCTGATCGCACTGATCAGAATTTTATGAGAATGCGGAAGTTGCAGAAACATCCGCTGAATTTTGGTGACAGATTTTAATGTCATATTATAGCGCACTTCACTTTCTTTATTGTGATTATCCAGTAAACATGTGTCAGCAAACACGGGGATTACCGCACCTGTTTACGACCACGGAATAACCTTATGGTTTCGAGGATAATACGAAAAAATGAAGAATACCAGATCATTGAGCTTAAAACAGTGGTAATAATGGCGTAAAATGGCTGGTTTATGAGTTTTTACAGTTGGAGATGAGGATGAAAACCGAAGTGGCGGAAGCTATTGCCGAGATTACTCGCGGTGCCGAAGAAGTTTTACTCGAGCAGGAACTGGCTGAGAAGTTGGCCAGTGGTAAGCCACTGACAGTGAAAGCTGGCTTTGACCCAACGGCACCTGATTTACACTTGGGACACACTGTTTTAATCAACAAGCTGAGAGTATTTCAGGACTTTGGTCATAAAGTGGTTTTCCTTATAGGTGATTTCACCGGCATGATAGGTGACCCTACAGGTAAGAATGTGACCAGAAAGCCGCTGACCACGGAACAGGTTATTGCTAACGCTGAAACTTATAAAGAACAGGTTTTTAAAATTCTCGATCCGGCTAAAACCGAAATCCGTTTTAACTCCGAATGGATGTCGAAAATGGGGGCGGCCGATATGATTAAACTGGCTGCGCGCCAGACTGTAGCCCGTATGTTAGAACGTGATGATTTTAAAAAACGCTACCAGAACAATCAGTCGATAGCTATTCACGAGTTTTTATACCCATTGGTTCAGGGCTGGGATTCGGTTGAATTAAAAGCTGACGTTGAGCTTGGCGGAACCGACCAGCGCTTCAACCTGCTCATGGGGCGCGAACTGCAAAAAGAAGAAGGGCAGCGTCCACAAACTGTCATTATGACGCCGTTACTGGAAGGGCTGGACGGTGTGCAGAAAATGTCAAAATCGCTGAATAACTATATTGGCATTACGGAACCGGCAAATGACATGTTTGGTAAAATTATGTCGGTGTCAGATGAGCTCATGTGGCGTTACTTCCAGTTACTCAGCTTTCGTTCCATTACTGAAATTGACGAGCTGAAAGCGGCTGTAGCCGACGGCAAAAACCCACGTGATGTGAAAGTTTTGCTGGCAAAAGAAATCATCGCTCGCTTTCACTCGGAAGACGACGCTGAGAAAGCCGAACAGGATTTTATCCAGCGTTTCCAGAAAAATGCTTTACCGGACGATATTCCGGAAAAGACGGTGCAAGTCGGAGCTGAGGGAATGGCAATAGGTAATGTGCTAAAAGAAGCAGGCTTGGTTGAGTCCACCTCGGAAGCGTTACGAATGATAAAACAAAATGCCGTTAAAGTGGATGGCGAGAAATTCAGCGATTCGCGTTACCTGTGCACAGAAAAGGACTCTGGAGTTTATCAGGTGGGTAAACGTCGCTTCGCTAAAATTAACTTAACGGCGTAACAGCGTTAATTATTGAGGCAATAAAACCGTGAAATATAAAAAGGCGCCTTTAAAGGGCGCCTTTTTTGTTTCTGCAGTTCAGAGGTTTTTGCTTTAGACTCTGAAACTCTTAATTGAGTCCTGGAGCTCATCGGCCAGTTTAGCGACTTCGTTAGACGCTTGAGCTGTTTGTTTGGAACCAGAAGCCGTTTGTTCGGCAATGGAAACAATAGACTCAAGACGCTCGCTGATATCCTGCGCAGTACTGCTTTGCTCTTTCGCTGCATTAGCAATATGGTTACTGCTGTCAGACGCCTGATGCACTGACTCAGTAATAGATTGAAGTGCCTGAGCTGCTTCATCGGACTGCTGCACACTGAGCTCAGCCTGCTCGCGGCCTTTATTCATTACGGTAACCGCTCGCTGAGAGTCATTCTGCAGATTCTCAATCATGTCCTGAATTTCTTCGGTGGACTCTTGAGTACGGCTGGCCAGAGTACGAACCTCATCAGCAACAACCGCAAATCCGCGACCTTGCTCACCGGCACGTGCCGCTTCAATGGCTGCGTTCAGTGCAAGCAAGTTGGTCTGGTCGGCAATACCGCGAATAACATCCAGAATGCCACCAATGTTTTTGCTGTTTTCTGACAACTGATCGATAACTTCCGAGGCGCCTTTAATTTCACTAGCCAGGCCTTCGATAGTCGCACGGTTTTTGTCTGAAATTTGACGAACACGTTTGGCTTCATCATCAGAGTGCTGAATTTCGCGTAAGGCCTGTTCTGCACCGTCGGCCATTTCGCTGGCCGTACTGTTCATTTCCTGAGTGGCCGTGGCTACTTGCTCAATCTGACGGCGTTGTTCGTCAATGGCGTTAGTTGTCTCGTCAGAAACATTGGAAGATTGCTCCGCGGCCGTAGCCAGCTGAGTGGCGCGGTTCGCAATACCTTCAATAAGTTTACGTAAATTACCGGTCAGTTTATTGGTGTTTGAGGCGAGCTCACCAAATTCGTCCTGAGCGTTATAGTCAACACGTTCGGTTAAGTTACCATCCGCCATAATGTTCAGCATGTGGTTAACGCGTGACAATGGACGGCTGATGCTACGTACGGTGTACCATGAAATAAGCACAGCCAGAGCAATAGAAATAATGGTGATGATACTATTGAGCCAGCTACTGGTAGAGATAGAGTCTGTTACTGAAACACGAGTACCGTCTGCTATTCCACGAACCGCAGTTTGCAGGCTGTCAGCATCAGACATCAGTTTATTCAGTTGAATTTCTGATTTATCCAGAGAGTCTTCAGAATCTAAACGCAGCTGTTGGCGGCGAATGACATTGTCCGGATAGGAACCTGCGCCCTGAAGGCTGTCGAGTGCGTCACGAACTGTTCCAATCGCGTCATCAACCATGGCTTCTGTGCCACCAGTTGCCTCGTTGTCTAAAGCTTCAAGACGAGGGCGGATACTGTCAATATTAATATCGATTTCACTGCGAATGATTTGAGCGCTGTCTAATTTATTAGCTTTGTTCAAGTCATACATTAAGGTGATAAGGCTGGACAGTGACGACTCAATATTACTGGCTTCACGCGAGATGACTTCGTTGTTAGAGGCATCCATGGTATCCAGTAGCATAATAGCCGCATCATCGATATTGAATGCAATTTCATCTAACTGAGAGGCGGTAACATTTTGTAGTTGCAGATACTCGCTGTGCTGATTGAACAAAAGCTCGATCAGATTGACGTATTGGCGCGAGTCTTTTTCCAAAGCGCTAATTTCGTCGCTTTGACCGTTACCCTGAATAAGTTCTTTAAGTTTATCAAGAGAGGCAAAAAGCAATTTGTTCGATTCATTGAATTCTTTTTTGTGGGCTTCTACCTGTTCTAAACTTTCATCATAAAAAGTTTCTAACTGAACTGTACCCAGCTCGAGAATATCGACTTTAATAGCCGAGACTTGATTCAGTGCCGGAACCGCCTCATCGTTGAGTTTATCAACTGACGAACCTATGCTGTTGATATTAAACAACGAGCTTAAGCTAATGATGAGTAACAGCAAAGTAATGATGGCAAAACCACCGATAACTCGCATGGCAACAGTAATTTTCATGAAACTTTCCTCAGCACTGCATAATTATTATTGTCACTTTCCGGTCAAAGCCGGTTCATGAAAGAAGGTTTTATTCTCAACGCTATATAACGTCATATACTGACCCCAGACACAGCCAGTATCCAGCGCTATCACATCCTGACGCCGGGTTTCGCCCATTAGCGCAGCCCAATGCCCGAATAATACTCGATTCTCGGATTCTGACCAAAAGTTAAACCATGGCTTATACGAATCCTGCGATGAACGTTCATATGGATTATCTTTTTGGGAAAAATCCAGTTCACCTTCCGGATTACAGTAACGCATTCGGGTAAACGCGTTCACTATAAAACGGTATCGGTCAAAACCTTGCAGACTTGAGTCCCATTTTTCCGGCGAGTTGCCAAATAACTGCTGCATAAAGTTTTTAAACTCATTGCCAGTAAGAACTTTTGTCACTTCCTGTGCGTATTGACTGGCTTGTTTGAGTGTCCACCATGGGTAAATACCAGCGTGAGTTATTACCGCATTGTGCTCTTCTAGCTGATGCATCAAAGGTTGGTGACGCAACCACTCTAACCAGTCATAGCGATCACTGTCTTCTAATAACGCATTGAGTTTGTCTTTTGGGTTAGGCTGCCGATAACCCAGCAACACTGCCATTAAGTTTAAATCGTGATTACCTAATACGCTGTGTACCGAGTTACTGTTTTCATAGAAAAAACGCAACGCATCGCGCGAACTGGGGCCGCGCGCGACAATATCACCTACACACCATAAAGAGTCGTTTGCAGGGTTAAAACTGACTTGGGTAAGCAGAGCTTCAAGTTCGCGGAAGCAACCCTGGATATCACCGACAACGTAATTGCTCATAATTAATGAATAATATTAGGGATGGCCAGCCGGAACGAAGGAATAGGTGCTTTAAACTGCGAGCCCTGTTCATCTATCATTAGGTAATGCCCTTCCATAGTGCCTATAGGCGTAGCCAGAACGGTACCGCTGGTATAACTGAATGATTCACCGGCAGCCAGTTTAGGCTGTTGTCCTACAACGCCATCTCCAGCCACTCGGGTTATTTTACTGTCAGCGTCGGTAATTCGCCATTCGCGGGCAAGCAACTGCACTAACTGGCTGGACTCATTGGTTATGGTTATGGTGTAAGAAAACACATATTGTCCGGCATCAGGGTTTGACTGCGCCGCTAAATATTGCGTTTTTACATCAATTTCAATTTTACTGACTGTCATTCTTTTCCGCTTGTTTTGTGAGCGAGTGTTCAGTGAGCCAGTCGGATATCCTGCAGTAATCGTCTACAGAGAGCGTCTCCGGCCTTGCGCCCGGGTCAATACCAAGGGCTTCCAGCTGCTCCGCAGGAACCAACTGTTTAAGGTTGTTTCTTATTGTTTTACGGCGTTGGTTAAACGCTGTCAAACATAAGCTATGCAGTTGCGCTTTATCTTTAACTGGGTGAGGGCTTTCGGCATAGGGTTCTAACCGAACCACCGATGATTCTACTTTCGGTGGCGGCGTAAACGCTGATGGCGGGACAGCAACCACCGGAGTGACTTTACAGGCTTGCTGTACACCGACGCTGATTCTGCCATAACTTTTTGAGCCGGGCTCTGCTGCTAAGCGATCAACCACTTCTTTTTGCAGCATAAAGTGCATATCTTTTACATCATCGGCAAACTTCAGCAGATGAAAGATAAGCGGCGTGGAGATGTTATAGGGCAGGTTACCGAACACTCGTGCCGGACTCTCTTTGGCAAACTGACTAAAATCTATGCTTAGCGCATCGGCTTGAATCACTTCCAGTTTTGAACTTAAAAAAGGGTGATGCTGAAGCCTTTCAACTAAGTCACGGTCAATTTCGATAACTTTTAAATGGCCACTGCGATCTACTGTCGGCTCAGTTAGTGCTGCTAACCCCGGGCCAATTTCTATTAGGTTTTCACCGGGCAAAGGGTTAATGGCATCAACAATCTGCTCAATAATATAGTCGTCATTCAGGAAGTTCTGGCCAAACCGTTTACGTGCCCGGTGGCCCAAGTGGGTTTTACTTCCGCCCTGGTGTTTATTCCCACCTTGGTTTTTACTCATAATACGCTGCTCTTGCCATATCTATAGCGGTCTGCATTGCCAGGCGGCAACTACCGTCGCTAATCTTGCCAGACCCGGCCAGCTCAAGTGCTGTACCGTGATCAACAGAAGTCCGGATATAAGGTAACCCGAGTGTAATGTTTACGGCCTGCCCGAAACCTTTATATTTTAGCACCGGAAGACCCTGATCGTGATACATAGCAACTACCGCACTGGCATCTTCAAGGTACTTTGGCTGAAAAATGGTATCTGCGGGATACGGGCCGTGCAAGTTCATGCCTTGCTTTTTAAGTTGTTCCAGAACCGGAATAATAATGTCTATTTCTTCCCTGCCTAAATGTCCCGACTCTCCCGCATGAGGGTTTAATCCGCAAACCAATATTTTGGGCGACGACTCGCCGAATTTCTTAGTCAGGTCGTTATGCAGTATGGTAATAATGTTGGTCAGACGCTCCGCGGTAACGGCTTTTGCCACATAGGCCAGCGGAATGTGAGTCGTGACCAGCGCCACACGCAGGCCTTCTGTAGCCAACATCATAACGACATCATTGCAGTTCGCTTCATGAGCTAAAAATTCAGTGTGTCCTGAAAACGCCACGCCGGCTTGATTAATCACACCTTTGTGTACAGGGCCGGTAACAATGGCATCGAACTCGCCTGAGAGATTACCGTCAGAGGCTCTTTTTAAGCAATCAACCACATAATGACCGTTGGCTGTACATAACTCGCCAGGAGTCACGTCTTCGCACACTGGAATATGTTCTACCCAAAGATGTCCGGGTTCATGTTGCGGCAGTTCTTCACCTTTTCTATACCTGTGCAAGGTAATAGGAAGGTTCAATTGCTCGGCGCGTTGTTTTAGTAAATTTTTATCTGCACAGACAACGACAGCAGCCGACCAGGGCTGCTGCGCTATTTTTATAATTAAGTCCGGGCCAATACCTGCCGGCTCACCCGGTGTAAATACAAGAGTTGGTATACTCACTCAGCAACTCTTCTGATAAACGCCTGGTCGCGAATTTCTTGCTGCCAGTTATCAAGCTCTTCGCGGAATTTACGGCTAAACAGCATTTGGTATGCGCGTTCTTGCTTGTTTTCTTCAGTGGCATCCAGAGTTCTGCGACCGGTAACTTCTACAATGTGCCAGCCAAACTGTGTGCTGAACGGTTCACTTATTGTGTCTTGTTCAATGCTTTCTACTTTTTGCTTGAATTCTGGTGCGTATTTATTGGGACGAGCCCAGCCCAAATCGCCGCCACGAGAGGCCGAACCAGGGTCAGCTGAATGTTCACGTGCAAGTTCAGCAAAAGTCTTTTCGCCATTGGCAATTTGCTCACGGTATTGATTGAGCATCTCTTTCGCTTTGTTGTCTGACAAAATAACGGAAGGCTTGATTAAAATATGACGTGCTTTAACTTCTTGTACTTCGACTGTTTGCTCTCCGCGCTTGTCCTGTACTTTCAAAATATGAAAGCCGATACCACTGCGGATTGGGCCGACAACGTCACCTACAGACTTCCCATCTACCGCTTCCGCAAACAAGGTCGGCATGCCATTAACTGTCATCCAGCCCAGGTCACCGCCATCCAATGCCGCAGAACCGGAGGAGGAACGTACCGCCAAGTCAGCAAAGTCACTACCTTTGTCCAGTAAATTCAAAACTGTGTTGGCACGCTCTTTGGCTTTTTCAAGTTCGGCTTGTGATGAGTTTGAGTCAGCGGAAATCAGAATTTGAGCCAAACGATACTCTGTCTGAACTTCCTGGTTGCTCTCTATGAGTTTCACCAGGTTATTAATTTCTTGCGGTGTGATAGAAACGCGTTGCTGTACAGCTGCTCGTTGAACTTGCTGGATAACCAATTCGTTACGAATATTTTCGCGGTAGGCTGCCCAGCTCATACCACTACTGACCATGTTTTCCCGAAGCTCAGCTGTTGTAAGGTCTTGGTTATTTGCTATTTCGTTGATGGCTTGCTCTAACTGGTTGTCGTCAATCTCGATACCCATGCGGTTAGCCATTTGCAACTGAATTTCCTGCAGAATCAGGCGTTCTATAGCCTGAGTTTCCAGAACTTCGTCTGAAGGCGCGTTACTCGAGTTGAAGTTCTGACCGTTCTTAACTTGTTGGATAAGTTGGTCAATCTGGCTTTGCAGCACTACGCCGTCATCGACTACGACGACAACGCGATCCAGTATTTGCTGAGCCTGAACGGTGTTATTCAGCAAAAAAGACGATGCAATCAGCACAGCTGCTGAACAAAACGATGCAATTTTTTTCATTATACCTACCACTAGTTACTGAGATAAAAAGGACGGCGGTAACCGTACGTACTTTTCTCAAGCATGTTAATTAGACCACTGCTATCAGAAGCTAAACCGCTGATAATAAATTGTATACTAATGCCATTGTCAAATTGAGTTTCGCCGTTTATCTGAGTCGCACTAAAAGCCGGCTCAAGATCACGGTTTATGCGTCTGTACGCGCTAACCCGTAAGGCCCAGCAGCAACTGCTGTATTGAATGCCCACCATAGCATCATTTAAACGATCATGTGTGAGATCGTAAAAGACATTTGATGCGACTTGCCAGCGCGAACTTGCTGACCAAACTGCCTGCGTTCCAACTTGTTCAATATCGTTGTTCAGAATGTTGGTTGCGGTGCGATGACTGACCTGTATCAAGTTTGATTCATCTTTACGGAACTCTACCGCGGTCTGACTCTTACGGGTGGTGTTAAGTTCCGTATCGTATTGAATTGAGCTGCGTATTGACCAGTTCTCATCAACAGCCCAGTTAATGTCGGCAACCCACTCACTGTTACTGGAGGTTGTGGTTTCTTCATCGCTGGCAAACAGTTGCGTACGACTGTCATTAATATTGTAAATTTGCCCAATACTGGCTCGCAGCACTTCGCGTTCATTCTGAGTGAATAAGCTGCTGCTGACACCGTACGTTATCTGGTTAGCCTCGGCGATGCGATCCAACCCCGAAAAACGGCGGCTACGGAACAGCCCGTGGTAATCGTCCTGCAATAAAGAGGTATCATAAATGCCGATGTTCTGTTGGTTTTCATAGGGCACATACAAATACTGAATTTGCGGCGACAGGGTTTGACGGTACTGGCTGTCACCCAGTTCAATGGCTCGCTCGAGATGCAAACGAGCCCTTACACGAGCGCGGGGAAGCGCACGTGAAACTTCCTCAGCAATCTTGTTGTCCGGGCTTTCCTGCCAATAGCGCGTATAAAGATAAGAAAGCTCGGCTTCTGTATCAAAAGCAGGCTTCTCAAAACGGTACTGAATGCTCGGCTCTATATGTGCCCGGGTCGCGTATTCGCGGGTCTGATCCTGATTCTGAAAATAGGTTAGTTCGTTGTATAAGCTGGCGCTAAAGCCGGTGAAGTCGCCAGTGTTGTAATCGATACTAAGCTGCGGCAGTGTGCGATAGGGGCTGCGGTAGTCGCCAATAAGCTCGTAGTCTTCGGTACGTAATTGTGCGGTCCAGTTTTCGTTGTCGTAATCAAGCTGGGCTACGCGATATAAGTGAGTGTCAGCCCGGCCTGCAAAATCACTACCAAAGTCATTCAGGTAGTTGTCGTCACTAATTTCGGTCGCATCCAGGTAAAAACTCAAGTCCTGGTTTATTTGCGCCGAATGCTGAACGTGCCAAAGGTAGCGTTTTTTATTTGCGATGCGAGTGTCGTCATTGCCTAAATATTCTAAATTGAATTGTCCGGCATTTTGCTCAAATAAATAGCGATACTCGCCTTTCATCATGGTGCCGCGCTCGGACATATAAACCGGAGCTATTGTCGCATCCATATTGGGAGCAATATTAAAGTAGTAGGGAACTTCTACTTCAAAACCACTGTTTGATGATGAGTCGAACGTGGGGTAGAGCAAACCGGTTTTACGCGCGTCACTCAATGGAAAATTAAAATACGGTAAGTAAAGCACCGGTACGTCGAATAACTCAAATCGGGCGTGCCAGGCTTCACCGAAGTCGCTGGTTTCATTTATCTGAATACGTTCTGCGCGTAATTGCCAGGCCGGAGTCTCGCCCGGGCAGGTGGTGAAGCTTGAGTCCTGTAATAAAACTTCCTGCCGGGACAATGAAAGCAACTCTGCGTGGCCACGCGCGTTATGATTTCGCAGTCGGTAATCACTGTTGTAGAGTTTGGCCTCGTCATCGTTTAAGTCTAGCGATAACGAATCACCCGTAACGCTTAAATAGCCGTCATTAAAAGTAATGCCGTCTGAGGCGATAATCTCACCCCGCTGCTGATCGATAGTGGCTTTTGAAGTTGAAAGCCACTGTCCGTTACGCTGAATGATGACGTTACCGGTAAAATACGCTTTTTCATTGGCCAGAATTTCGGCGCTACGCGATTCAACACCAATAGTTCCTGCATCGGTTTCCTGCAACTGGACGGCGGTAATCGTACTCTCAGTAGACTGAGGCACGGTGCAAGTCATGTGTTGTGGTGCGTCTTGATTTTGTAAAGCCGCTAGCGCGCTGCCGGGAAAGGGCAGTAGCATTAGCGAAGTAATAAACCGTTGCAGCAATTTAATCTTCCGTCGTTGTTGTTAAATGCATTTATTCTGTTTTGCAGCGCGAGGGTATAATAAAGCAATTTTGTTTGTTTCGCTATTTGGTACACTGCTAGTTTTAAGGCTTTGCGACAAATTTGGTGGAGGATATTTTGGAAGACAAACGAGAAGTGGCTCTGCAGGCTTGGTGTGAAGCCCAGACAGGTGTTTCACAACCAACTTTAGAAGTTGTATCCGGTGATGCCAGTTTCCGTCGCTATTTTCGGGCAACTAATGGCCAGGAAAGCCTGATAGCGGTCGACTGTCCTCCCGAAAAAGAACCAATGAAGCCTTTTTTGGCCGTTGCACAAGCCTATTCTGAAGCCGGCGTTACTGTGCCAGAGATTATTGCGGCGGATTTAGAACAGGGCTTTATGCTGCAATCCGATTTTGGTCAGATACTGTTGCTGAGTAAACTGCATCCACGAAATGCGCGGCAATACTACCAGCAGGCACTTACCGCGCTGCCTAACATTATGTCGGTACGCCGGACTGAGCAGGGTGAGCTGCCCGCTTTCGATACCGCTTTGTTGGAACGTGAACTTTCTTTATTTAAGGACTGGTTATTAAAACATCACCTGAACTTAGACTGGCATACCGGGGACGATGAAGTTTGGAGTCAGTTTAGCCAACAAATGATTGATAACGCATTGCAGCAACCGCAGGTGGGAGTGCATCGGGACTTTCATTCACGTAACTTAATGCTGCTGGACGATGACCGTATTGGTATTATCGACTTTCAGGATGCGGTGCTGGGTCCGGTGACCTATGACGCGGTGTCGTTACTACGCGACTGCTATATTGAGTGGCCAGAGGAATTGGTCAACGAATTGAGTGAAGGGTTAAGGCAACATCTGGTTGAGTCTGACTGCTTAGCGGCGCAGGTTGAACCACAACAATGGCAACACTGGTTTGACTGGATGGGGCTGCAGCGGCACACCAAAGCGGCAGGTATTTTTGCCCGGTTGGCGCATCGCGATCATAAGCCCGGCTATTTACAGGATGTGCCCAGAACCCTCGGGTATTTGCAGCGAGTAAGTGCTAACTATCCGCAGCTTTCAAATTACAACCGCTGGTTGCGTGAGCGCATTATCCCAGCCTGGAAGGACAGCCTATGAGAGCGATGATTTTAGCTGCCGGACGGGGCAGTAGAATGCGCCCGTTAACGGATAATCAGCCAAAGCCTTTGTTGCCGGTAGCGGGAAAACCCTTGTTGGGTTATCACCTGGAAAAGCTGGCAAACGCAGGTGTTAATGAAGTGGTTATTAATCATGCCTGGCATGGTGAGCAAATTGAAGATTTTGTCGGGGACGGCAGCCAGTGGGGTCTGCAGGTTTCATTCTCTGCGGAACCTGAGGGTGGACTTGAGACTGCAGGGGGTATTATTAAAGCCTTGCCACTGCTCGGAGATGACCCGTTTTGGGTTATTAATGGTGATATCTGGACAGACTGGGATTACCGGGATTTACCAACGGATCTGGAAAAAGGGCTGCTGGGACATTTAATTATGGTGGATAATCCGATTCATCATTCAAATGGTGACTTTGCTATTGAAAATGGATTGTTGGTTAATGGGGAAAATGAGAATGATGCCCGTAAAACTTTTTCCGGTGTTGGTCTGTATCGCAAAGAACTGTTGGCGCCATACCCTGAGGGGAAACGGGCATTAAAGCCTTTTTTCGACAGGGCAATTAATAAGAAGCAACTGGCAGCAAGCCATCAGGATGGATTTTGGACAGACGTAGGTACACCGGAACGCCTGCATCAAGTTAACCAGCGGCTGGAGAAATAACATGGTTTGGGGAAAGGTAGTCGGCGCACTGGCTGGCTTTGCGTTTATGAAATGGCCGGGTGCTATTCTGGGGGCGCTCATTGGTCACTGGTTTGATCGGGGCATGGCTCAGGACTTTTCCCAAAAAGGCGCCTGGGGGCGTTTTTTGTATGGGGCAGAGCAAGCCGCCGGGGACGCTAATTTTATTTACACACTGTTCGCAGTAATGGGCCACGTTGCTAAGGCAAAAGGTAAAGTCACCACTAGCGATATTTCTCAGGCTCAGGAGCTAATGCGTCGTTTGAATTTAAATCAGGACGCGACCCGCGAAGCACAGGAAGCCTTTCGCGAAGGTAAAGAACCGACGTTTCCTCTGCAACAAGTCATGAAGGATTTTAGTGCCTCCTTTTACGGTAACCGCGATGTTCTGCAGCTTTTTATGGAGCAGCTGATTGGTCTTGCGTTAAATGACGGTGTGTTGGAAAAGTCAGAGCATGAAGTTTTGGTTAACGTGGCTAAGCACCTTGGGTTTACTCGTTTTCAGCTGGACCAGTGGTTGATGATGGAAAAAGCGGCTTTTCGTTTTCATCAGCATCGTCGGCAGCAGCATCAGCAACAGCGAAAAACCACCAGCCAGGATGAAATAAATAACGCTTATGAAGTGCTTGGCGTAACAGCTCAAAACAGTAACGCCGAAATTAAGAAAGCGTATCGTAAATTAATGGCTCGGCATCATCCGGACAAGCTGGCTTCTAAGGGGTTACCGGAAGAGGTAATGAAGCAGGCTCATCAACGTGCTCAGGACATTCAGGCGGCTTATGAGAAGATCAAAGAAAAGCGCGGCGTCCGTTAAAAAAGGGTGTTAAAACTGGAAAGGTTAAAAGCCGTGAAATTCCAGCCAGCCTTTTATAGTAGAGATTAATTCACGCTGCCCGGTGTTACCGGAATTAACCAGCTGACGCTGGCGGTACGCTGGGTGCTGGTATTTATTCGCTAGTTTTTTACGCAAGGCCCAGTGTTCACTCACCCAACGGTTAGCTTCCGCACTGCGAATATCGAGAACCGGCAGTTGCGACTGGCTAATGCGTTCAGCAAGAGTGCGGTTATACTGAAACTGAGGCACATAAGCGTTAACCAATACAATAGCATCGGGCATTATTGAAGGCTCACTTTCCAGCAAACGCAGGGCTATGTCTGCGGTAATTCCTTCTACTACCCATACAGAAAAGCCCGGGCGGTCCAGGGTTTCGTTCAGCAGCAGAGTCATGCGTTGCTGCAAAGCATTCACTGGTGCCGTAAAGACCTCTTCGTCTGCAGCCTCAGGGAAATGCGTTGTCGTAGCAGGTGTCTGCAAATTGTCTGTACGTATGTCGTTGTCGGGCGGGGTTAAAGCCCAGGTGGTCCAGCCAAAATCCGGTGCGTTTTCATAAACCGGGCGAATATAAAAAGACTGCAGTGGATGGTAGTACCAATCTGGTAAAAGCACCATTTGCCCGCGCTCAAAGGCCTGCAAGTACTCTTTCTTTAACGCCAAATAGCGTTCGCCGTCATTTCCGGTTAACCAATGGAGCTGGTCTTGCGGCAAATAACGTTCTAGGTCGTCCTGGCTTACTGCGGGGTTGATGAAAACAACCGCCAGCAGAATTAATAGATAGCGCTTCATGCAGCCTGTATCGGCTGAAGCGGCGCTAGCTTGAGTGCAAATTGCTAAAACTGAACGGGGCTGAAAAACTCTATAGGTTGTTCGGTTTGCGGATGGGTTACGCCAAGGTATTCCGCATGCAGTAATAAACGCTCAGCAGCAGCGAAAGCATCGCTGTGTGCATAGAATTTATCTCCAAGTATCGGGCAGCCAAGGGCCTGCATATGAACTCTGAGCTGATGTGAGCGTCCGGTATGAGGTGTCAGTTCAAGGCGGCTACAACCGTTATCAAAATCCGTTACACGATAAAAGGTCGTGCTGGGTTTGCCGGTGAAAAAATCCATGTGCTGGCGCGGGCGATTCGGCCAGTCGCAGGACAACGGCAACTCTATTTCCCCTTGCGGAGAAGGTGGTTTGCCCCAAACTCGGGCAATATACCTTTTACTGGTTGTGCGATTCTGAAACTGCCGGTTCAGGTGACTTTGCGCGGCTTTAGTTTTTGCCAGTAAAAGAACTCCGGAAGTTGCCATATCCAGCCGGTGGACCACTCTTATTTCTGGGTGTACGCGCTGTACGCGGGTATAAACCGAGTCTTTATGTTCTGGTCGCTTGCCCGGAACACTGAGCAGCCCGCTTTGCTTATCAACCACCAACAACTGGCTGTCCTCATAGATAACCTGAAGAAATGGCGTTGTCGGCGGCTGATAATGGAGCAGCGTCATTAATGGTTATTCACCAGGATACGCACTGCCTGAAGCGATAACTGCGGGCTCTCCAGCGCCGCCGTAATTTGCTCTTCGCGCCAATTTATCGCCTCTATTTCACTGCTGCGCACCGACGGGTTTTTCTGTCGTAATTCCAGCAAGCGCGTGCGTTCGTGTTGCAGTGCAGCCAGCGCATTTTGCTTTACTTCATCCAGCTGCTTTTGCTGCCACTCACGAGCCTGTTGCTGGCCGGACTGAATAATCTTTTGCGCCGGGTCACGTAACTGACGCAATATCTGTCGCGCGGTCTTTTTATCAATAAAGCTGGATTGTTGGTCCAGCAGCTCGCGTGACACTTTAGCGGACAGCTCCTGACCCTGACCATTAAACAACAGACGTAAACTCTGCAATGGGCAGAACTCCTGCAATGCCGCGGCTTTAGGCGCCGGTACTATGCTGGCAAAGTCCAGTTCCAGGAACCAGCTGCCAGCCGGAATAGCCGGGTTTTTCAGCTCTGCAACGCAGGTGCTGCCAAAGTCATCTGCAGTCAGCAGTTCAAGCGCAGCCTGCACCATGGGGTGATCCCAACTTAAAAAGTCAGTATCTTCAAAGTTCAGTGCGGTCACCCTGTCAAAGGTTATGGTGATGCCATCATCCGGCAGTCCCGGCAGGCTGCCGACACGCATATGCTCACCCGGGCGAATAAACCAGCGCTCTTCATCCAGCACTTCGTTAGTCACGCCAAAACGGTCAAAGAAGGCAATCATAAAGTCTGCCAGAGTGTCGGTATCGCTGTCGCTATGAATTTGTTCTATGATTTTTTCAGCAGTTTCAGGACGACAGGCGTTTAGTGCCTGCAACTTGTCCTGCCCTTCACGGTTCCGTTCCAGCCAGGTTTTGTGCAGTTCTTTCGTCTGCTCCAGCAATTCGTCACTGAGTGGCTTCTGCTCAGCAACAGCCTGCTCAATGTCCTTACCAAAAGCATCGTACAGTTTACGGCCTATCGCATTACATTGAGAGAAGGCGTTCATACCCTGCTCGTACCATGGCAGCAATATGGCTTCCGCCGAGCCTTTGCAGTAAGGCAGGTAAATATCAATATTTTGCTGCTGGCCAATGCGGTCTAAGCGGCCAATACGCTGTTCCAGCAGGTCAGGGTTCGTTGGCAAGTCGAACAGAATCAGTTGATGAACAAACTGAAAGTTACGACCTTCACTGCCAATTTCTGAGCACAGCAGAATAGGGCTGCCGTCTTCTTCGCTGGCAAAAAAGGCGGCGGAGCGGTCACGTTCGGTCAGCGTCATACCTTCATGGAAGGTTGCCGCCTGTACCCCCGCCAGTACGCGCAAGGCTTCCGACAAATCCAGTACTTGCTCTGCCGTTTTGCATATCAGCAGTGCTTTTTCCGAGCGGTTCTGTTTAATGTGATTCAATAACCAGTCAATGCGCGGATCTTCCATCCACCAGGGCATGTCTTCATCGGGTTCGCATTCATCCAGTTCTACCGGATGAAAATGGCGTTCAGGAAAACCGCCAATATCGGCCCTACGGTTACGGAACATAACGCGGCCAGTACCATGTTTATCCAGCAGGTCATCGAGTTCTGCCGGGTCAGTAACAGACTCGGCTTGTTCTGCTAATTCTTTATACTGTGTTTGCTCTTGCTGGAAACTGGCAAAGTCGGAGAACCTGTCCGGGTCCAGTAGCTGCAGTCGCTGGAAATGACCTTCGGCACCTTCTTGCTCCGGGGTTGCCGTTAACAGCAACAAGCCGGGAACCGCTTCGCAAAGGCTTTTAACCGCACTAAATTCCGGTGCCTCGGGCTGTAAATGGTGTGCTTCATCAATTATCAGCAGATCGAATTCCGCCTCAAGCAACGCCTGACTCCAGCGCGACTCGTGCATAAAGCGGCTACTGATAATAATGTGCTGTTCAGTTAAAAACGGATTTTCACTGTCGGCTTCCGCCTGCTCGCAACGCTCATCATCAAACAGAGTAAAGTTCAGCGCAAAGCGGCGGCGTAACTCAACCAGCCACTGATGCATTAAAGATTCCGGTACCACAATTAAGACCCGCTGCGAGCGGCCGGTATTCAGGCGGCGCTTGATGATCATGCCGGCTTCAATGGTTTTACCTAAGCCCACTTCATCGGCTAAAAGCACTCGCGGGTGGTAACGGTCGGCAACAGTTTTGGCAATATACAACTGGTGCGGCAGCAAATGGGTACGAACACCTAATAAACCGGCAACCTCACTGGCCTGATGATGCGCCAGGTGTTCACTGGCTTCGCAGCGCAGCTGATACATATCCAGGCGGTCGGCCTGGCCGGCCAGTAAACGGGTTAATGCCGGATTACTGTCCACCTGATGTGATAACTGGGTTTCCGGAACCACAACCGGCTCCTGGTTGTCATCGCGTAAACCATGGTAGGTCACAATACCCTGTGACTCTGTCAGCTCCTGAATTGTGAAGCTCCAGCCATCGGCGTGTTTGCCCTGTTGCTGTACTTGCAGTTGATAACGGGCCAGAGGGGCTTCCTGAGCTGAATACAGTCGCACTTCACCGGTTGCGGGGAACATCACGGTTAAGTGACGCCCTTCGGCCTGGGTGATCATGCCTAGCCCTAATTCGGTTTCAGTTTCACTAAGGTAACGCTGTCCAACTCTAAACTCGCTCACTACACACTCCCGCGCGCCATTTACCAAGGTCGCAATGGTACTTAATTCGCTCGCCAATTCCGAGGAAAAATTTATTTCTGTAACCGTTGTGTCATGAATTTTAGGCTAAGCTGTAAGAAAAGAATAATCACATGCAAAGGTACGCGCTAATGACAACAAACGCTGGCAAGTTCTTTATCCTGGATACCAACATTCTTCTGCACGACCCTCTCGCTTTTCTCAACTTCGATGAACACAACGTGGTTATCCCCATGGTGGTTCTGGAAGAGCTCGACAATATAAAAGATCGCAATAGAGATGTGAGCCGCGAAGCACGGGTCGCCATTCGCTCGCTCGAGGAGGTTTTGAAAGAGGCCACACCGGAAGAAATTGTTGCTGGTGTTCCGTTAAACAGGGTGCAAGGCGAGCATACGGCGAACGGAACCCTGGCCATTTTCCCCGACTATCAGCTGGAGCAGACCGAGTCAGTGTTGTCGCTGGCAGAGAACGACCACCGCATTATTCAGGCGGCACTGGAAATTCAACGGGAGCGCTCGCCGGCTGGCGTGGTGCTGGTTACCAAAGACATCAATATGCGCCTGAAAGCCAAAGGCGCAGGTATGAAGTACGTTGATGATTATCGCACCGACCAGCTTATTGACGACATTCGCTTGCTGACCAAAGGGTTTTATAAGTTTGAAGGTGACTTCTGGTCGCAGGTGGGTGAAGTCCAAACGCAGCAGGAAGGCCGCGATGCTTACCACACGGTGAGTCGCGAACTGCTGCCTCAGGTTTTTGCTAATGAATACATTATTGACTCAACTAATAATTTTGCGGCACGGGTGGAAGAATACGACAGCGAAACTGTAACGCTGATGGATTTAAGCGTAGAACGGATGATGTCTTATGGAGCCTGGGGGGTTCACCCGAAGAATATTTATCAGGCTATGGCATTGCACGCTTTACTGGATACCAGTATGGATATGGTGACTCTCACCGGCCCGGCCGGTAGTGGTAAGACGTTTCTCGCCCTTTCAGCAGCATTGCAAATGGTGGTGGAGCAGGGCATTTATGAGAAAATTATCGTTACCCGCAATACGCCTGAAATTGCCGAATCTATTGGTTATTTGCCCGGCACCGAAGAAGAAAAAATGGCACCCTGGCTGTCGGCCATAACAGACTCTCTGGAAGCTCTGCATAAGCAGGATGAGAGCATGGAATCGAGCCTGAATTACATAATGAAAAAGGCCAACATTCAGTTTAAATCGCTGAACTTTATGCGCGGGCGTAGCATACAAAATGCCATTGTTATTCTGGATGAAGCTCAGAATTTAACCGCGTCTCAGCTAAAAACGCTTATTACCCGCTGTGGCGAGAACACCAAATTAGTGGTGTCGGGTAACCTGGCGCAAATTGATAGTTACTATTTAACCGCGGTAACCTCGGGGCTGACTTACATCGTTGAGCGGTTTAAAGACTATCCGGGTAGTGCAACCATCAACTTAAACGGTGTGGTGCGAAGTCCACTTGCTAAATTTGCGGAAGAGCACCTGTAGTCAGTTGAGTGGTACCACGGTGTACTGCTGAGTTTCTACCTGAAATTTAGTCTTTTCGCTAACCTGGCCCATCGGCATTGCTGCGGGGCCAGTTACATCAACCAGCACGTAATTACTCCCTTGGTGTTTAACTGCCGTATCCCCGGGTTGCCTGCTAATAGCAATGCCAAAAACTGCGTGCTCAGGCAAATAAATAATGGCCATTTTGGGCGTTTCGATAATTTGCTTTATAACCGAGGTCATTAAGGTGACTTTGCTGTCGCAGTCCCCCTGATTGTAATAAAGCAACTGGTTTGGAGGGACAAAGCCATCGCCCCGGCTATCCAGTTTGCTGTTTAAGTCGTTGTACGGTATTTGCTGAATAAAACTGGCGACATAGTTGATGTAATTTCTTTGGGTATTCGTACCCAGCTGTTCACCAATGGCCTGTATTAACGGTCTTAGAGTTGGAGTAACTTCACTGGCTATAGCCGGGTGGTCGGGAATAATACCCTGCTCTCCGGGAGGCAGGGTCAACTGACGGTAGAAGTTTGCATCCAGATAGTCATGCCAACGTTCGTTATAGTAATCACGCAAACGCCTTTTGTAGTCGTTAAACTGTTGCTGTTTTTGTGCTGTTCTGGCGTTTGCCGTAACTAACTCAACGGACTGCTGGCGCGGAGTTAAACGAGCCTGAATGCCTTGCCACTGCTGTTGCTTAATGTAACGGTTGAGTTGATGTGCCAGTTCGCGTTGACTGCGTTCACGATTAAACCCGCGGTAACGTTTTAGTGGCTGTAGGAACTCTTTTTTATCGACCTGGAAACTGAATGACTGTTGACGGTCATCGAAATCGCGCCACTGGTAAGAAAAAACAAGTTGTTCGTTATCGGTTTCATTAAGCTGGAAAAAGTTTTGGCTGTAGGCGACAGAGGGGATGACAAAGAGTAACCAGACAACAGCACAGAGTTTATGTGTCATTCTGGTTACTCCCGTTAATTTCTAGAACTTCATTTCTGTAATAGGACTGTCTTCAAATTTAAGGTCAACTTGATACTCGACGCCACCGGCACGAACAAAAAAGTAGGTTTTATCTTTTTTAAAGACTTCCTGCAGAGTTACAATCCGGAAACCCGGGCGACGCTCAGCCGACATGTCCGTTAATTCTACAGAGCCGCGCGAAACCAATATGTTTTGGTAACGAGGACCAGTAATTAAAAGCAGTTTTTTATTTTCATCTTTCAGTAAAATGGTGTTACCGGTTACTGAATAGGGTTCTTCATTACCAAACAAGGCCAGCTCCTATCGCTTTAACTTATTACTGACGACACTATAACGAATTATCGCTTTTTGGCAAATAACCGTTCATAAAATCTTCAACAATAATTAATGCAGCCTGACTATCAACCGCACCTTTTTTCAGTTTACGAAAGCCTCCTTCAGCAAACAGGCTTTCTCGTGCCGAGGTCGAAGTCAGGCGTTCGTCCTGAAATGCTACGGGTAAACCGAAGCGCCCATGTAAACGGTTACCAAACTTTTTGGCTCTTTGAGTTAGCGGCTGTTCGGTGCCATCCATATTTAAGGGCAGACCCACTACCAACTGTTCGGGCTGCCATTCGGCAAACAGCTTTTCAATCAGTTGCCAGTCGGGAATGCCTTCTTTGGCCTTAATAGCTGCTAAAGGCGATGCGGTTGCTGTTATGGTCTGGCCCACTGCAACGCCAATACTTTTGGTGCCAAAATCAAAGCCTATTACTGTGCTCATGCGTGTCCTACATCCGGCCCCAGTTGCCACACGTCAAACCCCAGTTGCTCGGTGGCTTTTCGCCAACGTTCGGAGGGTGGAGTATTGAACAGCAGCTCCGGGTCTGCCGGAATAGCCAACCAGGAATTTTCCCCTAGCTCCTCTTCCAGTTGTCCGGCCTCCCAACCTGCGTAGCCTAAAGTCAGAAGAAACTGCGGTGGCGCAGCCGATGATCCAAGAGCTTCCAGAATATCGCGCGAGGTGGTCACCATAATATCGTCACTCATCTTCTGGCTTGCGCGCCAATTGTCCTGCGGAGGGTGGATCACAAAGCCACGCTCACGGCCTACAGGCCCGCCCTGATAAACGCTGCCCTGTAAGTGCTGGTTATTTTCCGGGTAAACAATTTCCAGTTTATCCAGCAGCGAGGTTACGCTTAAATCGGCCGGCTGATTAATAACTAAGCCCATAGCGCCTTCTTCATTGTGCTCGCAGATATAGGTCACGGTCCGTTTAAACATTGGATCGTTCAGCATAGGTGTTGCTATCAATAAATGGTTCTGCAAACTGTTCATCGATTCACCGACTCCTTAACGATAATCTCTACTTACAACATGGGGGCGCATAGTTGAATTTCAATTCAGTTTTGCTTCTATTGCCTTAAAGACCTGTTCAGCAATATTAATGTCGTAGGCGTTTTCAATTTCGCGCATACAAGTTGGGCTGGTCACATTTATTTCCGTAATGCGATCACCAATAACGTCCAGGCCAACAATAATGAGCCCACGTTTTTTCAGTTCCGGTGCGACTTTACGAGCCAGAGCCCAGTCACTGTCAGATAAAGGCTGAGCGCGCCCGCTGCCTCCGGCGGCAAGGTTTCCACGGGTTTCTCCGGCGCTGGGAATACGCGCTAAAGAATAAGGCACAGGCTCACCATCAATAATTAAAATGCGCTTGTCGCCGTCTTTAATCTCTGGCAAGTACTTTTGCACCATGGCGTAGCGCTGACCTTTCTCAGTCAGAGTTTCAATAATAACGCCTAAGTTACTGCCATCGGCGCCCACTTTAAAAATTGAAGCGCCTCCCATACCGTCCAGCGGTTTTAAAATCACCTCACCATGCTTTTTATGGAAAGCTTTAATGACATCCGCTCTGGAACTCACTAGCGTGTCGGCAATAGAATCCGCGAACCACGAAGTAAAGAGTTTTTCGTTGCAGTCACGCAGGCTCTGCGGTTTATTCACCACCAGACTACCGCGTTGCTCGGCCAGTTCCAGAATCTGCGTGGCGTATAAAAACTCGCTGTCAAAAGGCGGATCTTTACGCATCATAATGACGTCAAAATCCTCCAGCGGACGGTATTCACTGTCGCTTAAGCTGTAAAAGTCCGTCTTTTGATCTTGAACGCGAACTTCCCGTGCAAAGGCCATTGGTTGACCGTTATCAATAACTAAGTCGCCCATTTCCAGATAGAAACACTGATAACCACGTGCCTGAGCTTCCAACAATAAACGAAAACTGGTGTCTTTTTCGGTTTTAACGGTGGCGATAGGGTCCATCACCATAGCTAACTTCTTCATGTAAACTCCTTTAGCTTAAGTCGCCAAACTGATACTGCACGGCGGTTAGCGCTGAAAGCGCGGCGGTTTCTGTTCTTAATATTCTTGGTCCTAAACGCATGGGTTTAAACCCCTGTTGTCCGGCGGCACTGACTTCAGTATCAGTGAACCCGCCCTCAGGACCAATCAATAATTGTATTCCCTTCTCGGCCTGCTGAAATGACGACAACGGCTGGGTGGCGGTTGGGTCTAAGGTCAGGCGCAACCCTTCAAAGCTGCTTGCAATAAAATCAGTGAGTTGCTGTGCTGGCTTCACTTGTGGAACCACGCTACGGCCACATTGCTCGCAGGCAGAATGGACAATTTTCTGCCATTGCAGCTGTTTCTTTTCCAGCCTGTCGCCACTTAATTTCACGCCACAGCGCTCACTGAACAGCGGGGTAATTTCGGTTACCCCCAGCTCTACCGACTTTTGCAGTACAAAGTCCATGCGGTCACCGCGCGAAACGACCTGCGCTAAATGAATATTGACCGGTGACTCAGATGCGTTAGCCTGACTGCTGGTTGCAATAAACTGCGCTGACTTTTTTTGAACTGAGGTAATCTTTGCCTCGTAGTTCTGACCGTCACCGTTAAATAAAACAATGCTATCACCTACGTTCAAACGCAAGACTTTGATCAGGTGCTGGAAAGCATCCGGACTCAATTCGGTTTCATTTTGTAAGGTTATAGAGGCGGGGTGATAAATCCGCGGTACTCGCATGTCGTCAGCCTTATTCGGACTTTTAGACGTCCAGAAGTAGAAAAAAACAGAGTGATCGGTTACATTATGCAACCAGTATTAAACGATTTCATTAAAATTAAGGAATAGTGGGCATATGTCACGTCACCTGTTTACCTCAGAGTCAGTGTCCGAAGGGCATCCGGACAAAATTGCCGACCAGATATCCGATGCAGTTTTAGACGCAATTTTAGCAAAAGATCCTAAAGCCCGTGTTGCTTGTGAAACTTACGTGAAAACCGGCATGGTACTGGTTGGTGGTGAAATTTCGACAAAGGCCTGGGTTGATGTTGAAGACTTGGCGCGTCAAACCGTAAAAGATATTGGTTACCGGCACTCTGACATGGGGTTTGACGGAGCATCGTGTGCTGTCTTAAACGCTATTGGTAAGCAAAGTGGTGATATCAACCAGGGCGTTGACCGTGCTAATCCGGAAGAGCAGGGTGCAGGTGATCAGGGCTTAATGTTTGGTTATGCTTCAAATGAAACCTCAGTTTTAATGCCGGCTCCTATTACATACGCGCACCGCGTTATGCAGCGTCAGTCGGAAGTACGCAATAACGGCACACTGGACTGGTTGCGACCGGACGCGAAAAGTCAGCTGACCTTCGTTTATGAAAACGGTAAGCCAGTCGCCATTGATACGGTCGTGCTCTCCACTCAGCACCGAGAAGACATTACTCAGGAAACGCTGCGCGAAGCGGTGATGGAAGAAATTATCAAGCCTGTATTGCCGGAGCAGTGGGTTTCAAAAGACACGCAGTTTCACATTAACCCAACCGGTCGTTTCGTGGTCGGCGGGCCTATGGGTGACTGCGGGTTGACCGGACGTAAGATTATTGTCGATACCTATGGCGGCATGGCGCGTCACGGTGGTGGTGCATTCTCGGGTAAAGACCCGTCAAAAGTTGACCGCAGTGCGGCTTATGCAGCGCGTTATGTTGCTAAGAACCTGGTCGCTGCTGGTCTGGCTGAACGTTGTGAGCTGCAAATTTCTTACGCCATTGGTGTAGCAGAACCAACTTCTATTAGCATCGATACCTTCGGTACGTCTAAGCACTCAGAAGAGCAATTAATTGCGCTGGTGCGTCGTCATTTTGACTTGCGGCCATATGGATTAATCAAAATGCTTGACCTGGAACGCCCAATCTATAAACAGACAGCGGCATACGGGCATTTTGGCCGAGACAACCTGCCGTGGGAACAAACCGACAAAGCCGCCGATTTACAGGCTGATATTTAAACAAAATATTGCCTATAAATTTGCTTGTACCCCCTGAAATGTGGAGAATACGCGCATCGCAAGTTGCTCTTCATCTTCCAGGGGGTTTTTCATGTCAGAACGTCAATATCTCGCCAATGCCATCCGTGCGCTTAGTATGGATGCGGTTCAGAAAGCCAAATCAGGCCACCCCGGGGCACCCATGGGTATGGCGGATATCGCAGAAGTTCTCTGGCGTGACTATTTAAAACATAACCCTCACAACCCCAACTGGGCCGATCGCGACCGTTTTGTGTTATCGAACGGACACGGGTCAATGCTAATTTACTCCTTATTGCACCTGTCTGGTTATGATCTGAGCATTGAAGACATTAAACAATTCCGTCAGTTAGACTCAAAAACCCCGGGTCACCCTGAATACGGCTATACCCCTGGTATTGAAACCACTACCGGACCGCTGGGACAAGGACTTGCAAATGCCGTAGGTATGGCGCTGGCTGAGAAGGTACTGGCTGCGCAATTTAACCGCGATAATCATGAAATTGTTGACCACTATACCTACACATTTCTGGGCGATGGCTGCTTAATGGAAGGCATCTCTCACGAAGCTTGTTCACTGGCAGGCACCTTAGGTTTAGGCAAACTCATTGCCTTTTACGATGACAACGGCATTTCCATTGACGGCGAAGTTGAAGGCTGGTTCACCGACGATACCGCAAAACGTTTTGAGTCTTACGGCTGGCATGTAATTAATAAAGTTGACGGACACGATTCAGCTGCCATAACCCGTGCGATTGATGAAGCCCGTGCGAATGAAGATAAACCGACTCTGATTATCTGCAAAACGGTAATTGGTTATGGCGCACCGAACAAACAGGGTTCTGAAAGCTGCCACGGAGCACCTCTGGGTGACGACGAGATTGTTGCTGCGCGTAAGCAACTGAACTGGCCGCATCAAGCCTTTGAAGTACCGGCTGACGTATACCAAAAATGGTCGGCGGTGGATAAAGGCGCAGCAGTTGAGTCTTCCTGGAATAAGCGTTGGGTGGCGTACGAGCAGGAATATCCGCAACTGGCACAAGAACTGAAGCGTCGCTTAAATGGCGAACTGCCGGAAGGGTTTGAGAACACTGTGCACAATTACGCGAAGCAGTTACAGAGCAGCCCAGAAGCGGTAGCAACTCGTAAAGCCTCACTGAACGTACTGAATGAGTTTGGTCCTAAATTACCTGAACTGTTAGGTGGCTCTGCCGACCTGGCCGGCTCTAACTTAACCTTATGGAACAATGCAAAAGGCATTACGGCCAATGACGCGAGCGGTAACTACGTGTTCTACGGTGTTCGTGAATTTGGCATGTCCGCCATTATGAACGGCGTTACTTTGCACGGTGGCTTTAAAGCTTACGGTGCTACCTTCCTGATGTTTATGGAATACGCGCGCAACGCTGTGCGTATGTCTGCGCTTATGAAGCAGCCCAGCATTTTTGTTTACACTCACGACTCTATAGGCTTGGGTGAAGACGGGCCGACGCACCAGCCGGTCGAGCAACTGGCTAACTTACGTCAAACCCCGAATTTACAGTGCTGGCGTCCGTGTGACCAGGTTGAAACAGCCGTAGCCTGGGGAGCCGCAGTACAAAGCAGTAAAACCCCATCGGCGTTAGTGTTCAGCCGTCAGGGCATGCAACAGCAAGAGCGCAATGACGACCAGTTAACGAACATTGCCCGCGGTGGTTATGTGCTGAAAGATTGTGACGGCGAGCCGGACGTTATTTTAATTGCGACAGGTTCTGAAGTTGATTTAGCCGTTAACGCCTTTGAGCAATTGACTGATGAGGGGCACAAGGTACGCGTTGTTTCTATACCGTCGACCAATGTGTTTGATATTCAGGATGCTGAATACAAAGAGTCGGTGTTGCCATCGAGCGTTACTCGCCGCGTTGCCGTTGAAGCCGGTATTGCCGACTTCTGGTACAAATACGTTGGGCTTAACGGTGAAGTCGTTGGCATGACAACCTTTGGTGAATCTGCTCCGGCCGGCGACTTATACAAACACTTTGGCATTACCACAGAAAATACCGTGGCTGCCGCCAAACGCTTGTTGGGAGCTTAAATGAGCGAACCGGCTCGTATTGCAATTAATGGTTTCGGCCGCATTGGCCGGAGCTTTTTGCGCGCGCTGTACGAAAACGGCTATCGCGACAGTGTGCAGGTAGTGCTTATTAACGAACCTGCGGCGTCGGAAGCGATAGCGCATTTGCTCAAATACGACTCAAGCCACGGTCGTTTTGGAGAAAAAGTAACGCAGTCGGGTGATGCGCTGACAGTTGCCGGAGACAATATTGCTTTAACTCACCAGACCGAGATTGAAGCCATTGACTGGCGCGCCCATAAGGTTGATTTTGTCGTTGATTGTACCGGTGTATTCGGCAGTCAGGCCGACGGTCAGCTTTATCTGCAACAAGGCGTAAAACGTGTGCTGTTTTCTCATCCCGGCAAGCCGGACGTCGATTTCACCGCAATTTATGGCGTGAATGAAAAAGAGCTCACCGTTGACCATAAAGTGGTATCGAACGGCTCTTGCACAACAAACTGCATTGTGCCGGTCATTAAAGTACTGGACGATGCATTCGAGATAGACTCCGGTGCTATTACCACCATTCATTCGGCTATGCACGACCAGCAGGTTATTGATGCATACCATCCGGATTTAAGACGAACCCGCGCCGCCGGGCGTTCCATTATTCCGGTGGATACCCGTTTGGCGCGCGGTATTGAACGAATACTACCGCACTTAGAAGGGCGGTTCGAGGCCATAGCCGTGCGCGTGCCCACCACCAATGTGACCGCTATGGATTTAAGCGTTACGCTAAACAGCGACGCCACTATTGAGCAAATTAATCAGGTTTTACGTGAGCAGAGCGAGCGGCAGCTGGCGGGTATACTGGATTACACCGAAGAGCCTTTAGTTTCAATAGATTTTAACCATGACCCACATTCATCCATTGTTGATGGCACGCAAACCCGTGTTAGTCACAAGCGGCTGGTTAAGCTGCTGTGCTGGTGTGACAACGAATGGGGTTTTGCGAATCGCTTGCTGGACACAGCAAAAACGATGGCTGAACAAACAGAACATTAAGCTTAGAGAGGATATCGCATGTCTGTCATTGCTATGACTGATTTGGATTTAAGTAACAAGCGAGTACTTATTCGGGAAGATTTAAACGTTCCGGTTAAAAACGGAAAAGTCACTTCCGACGCGCGTTTAAAAGCCGCACTGCCCAGCATTCAGCAAGCGTTGAAAGCTGGCGCTAAAGTCATGGTTATGTCTCATTTGGGTCGCCCAACCGAAGGCGAGTACGACGAAGAGTTTTCGCTGCAACCTGTTGTTGATTACTTACAAGAAGTGCTGGATTGCCCGGTACGCTTATGTAAAGACTACCTCGACGGTATTGAACTAAAGGCCGGAGAACTGGTAGTTTTTGAGAATGTCCGCTTTAATGTTGGCGAAAAGAAGAATAATGACGAGCTTGCTAAAAAATTAGCCAGCTTATGTGATGTCTATGTAATGGACGCGTTTGGTACCGCACATCGCGCTCAGGCATCCACTCATGGTGTGGCTAAATACGCCCCCGTTGCCTGCGCAGGGCCTTTGCTGGCCGGCGAATTAGACGCTTTAGGCAAAGCACTGGAAAATCCGAAGCGCCCGTTAGTGGCTATTGTCGGTGGTTCTAAAGTATCGACAAAACTGACGGTATTAGAGTCCTTGTCCGGTGTTGTTGACCAGTTAATTGTGGGCGGCGGTATTGCGAACACTTTTGTTGCGGCGGCAGGCCATAATGTGGGTAAGTCGCTTTACGAAGCGGACTTAACCGACGAAGCTAACCGTTTAATGGCGCAGGCAAAAGCTAAAGGCGGCGACATTCCATTACCTGTCGATGTAGTAACAGGTAAAGAGTTCAGCGCAGAAGCCAAGGCAGAAACTAAAGCCGTTAATGCTGTTGCTGACGACGATATGATTTTTGATATTGGCCCTGACACCGCAGAGCAATTAGCGTCTATGCTGAAAAATGCAGGAACCATTGTCTGGAACGGGCCGGTAGGTGTGTTTGAATTTGAGCAATTTGGGCATGGTACAAAAACCATAGCCGAAGCGATTGCGCAAAGCGATGCGTTTTCAATTGCCGGAGGTGGCGACACTTTAGCAGCAATTGATCAATACGCTATCGCTGATAAGATTAGTTATATCTCGACAGGTGGTGGGGCATTCCTTGAATTCCTCGAAGGTAAAACATTACCAGCCGTTGCTATTTTACAAGAACGGGCTAACGACGCCTGAACACAAGTTTTTTAATTAAGGAGTATTTTTATGGCCCTGGTGTCATTACGACAGTTATTAGACCATGCCGCAGAACACGATTACGGCGTACCGGCGTTTAACGTCAACAACTTAGAGCAAATGCGCGCAATTATGCAAGCCGCCGATGCCACTGACAGCCCGGTTATCGTGCAGGCCTCAGCTGGTGCTCGTAAGTACGCCGGTGCACCATTCCTGCGCCACTTAATTCAGGCTGCGGTTGAAGAATGGCCCCATATTCCGGTGGTTGTTCACCAGGATCACGGTACTTCTCCGGCGGTATGTCAGCGTTCTATCCAACTGGGCTTTAGCTCGGTAATGATGGATGGCTCATTGCTGGACGATGGCAAAACGCCTGCAGAGTACGATTACAATGTAAAAGTAACCAGACAAACCGTAGAAATGGCACACGCTTGTGGTGTTTCTGTTGAAGGTGAGCTGGGTTGTCTGGGCTCACTGGAAACCGGTGAAGCTGGTGAAGAAGACGGTGTTGGTGCTGAAGGTAAGTTGTCACACGAACAGCTACTGACTGACCCTGAAGAAGCGGCGGAATTTGTTAAAGCAACAAACGTTGACGCGCTGGCTATTGCTTGTGGTACATCACACGGTGCTTACAAGTTTACTCGTCCACCAACAGGCGATATTTTAGCCATTGACCGCATTAAAGAGATTCATCGTCGCATTCCGGGTACACACTTAGTTATGCATGGCTCATCATCTGTACCGCAGGAATGGCTGAAAATTATTAACGAATTTGGCGGCGAAATTCCGGAAACCTATGGTGTGCCAGTTGAGCAAATTCAGGAAGGTATCAAACATGGTGTGCGTAAAGTGAACATCGATACCGATTTACGTTTGGCTTCAACGGGTGCTATTCGTCGTCATTTGGCCGAGAATCCGTCAAACTTTGATCCGCGCAAATTCTTTACCGCGGCAACCAAAGCGATGGAAGACATTTGTCGCGCGCGCTATGAAGCCTTTGGTTGTGCGGGTATGGCGAGTAAAATAAAGCCAATTAATTTAGAAACAATGTTTCAGCGTTACGAAAACGGCGAATTAGACGCCATAGTTAAGTAATTAAGAACTTTATAAAAGATATAGATACGAGGTTAGTGTGCGACTTTCTTTATTATTCGCTAGTTTGTTTTTACCCGTTGTAGCAAGTGCGCAAACGTTTATGTTTGACGATGCTGACGACATCGATACTGAAACCGTAGAAGAGTGGGAAGCCAGCGCCGAATTCGGCCTGCTTTACACCTCAGGTAACACTGAAACAGAAAGTCTGAAAGGCAAGTTTACCGCATCGCGGGACGTGCAGAACTGGCGCCATAAAGGTGTTTTCGATTATTACACCTCTGAGCAGGAGAACCAGGATACTGGTGAGAGCGTAGAAACCGCTGACCGTATGTTTATATCGGCTCAGAGTAACTACAAGTTTGCACCAGATAGCCGTGACTCATTATTTGTCTTCGGTTCCTATGAAGAAGATGAATTCAGTGGTTTTAACTATCAGGCTACTGTCGCAACGGGTTATGGTGCTCGTTATCGTTATGATCAAGACATTTACGCCGACTATGAAATTGGTCCGGGTTACTCACGCACCAAACCTGTGCAGGTTGAAGGTGAGCCGCCGGTTGAATCTAATGGCTCAATGATTCTGCGTGTAGCTGGTAGCTTAAACTGGAAAATCAGTGAAAACTCACGTTTCAGCGCCTTACTTTCTTCTGAAGTTGGTGAAGACAATACGAAGAGTAAAGCCGAGTTGTCAGTCTCAGCAAACATCAACAGTTCGCTGGCTATGAAGGTGTCACTGGGAGCAAATCATAACTCTCAGGTTGCTGATGAAAGTATCGAGAAACTTGATACTGAAACAGCTGTTACGCTGGTTTATTCTTTCTAAGAAAACTTAGCGTTATACCTCAGAAAACCTCAGAGCCGTGGCAATTGCCGCGGCTTTTTTCATTAAGCTGTCATAAAAACGTCTTAAGCTGTCGCAGTGATATTAACTGGGCTTATTTATGCGCGTTTCAACCTTTAGTCGTGTTTCTTCCTTTTCTTTGCTGGGCTTGTCGTTGGTGTTTTTGTCAGTGCTTATTTGGGCTAATAGTCAATTACAGCACTTTGAACAACAGCAGAATATTTACTCATCGATAAAAGAGAAACTTATGGTTGAAGTGGTAACCGAGCTCAGTGGATACCTGCAGTCAGGTAATGCGCTGCTATTGAACCAAGCCGAGGCCTCGGTCAATGAAGTGAACGCCCAGCTCGATACGCTGAACTTAACCTCCACTTCGGTTATGCAGGAACAGCTGGATAATATCCGTAGCCGAATCTCTGATGACTATCGCGCCATAGGTAAACTCTCCGGCCAGGAGGCCGCTTTGCTGGTGAATGCCGAGCGGTCTTTATTTAATGAGTTATCTCGTTTGTTTGACTACGTGCAAAAAGGCAGTAGCAATAACCCAGTAGCTGCGGAGACTTACCAAAGTATCGGTAGCGACTTAGTATTATTAATTGCCGACCTGGTACATACGCGGGAACGTTTATCTAATGGTGAGGCCGAGGAGCAGGCACTGGAGCAAGTGCTTACCGCTATGCAAAAAGAAATTGCCCGGCTGCAGCAATTACCCAAGCTAGGTGTAAAAGAAGAGCTGCCCGACCAGTCAATGATGCTTGTACCGCGAGAAGCCAAAGAGCTGGGGCCGAAAATCATTTCAGAAATGAACAGCTTAATTCAGCGGTACCCAAAAGAGCTGTCCTCTACATTACAGCTTATTCAGTCGAGACGTGAAGCCTTTGCTTCGATTTCCGATGACATTGCCAACATTCAGTCACTGGCTGTAAAGGTAGAGCAGAGTCTCTTGAAAGATCAGCAAGCCAGCCTGATGCAGATAAAGCTGAGTCTTGTGGCCTTGGTGGCGGTGCTGTTGGTGTTTGCCATACTGAACTTTGTGTTACTTAAACGCATGGTTCTGACGCCTCTGCGAAGCTTACGCAATGCCATGGAGACTTTGTTGGTTAAGCAGGAACTCAACTATTTACCTAACGCCGATCGTGACACCGAGATGGCGGAGATTGCCCGGTTCTTTAACGGCATACTTGAACAGACTCAGCGTAGCGACGAGGAAAAGTCTCAGCAAATGACGGTAGTTAATGAAGCGTTGAAGCGGGTAATACAAGAGTTACAGCAGATTGTGCAATCCTCTGCCGATACGCAGTCATCCGCATCGGATACTATTCACGGTATTACTGAACTGAGCGAATTAACTGAAGAATTAAACCAGTGCACCAATACTCTGGAAAAGAATGCGCTAGATACCCAAGACTCAATGAAACAGAGTCGCCAACATATTCTTAAATTAAGAGACGCCTCAGAGCTGAATGAAAAAGCGATTGAAACGGCCAAACGCTCCGCCGAAGAGCTGGACCATTCGGTAAATGAGGTAAAAGACGCGCTGTCCATTATTTCAGGCATTGCCGATCAAACCAATTTACTGGCGCTGAATGCCGCCATTGAAGCTGCCAGAGCGGGAGAGCAAGGGCGCGGTTTTGCAGTGGTGGCTGACGAAGTCCGGCAGTTGGCGCAGAAAACACAGTCCTCTCTTGGTGGTATTAACGACTCTCTGAACCAACTGACGGACGCATCGCTTTCCATTGAAAAAGGCTACCAGGACATTGCTGAGGCAAGTCATTCGCAACAGCAATTCGTTGAACGCCTGGTAGAAACTGCAAATGAGGTTTCTGCTCAGGCGCAGGCTTCAACCGAGGAAGCTAAAACTTCATTTCGGTTGGCGGAGCAGCAAACAGACAAAGTTAACGGATTCTCAGTGCAGTTACAGCAATTAGTCAACGAAATGGACAACGCACACCAGTTGTTAAGACAAGTGGAAGCTGAAGTGGATACTCAGCGAACTCAAATAGAACGGGCGTTCAGCGAGTGATGAATTAATCAAATCTTACGGTTCCCTTTACCTTTAGATTTCGCTAACATTCGCCGCAGCTAACATCGGCTGAAAAAAATCGGATAATGTTATGTCAGTGAACTCATTTCTTGGGGTATTTGCAAAGTCCCCTATTAAACCGATGATTGAGCACATGGACGAAGTGCACCGCTGCGCTTATGCGCTTAAAGATTTCTTTAAAGCGGTTTATTCGAAGGATTGGAAAAGCGCAGAAGTGGCTCGTGCAACCATCGTAAAACACGAATCAACCGCGGATGATATGAAGCGTAAAATCCGTTTGAACCTTCCCAGTGGCTTATTTATGCCTGTAGAGCGAGCGGACTTGCTTGAGCTGGTTTCTCAGCAGGACAAAATTGCCAATAAAGCCAAAGACATCTCCGGTCTGGTTACGGGGCGTGAGTTGATTATCCCGGAACCACTGATTAAAGATTTTGATGCTTACTTAAACCGTTGTCTGGATGCGACCGATAAAGCCCGCGAAACCATCGGCGAGTTTGATGACTTGCTGGAAACTGGTTTTAAAGGACGCGAACGAGACCTTGTCGATAACTTCATTATAGAACTTGATGCCATTGAAGCCGACACCGATCAACTTCAAATTAAACTGCGTCAGGATCTACGTAAAATCGAGCTCGATATGAACCCTGTAGATGCGATGTTCTTATACCGTATTCTTGACTGGGTTGGCGACTTAGCCGACCTGGCTGAACGAGTCGGTGCACGTTTCGAACTAATGCTAGCGCGCGTCTAAGCGGAGTCTGATTTATGGATATTATTTCTAGCTATAGCGTCCTGCTTATCGGGATGGCCGCGGTTTTCGGTTTCTTTATGGCCTGGGGTATCGGCGCAAATGATGTTGCCAATGCTATGGGTACCTCCGTTGGATCCAAGGCGCTGACCATAAAGCAGGCGATTGTTATCGCAATGGTTTTTGAGTTTGCGGGGGCTTACCTGGCGGGTGGTGAGGTTACCTCAACCATTCGGAAGGGGATTATTGACTCGGCTTACTTTGTCAATCAGCCAGAACTGCTTGTGTTCGGTATGATTTCAGCGTTATTAGCTGCCGGGTTCTGGCTCTTAATTGCCTCTTATCTTGGCTGGCCGGTATCAACCACTCACTCCATTATTGGTGCCATTGTTGGTTTCTCTGCTGTCGGCGTTAGCATGGAGTCGGTACAGTGGGCAAAAGTCGGGGGGGTGGTTGGAAGCTGGGTCGTCACTCCGGCCATATCCGGGTTCATTGCTTACCTCATATTTATGAGTGCACAGAAGCTCATTTTTGACCGCTCTAATCCGTTAGCAATGGCCAAGCGTTATGTTCCTTACTATATGGGGTTAGCGGGCTTTGTGTTGTCGCTGGTCACCATCAAAAAAGGTCTTAAGCACGTAGGGCTGAATCTTGGCAGCATTGAAGGTTTCCTGTGGGCATTAGGTATTGCGGTACTGGTGTTTGCTATCGGAAAGTTTGCCATTGGACGTCTTAAATTTAACCCCTCAGACGACAAAGACATGCACTACACCAACGTAGAGAAAGTCTTTGCAGTACTGATGGTGGTCACTGCCTGTGCGATGGCTTTCGCGCATGGCTCAAATGACGTGGCTAACGCTATTGGTCCTCTTGCTGCAGTGGTGAGTGTGGTAACCAGCGGTGGTGATATTGGCAGTAAAGCGACATTGGCCTGGTGGGTTCTGCCTTTAGGTGCGGTTGGTATTGTTGCTGGTCTGGCTATGCTGGGTAAACGTGTTATTGCCACCATTGGTAATGGTATTACGCACTTAACCCCCAGTCGTGGTTTTGCGGCGGAACTTGCTGCTGCGTCAACCGTGGTTCTTGCCTCAGGTACCGGGCTACCCATATCAACGACTCAAACGCTAGTCGGCGCGGTATTGGGTGTCGGCATGGCGCGCGGTATTGCCGCTCTGAATCTTGGTGTTGTTCGCAACATCGTTATTTCGTGGGTGGTTACCTTGCCGGCGGGTGCCATTATGTCGATTATTTTCTTCTACATTTTAAAAGCAATTTTCGGCGTAGCATAAACTTGCGATAAACGGGCAGCCTGCAACAGTGACAGGCTGCCTACTTTCCAGTAAAATCCGCGCTTCACTACATCTCGCAATTACAGCACGGATATGTCAGATACCAATCATTCTACTTTAAAAGTCAGTGACTTTTCATTTGAGCTACCCGATGAGCTTATTGCCCGCTATCCGCAGGAGCAACGTAGTGCCAGTAGGTTGCTCTCGGTAAAAGCCAGTGAAAACAGCATTGAGCATAAACACTTTAAAAATATTGTGGATGAGATAAACGCCGGTGACTTGTTGGTGTTTAATGACACCCGGGTTATTCCTGCGCGTTTGCTGGGCGAAAAAGTGTCCGGTGGTAAAGTCGAGGTTCTGGTCGAGCGACTACTGGATGACCATAGGGTGCTTGCGCATGTCCGTGCTAACCGCGCTCCCAAAGCGGGTGCTGAATTGCTGTTGGAAGGCCACGTAAAGATAACCATGCTGGCGCGCCACGACGCACTCTTTGAACTGAAGTTTGAACATGACAAGACGGTACTGGAACTGCTTGAGCAATACGGGCATATGCCTTTGCCGCCGTACATTGACCGTCCGGATGAAAGCTCTGATAAAGAGCGTTACCAAACCGTTTATAACCGCGAGCCGGGTGCTGTTGCTGCCCCTACCGCCGGTCTGCATTTTGACGACGAGATACTGCAACAGCTGCGCGATAAAGGCGTGAACTTTGCCTATGTGACTCTGCACGTAGGCGCCGGAACCTTCCAGCCGGTTCGTGTTGAAGACATTAACGACCATGTAATGCACAGTGAGTACGCCAAAGTCAGTGCTGAAACCTGTCATGCCATTAAGCAAACCAAGGCTGAGGGCGGCCGGGTGGTGGCGGTTGGTACAACCTCCGTTCGCTCGCTCGAGTCAGCTGCTCAGGCTTCAGAGTCAGAAGACATTGAACCGTTTTTTGATGACACCGATATTTTTATTTATCCGGGTTATGAATTTAAAGTGGTCGATAGCATGATAACCAACTTTCACCTGCCCGAGTCCACGCTCATTATGCTGGTTTCGGCATTTGTTGGTCGTGATTTAATTATGAAGGCTTATAATGAAGCCATTAAAGAGCGCTATCGCGTTTTTAGCTACGGCGACGCCATGCTGTTACAGCGCTAAACTTAATACACTGAAGTGAATACTTATGACAATGAAATTTGAATTAGACAAAACCAGTGGTCGCGCGCGTCGTGGGCGCATGGTATTTGAACGTGGAACCGTAGAAACGCCAGCGTTTATGCCGGTAGGTACTCTGGGTACCGTAAAAGGTATGACACCAGAAGAGGTAAAAGACACCGGCGCACAAATCTGCCTGGGTAATACCTTTCACCTAATGCTGCGTCCGGGGACGCAAATTATCCAGCAGCATGGCGACTTGCACGACTTTATGAACTGGGACAAGCCTATTCTGACCGACTCCGGCGGTTTTCAGGTGTTCAGTCTGGGTGAGCTTCGTAAAATTACCGAAGAGGGCGTGACTTTCCGTTCGCCCATTAACGGTGAGAAAATACTGCTGACCCCGGAAAAGTCTATGCAGGTTCAACGCGAGCTGGGTTCAGATATTGTCATGATATTTGATGAATGCACGCCGTTTCCTGCCACGCAGGCAGAAGCACGCAGTTCAATGGAGCTTTCGTTGCGCTGGGCCGAACGCTCTAAACAAGAACACGGTGAGAGCAAAGCCGCGTTGTTCGGTATTATTCAGGGCGGCATGTACGAAGAGCTGCGCGATATTTCTCTGAAAGGTCTGACCGATATCGGGTTCGACGGTTACGCTATTGGTGGTTTGTCGGTAGGTGAGCCGAAAGAAGATATGATGCGCATTTTAGAGCACACTGCGCCGCAAATGCCCGAGCAAAAACCTCGCTATTTAATGGGTGTGGGCAAGCCGGAAGACTTAGTTGAAGCCGTGCGTCGCGGCATTGATATGTTCGACTGCGTTATGCCAACGCGTAACGCGCGTAATGGTCACTTATTTATTAGCACTGGCGTAGTAAAAATTCGTAATGCAGTGCACCGTACAGACACCTCTCCGCTGGATGAAAACTGCGACTGCTACACCTGCAAAAATTATTCGCGGGCGTATTTGCACCATTTGGATCGTACCAATGAGATGTTGGGGTCACGCCTGAATACCATTCATAACCTGCGCTTTTATCAAAAAGTAATGAGTGATATGCGCGACGCACTGGATGCCGGTACTTTTGATGACTATGTAAAAGAGTTTTACCGCTTAAGAGATCAATCCGTCCCGGCACTGGACTGAGACTTATCGATTTCAGTACGTAATTGCTGGTAGCGATCGACATCAGGCTGGTGCTTGATCGCTGCTTCTACTGAACTCAGCGCAGATGCTTTCCATCGTTCAACTAAATGTGGTTGTTCGCTATTAAGTTCAGCGAGACCTAAATACATTTCTGCCCGCAAATAATGGGCAGCCGCTTTTTCTTCATAGATATCCGGGTTACCCAGTTCATTAATGGCATTAAGCAGCATAGTCGTGCGTTGTGAGCGGGTAAAAATGTTGTCTGAACTTAGCACAAAATGAGCGCGTTCAGAGTGGTACTTCAGCAGCTCAGGACTGCTTGCTACAGCGTCGTCGAAGTGGGTAAGCGCTAACTCAGCCTGCTCCGCTGCCTGTTGAAGCTGGCCGCCGTTGGCAAGATGTCGTGAATAATGAGCAAAAACAAGCGCATGTGCGTATTGGTTCTGTTCAACCGAGTAACCATCCAGCAAATGTCGGTTTGTCTGCTCCCGCAAAAAAATGAACAAGACAAAAATAATAACCAAAATGGCAGCACCACCAGCCCCCAGCCAGAAGAAACGTTTTCTTAACTGATAGTTTCGGAGCCAGCCATCAAGCTCCTGCTGAAGCTCACGGCAATGTTGAAAGCCCTCGTTCGGTTCTGCGGAGAGTGCCTTCTTTATTATGCGACTGAGTTCGGCAGGAAGTCGGTTACGGTGCGCTATTGGACGCAGAAAAAACTGCTCCGGCTTCATGTTGGTCAGTAACGACAAAAGTAACGCGCCCAGTTGGTATATATCGCGCTTAATGGTTGTGGGTGAACTCGGTGCCGCAATGCTCAAATCTACCAGAACCGCGGAATTATTGCTCTCGCCTTCAGCATTGTCTGCTGAGCGGATCATAATGTTCTGGGCGGTAATATCGTTGTGAGCGTAACCGGCCTCGTGCATACGACAAACCCCGTCAGTAAGAGATTTAACCACTTTGGCGGCGTCATAAACAGACAGGCAGCTGCGTTGCTTGCTTAAAGGTTTGCCTTCAATGTACTCAAGCACCATAAACAGTGAAGAGGAAGAAACTTCCGGTTCGCCAACATCAAACACGCGGCAAAGAGCAGGGTGGTCAACACTGGATAACAAACGCGCTTCATTTACCAGCCTGTGGCGGCTGACAATAGAGGGCGAGCGGGCAAACTTAATCGCAACCGTGCGTTTTAAACGCTGGTCGTAGGCTTTATAGACCAGGCCACTACCACCTTGTCCCAGCAATTTTATTGACTGGTAACGCGCTGGTATTGGATAGGGAAAATTGTTGTCCGGATGCACTTCAGCCAAACTCGTATCCTTACTACTTAAGCTCAAATCCAGTCTAACGATGACAAACACCAAACAACAGGTTTTGAGGAAGAGCTTACAGTGTATGCATTAAATGACGTCAATTGACATCAAATAAAAATAATTAGTCTGTGGCTTAAAAAACCTTAGATATAAGCTATGATGAGTTTCATAAAAATAATAAAGCAGGGGTTAACACTGATGCGGGAGAACAGCGATGTTTTGGCAAACAGTGGATTCAGGCAGTCCGTCGAAGTCCAGATTAAAGATAAGCAGAGCTATAAACGCTTAAATATGACGCTGGTGGGTCAACAGCATCCCGATTATCTTATTCTGGAACTTTCCAGACAGTATTGCTGGCAAGATATCTTGCCAATGCTGGCTACAGAAAAGAATGTTGCAATAAAAACGGTCTCTCCAAAAGGCGAGCAGGTAACCGGCGTGGTCGACATTCTCCACATTACTCAATACCCACAAAAACTTTTGTTTGTCAGTTACCCCAGAAATGCCAGTGTGGAAATTCTGCGGTCGTCACCAAGGGTTGGCGTAAATTGCGATGCAAGACTCCAGCTGCAGCTAAAAGATAAACTCGGTGAGCCTCTTACCGGTAAAATTGTGGATATTTCCAATAAAGGCATCGCATTTAATTACTTTGGCACCTCGCCGGTTAATATCGAGGACAGCAGAGGCTTAGAAGCTGAAGTCAGAGTCAAAACAGACGACGAAACCATTTTGCTTCAGCAATTGATAACCCGAAGTATTAGGTCGGTCGGCCCACAGTTATGGCAACTCGGTTTGTCGTACAAAGAAAAACCAAATAATTTACAGGATTTAGTCAGTACGCTTTTCCTGCACTCTACGCCAGTCCGCGAACTGCTTAGCGATAATGACCCTGGATGGGATGCTTCGGATAACACTTTACAAGGCGAATCTGAGTCGGTACAATTCAGCACCAATTGAACCCGTAGTGGTTAATTTTTAACCGAAACAGATAATTTACCCGAGGTGATTTTTTAATGCCAGTCGTTAAAGTGAAAGAAAACGAGCCGTTTGACGTAGCTTTGCGTCGCTTTAAGCGCTCTTGTGAAAAAGCAGGTGTTCTCTCTGAAGTTCGTCGTCGCGAGCACTATGAAAAGCCGACTTCAGAGCGTAAGCGCAAGAAAGCTGCTGCGGTAAAGCGTCACGCGAAAAAACTGTCTCGTGATAACGCTCGTCGTACTCGTCTTTACTAAGACCATACCTACGACAATTTGAGTGTTCACTTTTCCGTAAAGTGCTGAAAGCCGTGACTATATCGTCGCGGCTTTCGTGTTTCTGCTACTTTTTGTTTTCGCAACTTTCTTGTTTTCGCAACTTCGGTATTGAAACAATATGGCAGGCCTGATCCCCAAAAGCTTTATCCATGACTTGCTCGAACGAGCAGACATTGTTGAAATAGTTGATAGCCGCGTACCGTTGAAAAAGGCCGGTAGAAACCATCAGGCCTGTTGCCCGTTCCATAATGAGAAAACGCCGTCGTTTACCGTTAGCCAAGACAAGCAGTTTTACCATTGCTTTGGCTGTGGGGTGCACGGTAACGCTATTGATTTTCTAATGGAATTTGACGGTTTAAACTTCCCCGACGCGGTGGAAGAACTGGCCGGCATTATGGGAGTGGAGGTTCCTCGGGAACAACCGGAGAACCCTCAGCTAGCACAAAAGAAACAACAACAGATGCAGGACGACTCGGAGCTTATGAGTAAAACAGCTCGTTTTTTCCAGCATCAGTTAAAGCACCATGAAAACTCAAATCGGGTTATAGACTACTTAAAAGGTCGGGGTTTAAGCGGCGAAACGGTAAAACGTTTTCAAATTGGCTATGCACCCGACGCCTGGGACGGCCTGCTAAGCACATTTGGTAGCTCGGCCCCGCAACGCCAGCAGTTACTGGAATTAAAGCTTATTAACCGTAACGAGAAAGGCCGGCATTACGACTTTTTTCGTGACAGGGTCATGTTTCCTATTCATGACCGGCGTGGCCGGGTGGTGGGCTTTGGTGGTCGCATTATTGATGGCGACGGACCTAAGTACTTAAACTCTCCGGAAACCCGCCTGTTTCACAAAGGCAGTGAGTTATACGGTTACTGGCATATGCAACAGGCCGTAAGGAAACCAGAACAGGTTTGTATTGTCGAAGGGTATATGGACGTGGTGGCTTTGTCCGAAGCGGGCATTCACTACGCCGTTGCGTCGTTGGGTACGGCTACTACCAGTGAACAATTACAGCGTTTATTCCGTACTAGTGGCAGAATTGTTTGTTGTTACGACGGTGACCGCGCAGGCCGCGACGCTGCCTGGCGTGCATTAGAAAATGCGTTGCCACTGTTGCGCGACGGCCTGGATATGGCGTTTCTGTTCTTGCCGGAAGGTGAAGACCCAGATTCAGTTGTGCGCGAGCACGGTGCCGAAGCCTTTGAGCGTGAATTAAAAAAGGCGACACCATTCACTGAATATTTCTTCGAGCATTTACAGGCCGACATTGACGTTAGTAGCGATGCCGGACGCTCTCAATTACTGAATATTGCAAAACCCTTAATTGAGAAAGTGGCGAGTGAATATTATCGCGACACCTTAATGCAGCGGTTAGCAGAAAAGCTTCGCCGCGAAACGTCGCAACTGGAGCGTCAGTTTGAAAAGCCGCAACGTCAGTCGCGACCAAAAGAAAGCGTAAAAATGACGCCGTTACGCAAAGCCATTGCTTTGTTACTGCAATACCCGCAACTGGCGCAATCGGTTCCGGTTCGTGAGGAACTACGAGAACTGCAGGTTAGCGGCATTGATTTACTAATAGCTTTGCACAAGCAGTGTGCAGAACGCCAAATGACCACGGCGCAGGTGTTAGAAGGCTGGCGCGATACCGAGTATTACCAGCCTTTGCAGAAACTCGCGTTATGGCAACATCAGCTTGACGAAGATAACGTTGAGCAAGAATTTAACGATATATTTATTTATCTAATTGACCAATATTTTGAGCAGCGCGCGAACGCACTTTTAAAGAAAGAGCAGGAAGGTGCATTAACACGAGTTGAGCGTCAGGAATATCAGACGCTGATTCAGTATTTAAGTAAGGCAAGATAGTACATCAGGGTACGCCTTACGCTAGCTTCAAAATCAGTATTCTGATATACTATTTGGTCATTTTGGATACTCTACATTCACAGTCACAGGTGGAACGTCTGTATGCAGCAGAATCGGCAATCGCAACTTAAGGTCCTTATTGCGAAAGGCAAAGAACAAGGGTTTTTGACATTTGCTGAGGTCAATGACCATTTACCGCAGGAAATTGTTGATTCCGATCAGGTTGAAGACATTATTCGCATGATCAACGACATGGGTATTCGCGTGTTTGAAAGCGCACCCGATGCCGATGATCTGATGATGGCAGAAAGTGCTGCAGATGAAGACGCTGCCGAAGAAGCTGCGCAAGCATTAGCCTCTGTCGATGGCGAAATTGGCCGCACAACTGACCCAGTGCGCATGTACATGCGTGAAATGGGGACCGTTGAGCTACTGACTCGTGAAGGCGAAATTGACATTGCCAAGCGTATTGAAGAAGGCATTAACCAGGTTCAGTGCTCTGTTGCAGAATACCCGGAAGCCATTAACTTCTTGCTTGAGCAGTGGGACTCTTACGAAGCCGAAGAGCTGCGCTTAACCGACATTATTTCCGGATTCATCGACCCAGACGAAGTAGACGAAGCGCCTGTAGCCGCTACTAACGTTGGTTCTGAACTTCCAACCGAAGAGCTGGAAAAATCAGACGACGATGATGACGAAGACGAGGAAGAAGCGGATACTGGTATTGATCCGGAATTTGCACGCAGCAAATTTAATGCACTGCGCGAACAATACGAAGCTACACGTCAGGCGATTGCTAAGCATGGCCGTGATGGTGCCGGTGCTCGTGTTGAAATCGATAAGTTAAGCGACTTATTCAAACAGTTCCGTTTGGTTCCTAAGCAATTTGACCGTTTGGTTAAAGACATGCGTGCCATGATGCAGCGTGTTCGTGTGCAGGAACGTATTATTATGAAGATAAGCGTTGAACAGGGCGAAATGCCTAAACGCAACTTCATGAAAGCTTTTGCTACCCATGAAAACAACATGGCCTGGGTTGATAAAGAAATTGACTCTGGTGCAAGCTACTCCGACACATTGAAAGAAGTGCGCGGCGAAATTGAACGCTGTGTAAACAAGCTGGTTGATGTTGAACGCGAAACTGGCTTAACCATTGGTAAAGTTAAAGAAATTAACCGTCGCATGTCCATTGGCGAAGCCAAAGCGCGCCGTGCGAAAAAAGAAATGGTTGAAGCTAACCTGCGTTTGGTTATCTCCATTGCGAAAAAATACACCAACCGCGGCTTACAGTTCCTGGACTTAATTCAGGAAGGTAACATTGGTTTGATGAAAGCCGTGGACAAATTCGAATACCGCCGTGGTTATAAGTTCTCAACTTATGCAACCTGGTGGATCCGTCAGGCAATTACCCGTTCAATTGCGGACCAGGCGCGTACTATTCGTATCCCGGTTCATATGATTGAAACCATCAATAAGCTGAACCGTATTTCTCGCCAAATGTTGCAGGAAATGGGCCGCGAGCCACTGCCGGAAGAACTGGCAGAGCGCATGATGATGCCGGAAGACAAAATTCGCAAAGTACTGAAAATAGCGAAAGAACCTATTTCAATGGAAACCCCAATTGGCGACGATGAAGATTCGCATCTGGGTGACTTTATTGAAGACAGCACGCTGGACTTGCCAATTGACTCGGCAACATCAGAAAGCCTGCGTAACTCGGTTCGCGATGTGCTTGGTGGTTTAACGGCACGTGAAGCGAAAGTATTGCGTATGCGCTTTGGTATTGATATGAATACCGACCATACTTTAGAAGAAGTGGGCAAGCAGTTTGATGTGACGCGTGAACGAATTCGTCAAATTGAAGCCAAAGCATTAAGAAAGCTTCGCCATCCAAGCCGCTCAGAGCAGCTTAAATCGTTCTTGGATGAGTAAGATATTCTCTGACAAAGGAGGCAGCATGGGTAACAACCGTGACAATTGGCCGAAACGTATTATTGACTCGCATTTACACATTTATGATGACGAGTTTCCGCTAATTGAAAACCAAGGTCATATCCCTGAGCCTTTTTACATTGATGACTATCGTAACCTGGTACGTGGCATGCCTATTGAAGGCGGAGTCATTGTGTCAGGTTCGTTCCAGGGTTTTGAACAGCGCTACCTGAAAGCCGCGCTGGAGAACCTGGGCAACAACTTTGTGGGTGTTACCCAGTTGCCGGGAACTGTTAGCGATGAAAAAATTCAGCAGTTGAAAGAGCACGGCATTCGCGGTGTGCGCGTTAACTTGAAGCGCGGTGTGCATCGTGATATTGAAGGTATTGTTGATTTTGGTAAGCGCATTTGGGACTTAGCCGGATGGCACCTGGAAATCTATGTTGACAGCCGCGAGCTGGACGACATGGTTCCTACTCTGCTTAAACTGCCGAAACTCAGTGTTGACCACCTAGGTATGGCGAAGTCGGGCTTGTCTCAGGTTCGTCGTTTAGCCGAAGGTGGCGTAAAAATTAAAGCCAGTGGTTTTGGTCGTACTGAAGTGAATATTGAAGAGGCCATTAAAACCCTGAATGAAACGAACCCGGACGCGTTGATGTTTGGTACCGATTTACCGGGCACACGCAGTAATCGTTCATTCGAGCCTTCAGATATCACCAATATTGTGAATGCTCTGGATAGCGAAGAGGCAGTTGATAAAGTCTTTTATCAAAATGCCCGCAGTTTTTACAATTTACCTTAAAAATAGAGAGTGAGGTAAGTGCAGTCTCTCTCATCTCACACTAAACATAACCGCCGTCTGGCTATTGCGTTAATTGCAGTGGCTGTCGGCGGTTTGCTAGTTGCGTTCTGGTTTTCTGCAGGCGAAACCCTGCAGCGCAATCAAAATGCCATGAGTCGCTCCTGCCAGAATGTGCAATTAGCGGTAAATAGCCTGTTCCCTGCTTCTGAATCACCGCAACAACAAGTAGCCAACCCCGACTTAATGCATCAGGCGCTCAGCGACGCTATAGCTGACACTAAGGGCGTTAAAGGTGGTTTCTGGCACACAGCCCAAGGCTTTATGGGCTTCGCATTCCCAACCAGCGGCAGTAGCGCCTCGGAAATTGGCATTAGTAATGACGATGTTCCTATTGTTCGTTCCGCAGTACAGCGCTCTTTAGAGCAGCAACGCGAGGTAGTTTCGGTACAGTCGAATGACCGTGTGGCAACCGTGGTCGCCGCCTGCCCCGAGACCAACCATTACAACCTGGGCATTTGGCTGAAAAAAGAAGTGCAGCTGGTACCGGCAGACTTCTCTATTATTGTCAGCGTACTCTTTGTTTTGCTGGCCATTATTGGTGGCATATTGGTGGTGTGCGAGTCGGTGTTTAACCGCAACTGGCACTCTGAACGTGACCGCATTGTGGTGCAGGCCGAAGACAGCTCTCAGGCCGTTACCGTTACCACCGAGATACCAGAAATTCAGCCATTATTGCTGTTGTTGTACCAGGCGCGTCAGAAAATTCAGGCCAAAGAGCGTGAGCTTAGCCAGCAGATGAACAAAGTTATTATGGCTAACCAGAAAACCCTGGTAGGGCGCATTGCGCGCTCAATGACAGCGCTGGTATTAGCCGATTTGGAAGACATGCAGCGCAAGCTCTCAAAAATGAGTGAAGACGACATTAAGGGCAAGGTTTCGCAGCTAACCGAACTGTTTAATTCGTTTGAGAAAGTTACCTCAGAAATGGGCAATGGCAAAGCCGTGTCACTGGATGTAGAAGACTTTCTGCAGAACCTGGCCGACTACCACGAAGGCCATAGTAACGAAAAAGATATTACGCTAACCGCCATAGCAGAAAAAGGGCTGAAGCTAGAGGCTGACCCCTTACTTGTGCGTTTTGCAATGGACTATTTAATACGCCATATAATGAGCTTTGTGCCGGTAAATTCCGAAATTATGTTGCAGGCAACTGCTGAAGAAAACTTTATAAAAATTGCCGTTAGCGACGAAAGCACGGGCATAGAAGAGAAAAACAAGCATTTACTTTTCCACGCCGACGAGCTGGCACCAACCCAGTATGGCATAGGGCTTAAGGTAGTGCGGGACACACTGCACAGCCAGGGTGGCGACATCAGTTATGAAAAAGTTGATAAAACTTCACGATTTAACGTGCTGATACCCATGACAAAAGCCTAAAAAGTTCGTATAATTTGCGCCGCTTCACAGCTTCCAATCAAAAATGGCCCCTTAGCTCAGTGGTTAGAGCACCCGACTCATAATCGGTTGGTCCCCAGTTCAAATCTGGGAGGGGCCACCATTTTTAAAGGCTTTCAGTATTAGTTATTACTAATGAAAATTAGTTGGTGAGTCGATGGTTTAACTACAAGATTAATGTCGATTTAACTAACACTGTCAATTAGAGTCGTGAGCGTTTATAGGCCGCATAGGCTTGAACGTGCTGTAGAATGATTTTTAGCGAATCTTTATTGTCTAGCTGGTCGCAGGGTAAGCCGTTAATATTCTCAAGATCTTCCGATGGATAAAGTGGTTTTTCAAGCCACTTCCAAGCTTTAGCAGGACTTGCTTCTAGGGTTTTATCACTTAAAATTGATATAATTTTTTCAATTTCTTCGGGGTGCTTGAACCAGCTAAAAGGCCTTATTGCCGATTTTCTTGCGCCTCGAACGCGGCAAGGCATCTGAGACTGAGCAAGCTCACATTCATCTATAAAATGAATAGTCCAATCGGATAGGGTGCTTAAGCTATTATTGGGTTTACGGTAGTCTTCGTACCGTTTTATAGGAATAACAACACCTATTTGTATTTGACGATGACGGTTTAGTTTGTTGTATTCTCGAATTTTCTTTAGAGCAGGTACAAAGTCTGTGTCGTTCGTTACAAAAACGACTTGTTCTAGCTCTGGTTCCATCATCGCGTCGTAAACAGCTTCAAGCGCAAGGTGAACATCACTTTGTTTTTCTTCCATTTTCCAGATTTTAATGCGTTCAGAAGCGCGTGGCTCTAACTCCCTACCGTCGTTACCGTACTCTACTTTAGGGAATTTTGTTTTATCAATTGAGTAGCTACCTTTGAAGGTTTCCAGACGGTCACCCAAGTGGAGCTTGAGAGCTAAGTGATAAGCACGTTGATCATTAAGAGAATTGGAGTCAGCAGCTGCTCGTTGACTAATTTCAGCTGTGAAAAATTTAACTGCAAGCGGGTCTAACTTCGAATTCGGAGCGCCTGAGCGAGTGAGAAGTTTTTCAGATAACGAGACTGGGTTAAGCCATTTATAGGGAGTCCCCTTTAAACAGCCAAAATACAAATTGTAGCCATCGATATAAATTCTTGTTCTCAAACTTTCCATCCCTGAAATGAAAAAACCGACGCAAAGGTCGGTTCTTTCGCCCAACTCCAGGGGTCTGTATGTCGCCACGCGTGGAAGATGGGTAAGTTGTTGTATAAAGTTATACTATTAGTTGACAATCTGCAAGGTGTTTTACGTAAAATCTTTCTAGCGATCTTCGAATTTAAAAAAATCTGTGAATTGTAGTGGTCAACTAAATGTGGTCACTTAATTAGAAGCACTACTGTCACGCTAAAACACATCTCACCCCATCCGCGCAAAACGCTGCTGTCGCCAATGAGTTAGTCGGGGCAGTAGCAGTCCTGAAATGACAACCGCCATACCAAGCAGCTGCAAACCGGTAACGTTCTGGCCAAAAGTTACGGCCGTAAGTGCAGCGAAAATGGGCACGAAGTTAAAAAACAAAGAGGCATTTGCTGCACCAAGCTGTTTGACGCCGGAAATCCATAAAAGGTAGCCACCCACGGTGCCAAAAACACCAATAAAGAGTAAGTCGGCTAAGACAATTTGGCTTATTGCCAGGCTTTCCTGAACAGGGTGGGCTTCCGCGCTAAACGCCGCTACTACAGAAATAACGCCAAGGCCGGCTAACATGCCAATAAAGGTATAGGGGATCATGGGCATCCAGCGGCTAATGCCTTGCGTTAAATAGGTGTACAGGCTCCAGCACAGCATACCTAAAAAGATGATCTGGTCGCCGTGGTTGAATTCAAAACTGAGTAAGCGTTTCAGTTCGCCGTTGGTCAGCACAAGCAACACGCCCGACAAGCACACCACCAGGCTGAATACGGCGCCGCGGGTCAGCAGCTTACGCTGTAATAAAGAACCAATTAGCGATGTGGTTAACGGGCTTAGCGCCATAATCAAAGCGCAACTCACTGGATTGGCCGACAGTTAACCAATATTCGTTTTGCTATTTGCGCTCCGGCAAATTTGGACGTATCCCACATAAGGGCTCCCGCCGACTTAGCCGGGTTACCCACGGTGCTGTGTTCGCCTATGCTGACCTGGAGTCTGCAACATATTCACTCGGGTGAAAAGCAGGCTTATACGGCTACCGACAACATACGCTTAAAAGTGGATGACATGAGTTTGCTTACTGAAGTGATAGCCGGTGGCATAGGCGTTGGCTTTATTCCCGACTACCACGCACAACCTCTGCTCGAGTCGGGCAAAATTCAACACATTTTACCGGACTGGAGCAACCAGGCTCGCGGGTGTGAAATGCTCTACCGCGACAGAGACAATATACCTTACCGGGTAAGGCTGTTGATTGACTTTATGTTACAGCGCTTCCAGGGTAATGATGGTGTGCTGTAAATAGCAGCAAACGAACGGCTTCCCCACAAAAAATTTACATTTACAGTTTATTTACATTCGGGAATATAATAACCTTAACTTAACGTTATCTGAGTACTGCCCTCAAGTCATTTTATAGGTTCCTACCGTGGATAAAATCAGTTCATCACTCATTAACTTCTTTGCCTACGTGCCCGTGTGTTTTCTGGCGGTGTTGTGCTTGGGTAGTGGTGTGGCTGAAGCACAGGAAAAAAGCTATTCCGATTGCGCTTACATAGAGTTCGACGACGTCGACCCCAGCACGCTCACTCTGCAAGAACGCATTGCGCTTGAAGAAGCTGCGCTTTTTGCCTCTTTAGATGACTCGGCAGAGTGTATGGAAGAGGCCACTGCGTCGGCTTCCGGTAGCCTTGCTGATGCTGCCAGTGGCAGCGGTTCTGGTGCTGCAGGTGGTGCTTCGGGCTCTGATGGCAGCTCGGGTAATAGCGGCGCAAACTCCAGTGAACAGCAACAACAATCTACATCTACGGCATCGGAAAGTTCGGTGGACACCAAAGATCATCAGCGTGGCAACACGGGTAGTGGCAGTTCGGCTGTGTGCGACGCTGTGAAAGAAGGCATGGCTTCGGCAACAACAGAAGCTGAGAAAGAGCATTTTAAAGGCTTAATGGCCGAGTATGGATGTTAATAATTAACGGAAGAAGAACCATGAATACACTAGCTCAACTAAAAAAACTAAAGCGATTTTCAGTCGTTATGACGCTTTCAGCAATGTTTACATTAGCCGGCTGCCAGTCAACCCAAACTAATGTTACCAGCGTTGGTCCAAGCATGAATGGTCCGTCAGACTCTAAAGCCTTGGGCAAAGAAGAGCGTAGCTACAGTTACAACTCTGATATTTACCTTAATGTGGCTATTCCGGTGTTTGACCCGGGCTTGCCGAAAGACAGTTCCGGCAATATTGATGATGAAGCCATAGTTGAAGAAGACATTTGGCCACAGGTACGTCGTTTAGAAGCGAACCGTTTCGCGGTAAATACCCGCGAAGCACTTTCTGATACTAAAGCCTTTGGTGCAGTTAATGTCACTCCCGATGCTAACGTCAGTGCCGATGTCTACGTATTGGGAAAAATTAATTACTCAGACACCGAAACCGTTGAAATTGGTGTTCGTGTTATGGACGCCAGTAACCAAATTTGGGGCGAGGAAGAGTTTGAGTATCAGGTAGGCGCAGGCTTTTACCGTGACGCGTTAAGAAAGGGCGAGAACCCTTACGGTCCAATTTTTGAAAGCATTGCGGGTTATGTTTATGACTTGCTAATTAAAAAATCTGAAGAAGAGAAGAAAACCATTCAGGCGGTTTCAGATATGCGCTATGCCGCAATGTACAGTCCTGAAGCCTTTGGTGGTTATCTGGGTGAGTCCAGTAGTATCTTTTCGAGCCGTTCAACTATTACGCTGAACGGCGCGCCGGCTGAATCGGACCCTATGTATCAGCGGGTTAATGTGATTAAAGCGAAAGACCAGCAGTTTGTTGACTCGTTGCAGGACAGCTACGACACGTTTTATGCAACCACTCATGACGCGTACCGCGCTTATCAGGAAGAAACTTTACCGGTTGCTATTGATATTCGACAGAAGAAAGCAGAAAGAACCCGCGCGCAGGTTGGCGCTGGTATTTTAGCTACGGCTGCTATTCTGCTGGGTAAAAACTCAGGCTCTACAGCGGGTCAGGTTGCCAGTGCTGCGGCAGGCTTAGGCGCGGTTTACAGCTTAAGCGAAGCAATAAAAACCAACCGTGAATTAGGCACTCAACGCGCATTGCTTGATGAAATGGGACAAAACCTGGACATAAAAGTAACGCCGCAGGTGGTAGAACTTAATGACCAGAACATTGAATTAACCGGTACCGCTGGTGAGCAATACGCGCAATTACGCGAAAAGCTGAAAGAGATTTATGATCTCGAATCAACGCCGTTAACTCAGCTTTAATTCACCTAAGGAAAGGTAACGATGTCGTCTGTTGATCAGCAAATAGCAGAAAACCGTGCTAAAAAGAAAAAAGTCATAGTAACCGGTGTAATTGCCTCTGTTTTTGCCTGTTTGCTGATTGGCGTTGTCGTTACGTTGCTCGCTTATTTTCCGGTTTCGGGTAACACGCCGGTAGTCGCGGAAAAACAAGAGAAAAGCGAGCCGAAGATAAGTTCCGCTAACCAGGCAATAGACAGAAAAGCGCTGCAAACGGCCTTAAATGAGACCAATCAGCGCGTTTCTGAGCTTGTTGCTACCCAGTATATATCGACGTGGCAGCCCGCCAAAGTTGAGGCTTTTCAGGCCGACATAGCTCAGGCTTTTAATGACTATGGCGCCAGTAATTACGGCCAGGCGCAAACCACTATCGAGCAACTTAATACGGATATTGCAAACTACCAAAGCGCGTTTGAAAAGGCTTATAAACAACCTTATGCAGACGCAGCAAAAGCCTTTACTGCAGACGACATTGATGACGCCGCCCAGTTGAATGCTCAGGCTTTAAAGGTAAAAGGCGATTTTAGCGACGCGCTGGCGTTGCAGAAACGTATAGATACCTACCATGAAGTCGCTGATTTGTATGAACAGGCCAGAGTAGGCGGTGTAGAAGGCAATATAGAGAAGCAGCGTGCTGCTTATCAACAAATTCTGAAGCTTGATCCGCAACAGCAGGAAGCAAAGGCAGCCTTAGCGAAAGTGGAACAGCAAATTAAACAACAACGTTTTTCCCGTGCCTTGGCAACGGCGGTCAATGCCATTGATAGCAAGGACTTTGATCGCGCCCAGGAGGCATTAGCCAAAGCTTCGGCTATAGACAACAACCGGCCGGAACTGGCAACCCTGCAGGCGCAAATTGACGCTGAACTAAAAAGTCAGGGTGTGAAGTCGTTAGAAAAACGCATTCAGGTGTTTGCCGGTGCCGACGAATGGCAGACGGTACAGATGCTGGCAGAAAAGGGTTTGGTCGATTATCCGGACAGCCGGGTTGTGCAGCAGGCTAAACAAAGCGCGGAAGAAATATTAGCCGCCAGCAGTGCGCTGGATGTTTATATTGAAAGACCGGGCCGGCTTGCTGACAACAACATTCGCCAAAATGCCGTGAATGCGGTGTCCAAATACAGTGGGCTCACGCAATTGAGCGCAAAGCTGGGTGAAAAAATAAACCAGGTTGAGCAGCTTATTGAAAACGAAAATCAGCCCATAGATGTGACCATTCGCTCCGACAACCGCACTTATATAAAAGTACTGGGCGTTGGTGTTGTGGGTGAGGTAAGAGAGAAAACCATCCAGTTAAAGCCGGGTAAATACCAATTAGAAGGCCGCCGCGACGGCTACCGCTCAATCATTGTCGATGTTGTGGTGGAGAAGTCGGGCACGCCAATTGTTATTAACGTTCAGTGTAACGAACGCGTTTAGCATAATTTAGCGCAAGATAATAAAAAACAGGAGAGACTTCGTGGCCACACTTGACGAAGCCATTGAGAAAGGACGACGTAAACGGCGGTTAATGGCTATTGGCTTCTCGGTCAGTATTCTTGCATTGCTGTTTATTTACTTTGGCTGGTTGTTTTTAACCAAAGGCTACAGTTTTACCGTAAAGCCAACAGAAGCTGCGCAAACTCAGCGGTTTGCGGTTAAATCGGGTATTGGCTTTTTCATCGACAATAAATATTACGCGGTAGGCTCTGGTGGCCTCGTGGCGGTTTCGGCCGACAAGTACCAAACCAAAGAAGTGCAGGTAAACGACAACAGCCCTTCAACCATTGAAGTTGAGCTGGAGCCTAAACCTGCAAAAGTGACGATAACAACAGAGCCGGGCGCAGATAATATTGTCTGGTCAGTTAACGGTGAGCAGCGAGAAACCGCTTCTACCTTTGAGGGTGAATTTGCTCCCGGAACTTATACGGTGTCGGTCTCTCATCCGGCTTACGAGCCTGCATCAGTGGCTATTGAGGCGTTAATAGACGGTAAGGTTGAAGAGCAAATTCGGCTAACCCCTATTAGTGGCACTATTTCTATTAACTCCAGCCCGGCTGGCGCGTCGGTTACTCTTGATGGCAAAGAGGTGGGTTCAACGCCGGTAACTGTTGCTAAAGTGGGTGGCGACTACCCTGTGGTGGTGAATTATCCGGGGTATGAACCGGTAACGGACACCGTGTCTTTAACCGTGCGCAATAAAGAACCGAAGCGTAATTACCGTCTTCAGCCAGTGCAGGCAACTGTTAATGTCTCAGTGAACCCGAAGGGCGGCGCGTTACTGGTTAACGGCGCGCCGGCAAAAAGTCCAATTAGCGTCGATGCCAATAAAGAACATGTTATTCGTTACGAAAAGGCCGGCTACATTAAGCAAAGCCGGACAATTAAGCTGGGGCCGGCCGAAAATCAGCAGCTGACCTTTAACTTAGACCTGGAAATGGGCGACGTAGCTTTTACCTCCAACGAACCCAGCGACGTTTACATTAACGGACAAAAGCAGGGCGTAACGCCGCTTCGGACCACTTTGCAAGCTTTGCCTTCTGACGTTGAGTTTCGTAAAACCGGTTACCGTACGGTTAAGCAGGAGTTTCAGCCAAGCAGCGATCGGCTGGTGAACGTAAAAGCCGAGATGCTGCGTGAGTTTGATGCCAGAAGAAAAGAAGGCAGACCGTTGTTTGTCAGTACTTTAGGCATTGAAATGAACCGTCTGTCGCCGAAAAAATTCACTATGGGATCGCCGGTTAATGAGCCAAACCGCGGACGTAATGAGCATCAGGTGAAAGTGGATTTCTCACGGGACGTATGGATATCGCGCCACGAAATTACCGAAGCGCAGTTTGCCGCGTTTAAAGGCTCGGGTAGTAAAACCAAAATGCCGGTTACGAATGTGTCCTGGGATGAAGCTGCGTTATTTACCAACTGGCTGAGCGAACAGGAAGGCCTGCAGCCTTTTTATAAAGTCAGTAACGGTAAAGTGGTGGGAACCGATGCTAGCTCGCGTGGTTACCGCTTGCCGACTGAAGCCGAGTGGGAATACATTGCCAAAATTAATCGCAGAGCCGACTCCACTATTTACGTGTGGGGCAGCCAGGATCACCTGCGTGACAAGCAGGGCAACTTTGCCGATGAGTCTGCAAAAGGTCAGCAAACTTTCATTTTACGTGGTTACAATGACGGTTTTGCCGGTAAAGCACCGGTAGGCAGCTTTAAAGCAGAGCGCGGCGGCTTTTTTGATTTAGACGGTAACGTGAAAGAATGGGTGCACGACAGTTATACTTTGAACCCGCCCGATCTTGACCGGGTTTACACCGATTACCTGGGCGCGGCTCGCGGCAATGGGAATGTGGTCAAAGGTGCGTCTTATAAAACCGGACGCATGAAGAATATTCGTGCCAGCGTTCGCGACGGCGAAAGTGCTTCGGCAGAGGATATCGGCTTTAGAATAGCCCGGTATCATGAATGATGAGGAGAAACATCATGAAAAAACGCGTGATTTTGGGCGTCATACTGCTGGCTTTGGCCGGCAGCGCGACGGCTTATTTTGTGTCTTTGGATGCACCACAAGACTTCCCCACCAACATTTAACGCCCGGAATGCATAATGTCTAAAAATAATACGCTTTCAATGAGCCCTAACTTTTTTGTCAGTGGTGGTGTGCTACTGGCCATTTTTACTCTTATACATTTGCTGTATGCAGGACTTATTCGCCCGGCCGCCGAAGTGGCAATGGCAGAGAAAGGCACCGAAGCCTTAACTGCATTTTCGGTTATCTTCAAAGATGTTGAACAGCAGGTGTGTATTTCGCTCATGTTGTTCTGCTTATTCCTTATGCTGTATAAGCTGTGGCGGTTAATTGACGAAGAAGAAATTTACTCGCGCGACTTACTGGAAAGCTACGACAAATCTGAAGCGCTGGACGTTGATGCGGCATTAAATGATTTAGAAAGCTCGGCTTATAAAGAAACCCCCGCATACAGCACCTGGATTAACTGTATTCGTCGTTTTAAGAACACCAAAAACGTTCAGCATGCGGCTGACACTATTGAGTCGTCGGTAGACAATATTGCCATTCAGTTAGAAAGCGGCAACAACATGATCCGCTACATTATCTGGGCTATTCCGTCTATTGGTTTCGTGGGTACGGTTCGCGGTATTGGCTCGGCGCTGGCGCAGGCTGACAAAGCACTGGATGGTGACATTGCGGGTATGACTGCATCGCTGGGGGTGGCTTTTAACTCAACGTTGGTTGCGCTGTTCATTTCTTTGATTCTGATGTTGTTTATGCACTTGCTGAACAGCCGTCAGGACAAGATGGTGATCCGCACGCAAGAGTCCTGCGAGAAACACTTGCTGTCTCATTTACACAGTTAATTGAGCGACTCAGATGCGACGAACACGCCAGGCTGGCGACGGCTTTAATCTATCTTTTCTGGATGTCATGGCATGCGGGCTGGGCGCCGTTATCCTTATTTTTATCCTGATAGATTTTAAAGCTTTTACGCCCGACCCTTCAGAAGAAAAAGAAAAGCTTGAGCAGGAGCTGGCGGCGTCAATGGATGAGCAGCAGCGCCTGAAAAAATCCATTGACGAAATTAATGACAAAATTGCGCTGGAGTCGGCTAAGCAGGAAGACTCTAAAGAAGCGAAAAACGACACCACCCAGGATCAAACCAAAGCTTTGCAGGACTTGTCGACTCAGCTGGCCGTAGTTGCCGATTTGGAAAACCAGTTAGCGGCCTTGTCCAAAGAAGTTGAGAAGTCAGCCAACGTTGAGCTTTCGGGTACGGGTGAGCAGAACTTTATTACCGGCATGAAAGTGGAAGGCGAGCAAATAGGCATTCTGGTAGATAAGAGCGCCTCTATGATGGGTGATAACTTAATCGACGTGTTGAGCAAATTGGCTTTGAGCGACGGCGACAAAGTGTCTACTGCTAAATGGATAAGGACGCGCCGGGTTGCTCAATGGTTGCTGGCACGGCTTCCGCAAACCTCAAAAGTGAGTGTGGTGACCTTTTCCGATACGGCAAAACGCCTAGGGCAGAGAGATGTCAGTACCGCCTCTGTCAGCGGCTCTATGAATTCTATTGTGAAGGACTTAGGCGCGGTTGTGCCAGAGGGCGGCACTAACCTTCAGCTGGGCATTAGTACGTTATTTGAGACGAACCCGAATATTACTGACGTATACATAGTAACGGATGGCCTGCCAACATTGGGAGACGGCCTGCCTCTCACCTGTCGTAATTTTATTTCGACGAAGAAATCTATTTCCTCAGACTGCCGTCAGGCGCTGATGGTAAAGACGGTTGATCTTGCGCCTAAAGGTGTTCGCTACAATATTATACTGCTGCCGATAGAGGGTGACCCCTACGCTTCTCCGCTTTACTGGAACTGGTCGCGGGTTAGCGGCGGTACTTTCTTATCACCCGCTCCGGAGTGGCCATAATGAGAAAAATTCAGCGTGCGCCAATAGAGGTGTTTAACCTGGCTTTTCTGGACATTATTTCCTGTGCCTTTGGTGCGGTGATTATGCTGGTGTTGTTAGCGAAAAACGGTACTGAAGACACTGAACGTGGGCCGGCTAACCTCAGTACCTTAGTTGCAGAAGTATTGCTGGCGCAGCAGTCGGTGGAGGAGCTTCAGGGCGCTTTATCAGACAAACAAGATGAACTGTCTGCCGCCGAGCAAAAGACCGCATCAGTCACTGAGCAGGAGAAGAATTTAGAAAGCTCTATTCCGCGGGCACAGAAAACCCTGCAACAGTTGCAGGATAAAGCCTCGTCGTTAAGGGCTGAAATACGCCAAGCCACGGCAATGCTAAACACGCCGAACAGCACTGACACACCGGATGATGACGTAGGCGGTATCCCAACCGACGCTGAGTACGTGGTGTTTGTTATTGATAATTCCGGCTCCATGTCGGGAGGCCGGGGCTGGAGCCGGGTCATTAGCGTCGTTAACGACATTATAGAAAGTCACCCGAAAATGAAGGGCTTTCAGATTATGGCCGCCGACGGTGACTTTATGTTCAGCAGTAAAGCGGGTGACTGGTTACCGGACAGCAAACGGTTCAGACAAATGGCCATGCAACAAATGCCAAACTTTACCGGCGGTAAAAGTGCGCCTGAGCTGGGTATTCTGAAAGCCATTAAACTATATAAAAAAACCAAAGGCACAACCAGCTTGTACGTTTTTGGTGACGACTACCGGGCCAGTGACTTAGACGCCATAGTTCGGCAGATAACCAGTCAGAACCAGGGAGCCGATGGCAAGCCGGTAATGCGTATTCATGGAATAGGCTTTAGCCGCGCGCAAGGCAACGCGGAAACCTTTGCTGCCTTCATGCAGGCTGTTGCTAAACGTAACCGCGGAGCCTTTGTCGGGCTGAACTTTTAGTTTTAAACCTGCCGTTCAGCCCGTGCCGCGTGCAGTTTCTTGTAGCTTTCTATTAAGCGTAAATGTCTGTCCAGACCTTCAAGCTGCATATTTGTTGGCGTTAGACCGTGGAAGCGCGTAGTGCCTTTAACAGAGCCTATAACGGCTTCTATGGTCTCTTCGCCATACATACGGCCTAAGTTGTAGCGGTAGTCATCCAACTCTAGCTCTTCGTCCAGAGTAATTTCCAGTACGGCCTCAATGGCACGGTAGAATAGCGTACGCTCAACCGTGTTGTCGTTGAATTGCAGGAACATTTCTACATATTCGAAAGCGTCGTCATGGCGTTGCAGCGCGAGGTAAATGAGCAGTTTCAATTCAAGAATGGTGAGCTGACCCCAAACCGTATTTTCATCAAACTCAATGCCAATCAGGGTGATGATATCCATGTAGTTATCAAGCTGACTGTCTTCCAGGCGCTCAACTAAGTCTTCTAGCTGCTCATCGGTTAAGCGGTGCAGGTTGAGAATGTCTTCGCGGTATTGCAGAGCAATATTGGTGTTGTCCCAAATAAGGTCTTCCACGGGGTAAACTTCCGAATAGCCCGGCACCAGAATACGGCATACCGGCGCGCCTAAATCTTCATGCACGGCTATGTAAGCTTCTTTGCCCATGTCCTGCAAAATACCAAACAGCGTATCGGCTTCTTCCTGGTTAGAGCCGCTGAAGTCCCACTCAACGAATTCAATGTCGGACTTAGCGCTAAAGAAACGCCAGGACACCACACCCGACGAATCAATAAAGTGCTCAACAAAGTTATTTGGCTCGGTTACGGCCATGGAGTTGAAAGTTGGTGCCGGCAGGTCGTTTAAACCTTCAAAGCTGCGGCCTTGCAATAACTCGGTCAGGCTGCGCTCCAGCGCCACTTCAAAGCTTGGGTGCGCACCAAAAGAAGCAAAAACACCGCCGGTGCGTGGGTTCATTAAGGTAACGCAGGCCACCGGGAACTGACCGCCCGATGATGCGTCTTTAACTAACACCGGGTAGCCTTGTTCTTCTAAGGCTTTTATTCCTTCCAGAATATTCGGGTACTTGTTAAGCACCGCTTGGGGCACATCGGGTAGGGCAATTTCGTCTTCAATAATGTGCTTTTTAACGGCGCGTTCAAAAATTTCCGACAAGCACTGAACCTGAGCTTCGGGCAATGTATTACCCGCACTCATGCCGTTACTTAAATACAGGTTTTCAATTAAGTTCGACGGGAAATAGACCGTCTCGCCGTCGGAATGGCGCACAAATGGCAAGGACACAATACCGCGGTCAGCACGGCCTGAGTTAGTATCAATTAAGTGTGAACCACGCAGTTCACCTTCCGGGTCATAAAGCTCACGGCAGTACTCATCGAGGATCTCCGCGGGTAGCTCGTCGTTCGCGCCGGATTTAAACCATTTTTCGTTGGGGTAGTGTACGAATTCGGCGTTTGCTATTTCTTCGCCAAAGTATTGGTCGTTATAAAAGAAGTTACAGCTTAAGCGCTCAATAAACTCGCCCAGTGCAGAGCACAACGCGCTTTCCTTAGTTGCGCCTTTGCCGTTGGTAAAGCACATAGGAGAGGCGGCATCGCGAATATGCAGCGACCAGACATGCGGGACAATATTGCGCCAGGAGGATATTTCTATCTTCATGCCTAAGTCCGCCAGTATGGCGGTCATGTTGGCAATTGTTTGTTCCAGCGGTAAGTCTTTGCCTTCAATAAAGGTTTGGCTGTCGCTGTCCGGGCGTATGGTCAGTAACGCCTGAGCGTCCTGAGTAATGCTTTCGACGGCTTCGACGTCAAACTCTAAGTCGTTTTCTATAACGCGCTTAACGGCGCAACGCTCGGCTGCCCGAATAATGGCTTTGCGGTCTTTCTCGGAAATATCGGCCGGTAACTCAACCTGAATTTTAAACAGCTGCTTATAGCGGTCTTCGGGGTCGACAACGTTGTTTTGTGAAATACGGATATTCTCGGTTGGAATATCACGGGCGTCGCAATAAAGGCGAATAAAGTGTGCCGCACACATAACGGAAGACGCCAGAAAGTAGTCAAAAGGACCGGGGGCGGAGCCATCGCCTTTGTATCGAATAGGCTGATCCGAAATAACCGTGAAGTCATCGAATTTCGCCTCAAGGCGCATATTGTCGAGAAAGTTTACATTGATTTCCATTTAGGGGGCACCGCGGTTGATAAGTTGACTGCTGTCAGCGAGCAATAGTTACCATTATCCCATTTTTTTACTTATTGATCATTATCCGCGTAACCGCTACCAATGGCACTGAAAGGTAGTTTCAGGCCAAGTTCCGGAACTTGTATGGCTATCCAGGCCGGAAAGGTATTGCTGTTGGGGCCGGGGAGCACTTCGTATTCATTTGCCCAGGGGTAGCGCGACGCCGCTTCTTCAATTCGTGTGATCATAGCAGCGGCCTGAGCTCCCGATACGGAGAGTATTTTTTCGGGTTCGGCACCATACCAATAGCGGTCAGGTGTTGCTGTTTCATAAATGCGCAGTGCCGGGCGCCCGTGCTCCACACCCCAGCCCACAACTTCGTATACGGTATACTCACTGGCATTCTCAGGTTTTACCGCCAACCAGGTATGAACCGCAAACCAGCCACGCCAGCCAAAGGCATCGGCTGCATAGGCTTCTATTATGGCTTGCTTTTCAATTTCAGGATCAGGCGCGATACCAGCGGGGTCTCTGGACGCATCGCGCCAGTCTCCTGACGAACACCCAAGCAAAAGCAACGCCATAGCTGTAGAAATTAATACTCTGGTCATATTGGCTACACCTGTTTTAAACAAAAGCTTGTTACTTACTACTCTATAGCTTACATAAAAGCTCACATCATAACTCGTGTTTGATTTACGAGGGCTTTACACTCAAAAATTTTGCCGTTGATAAAAAATTTCTGTATGATTTACAACATTATAATTACAATCCAGCCCTATAAATGAAAGGTATAATATGAATAAGAAAGGACTCCTTGGCGGCGTCGGTATCGTCGTAGTTGCAGGCGCTCTCATAGGCCCTAAATTCGTTGGCCCTCAAGTTGAGGGTGCGTTAAAGCAACATGTTGAAGTGATAAATCAATTACCCGCTTATAACGCTCGTATGGTCTCATTTGATAGTGGCTGGTTCGGTTCAACTGCAACAATATCGCTGGGCGTAGATTTCGGTTCTATTTACCCGGAAGGGTCAGCACCTGATGACTTGTCTTTTGAAGTGGTTATTGATGTTCAGCACGGTCCGGTTCTGACTCAATTTTCTCCTGGTCTGGGTATGGCTTCGTTTGAAGCTCATGCAAAGGACGATGGGTTACGTGAGTATATTGAATGGGAAGAGAACACGCCTTTTTATCACCTGACGGGTTCAGCAGGTTTTTTTGGTGGTGTTAGTTATGACGATGAAATTGTCGCGTTCAGTTCTAAACCGAATGATGAGCAAACGTCACTGACCTTTACTGGCTATGAAGGTGAAGGTTCCATTTCTTCGGATGAGTTCAGTTACGAAGGAAAACTGGAAGGCGCAGAAGGTCTTATTGAGGGCCAGGCTATCAGCATTGGTGAGTTTGAAATAAGCACTGAAGCTAAAGGCAACATGCTGGAAATTGTGAAGGGCGAGCTTTATGAAGGCGAAATGTCTATGAAGCTTGATAAAATCATTGTAGGCCAGCCGGATGATGTCGACCTATTTGAATTGAAAGATCTTGGAATTGAATTCGTTAGTTATTTCAGCGACGACAAAGAAAGCATGAATATTGATATGAACTATTCTGTAGAGTCGCTGAAAGCCGAAGACTTTGACCTTGACGATCTGAAGTTAAAGATGGCTTTTAATAACATCGATTCTGAGTTCTTGCTTGCTTATAACCAAATGATGCAAAAGATTTATGACCAGAACCCCGACGAAATAGAAGTTGCGACGCAAAAGCTGGTAAAGGAAAACCTACCTAAGTTACTGCAGGCAGAGCCTGAGTTCGTTATTAGTGAATTTAGCGGGAAAATGGAGCCGGGCGAATTTAAAGGTGATCTAAGCGCTAAATTGGCGGGTGTAAACCAAATGCCGGACAATATGGAAGACACGCAATTCTGGCTTTCCAGCCTGATTGTTGACTCATCCATTGCTATTGATAAGCCGTTGTTGAAATGGGTTGCTGAACAGCAGATGTTGTCAACAATGCGTATGCAAATGCCTGGTGCCGATGAAGCTGAACTGCAGAAAATGGCTGAACAACAAGCACCAATGATGATTGATATGTACATACAACAAGGTTTGCTGAAGGAAGAAGACGACGAGTACCGCAGCGAATTCCAGATGGAAAACGGTGAAGGTGTACTGAACGGTCAGAAAATTCCAATCGCGAAAATGATGTAATTATTGTTTGGTGATAAAAAGATGGTAATGAAAAGCCTCAGCCGAATACATCGGCTGAGGCTTTTTTGTTTCAGGTTACGGTATTACGACTTTGCCAACGAGAATCGAGATGTTCTTTGGCTTCAATAACTTGCCGCAACTGCTCAATGGCCTTCCAGATATCTTCAAAGCTGTTATAAAGAGGGGTAAACCCAAAGCGGATATAATTTGGGGCACGAAAGTCAGCTATTACGCCTCTTTGAATAAGTGCCTGACATAACCCATAAGCGTGCTCGTAACGATACGACAACTGACTGCCTCGCTGTTCACGTTGCTGTGGAGAAATAAGCTGTAGGCTGCTACCCAGTGCCGCGTCTTCTAATAATTGATGAAAAACCTCAGCCAGCTGTAAAGACTTTTCTCTTAACTTTTCCAGGTCCACATTCTCAAAAGCTTCGAGCGCCGAGTCGATTGCGGCCATAGCGAGAATGGAAGGAGTGCCGGTTAGCATTTGTTGAATGCCGGTAGCGGGCTCGTAGTCTGGTGTGAAATCAAACGGGCGGGCATGTCCGAACCAGCCGCTTAAAGGCTGACTCATATTCTGATGATGGCGTTTTGCGGCATAAATAAAGGCTGGCGCGCCGGGGCCGCCATTTAGATATTTGTAAGTACAGCCAACCGCAAAGTCTGCTTTCCAGTCGTCCAGGTGCACGGGCATTGCCCCTGCGCTGTGGGCTAAATCCAAAATAACCAGGGCTCCGTGGCTGTGTGCGCTGGTAATAAGTTGTTTAGCGTCAAGCCGTCTTCCGGTTCTGAAATTCAATTCAGTTGCTAAAACTATTGCGGTTTTATCGTCAATCTGTTGCTCCAGCTCGTTTTCATCAACCAGCTTTAGCTGACAACGGTGTTCACCAACAAACTGTGAAATTCCCTGCACCATGTATAAGTCTGTCGGGAAGTTATCTTTGGTGGATAGCACTATGTTGCGCTCAGAGTCATGGCTTTGAGCCAGTGACAGTGCCGCTGCCAGTGCCTTAAATAAGTTGACCGATATTGAGTCACAGCAAATGGTTTGCTCCGGCTGTGCGCCAATAAGGCTGGCAATTTTCTCGCCGACGCTTTGCGGCAGATTAATCCAGTCATGTTCGTTCCAGCTACTGATAAGATCCTGCGACCACTGCTGCTGAATAACCTGCTGTAAGCGGGTTGCCGTTCCTTTGGTCATGGCACCCAACGAGTTACCATCCAGATAAACCTTATTAACCGGCAACTGAAATTGTTCACGGTGCAGGGCAAAGGGGTCAATGCTGTCGAGTTCTTTTATGTCAGTAAGGTTCATGGTTTTAGCTCTTTGTTCAGTCGCTGAATAATGGCTTCCCACGCGGAGGAATTCGGGTGTATCAAGTCAAAATGACCTGCGCCTTCAAGTTGTTCTGTTTTTACGTCGAGATCGGCGGTTTGGCTCATGGGGACAATTTTGTCTTTGGTACCCTGCATCAGCCAGGTGTTGGCGTGGAGCTTTTGTGCTTTGGGGCTGGCAGTACGGTAGTCCTCTTCGCTGGTGTAAGCTGTTTTCATTAAGTTGCTGGCGGCGCGGTTACAACTGCCTTGCGCCTGAGTGTAACTGACCATATTAGTAATGGCGGCCAGACCAATAACTGCGTTTATACTTTCAGCCGAGGGCGTATTCCGGGTGGTAGCCAGAAGTGCGAGGTGCCCACCGGCAGAGTGGCCCATAACCGCTACCGGCTGGTTATTGAGCTTTTGCTGTATAAAGCGAATTGCGGTTTTCACGTCATTGAGACTCGCTGGCCACTCTCCGCCTTGCTCGCCCAAACGGCGATATTCAACAGACCAGACATTAAAGCCGGCTGTTCTCATTGCGCTGCTTGCCGGGTTGGTGTGAGTAATATCGTATTCTTTTAGCCAGCAACCACCGTGAATAAAAATCACATTAGCGGCCGTGTCTGGCTGCTTTGGTGCATTCCAATACTGAATAAACTGGGAGGGGTGAGAGCCGTAACTGTAGCTGTTATCGGGGCTGCCGGAAGGCAGTTCGAGCACTGACTGGAAAGACACTTGCTGCAAAGAATTGTCACCAGCAGAGGCATGAGAATAAGTCAGGCAGAAAATAATAAGCCCGCAGACTGCCAGTTTTGGAGGAAGCTTTATCAAGTAATACCACCCGCTTTAATGTTTTTAAATATAAAGGACTAGAGACCATACAAGTATTTATAAGGCGGCTCAACAAAATTGACAGATTAGCAACAAATGCGTCATTTATTCGTCATCGTATCGTCAACTGACCTCAGTACATTAGCCCGGCGTTAACGCGTTAACCACTCACATTAAGGTTTTAAGGGTTATGACTACTTATAAGAAAACATCGGCATTACCGTTCCCAATAAATAAAGTATTAAACTCTGTTGTTGCTGCGCTTTGTGCGTTAAGTGCGCCGGTTGCTTTTGCGCAACAGGACACCTCAGATGAACTTGAGCGAATTGAAGTGACTGCACAAAAGCGTGTGCAGTCTATTAATGATGTGCCTGCCAGTATCAGTGCGTTTGAAGGAAGCCGTCTGGACGAGCTGGGCTTAAACGAACTGGATATGATTTCCGATCTGACTCCGGGTTTGGTTATTCAGGAACAAAGCCCGAACAACCCTGGTTTTGTTATTCGTGGCATTACCTCGGACAGCGGTTCGGCTCAGGCATCTCCGCGGGTGTCGGTTTATTACAACGGAGTGGATGTCTCACGCTCACGTGGCTCCTACTTTGAACTGTTTGATATAGAGCGTGTTGAGGTGGTTAAAGGCCCGCAGGCAACGTTATTTGGTACGGCTGCATCGGTTGGCGCCATTAGTGTCATAACTCGTAAGCCAGAGCCTGGCTTCTCCGCCGAGCTAAGCGCTGGTGCAGGAAATGAATCTCAGAAACGACTGGGTGGTTTCATTAATGGTGGTAGCGAGTTAGTCAGCGGACGGCTGGCGTTCAGTTACCGCGAACGCGACGGGTTTATTGAGAACATTGCGCCGGGTCAGGACGACATGAACGGCGTTGACAGGCAAGCCTTGCGTGGTTCTCTTCGCTTTCAGCCCAGCGATGTGGTGACCGCTGACTTAATTTACAGCTATGAGAAAAACGAAGATACCGGAACCTCCTTTAAGAATGGCATTTTCGCGCCGACCGGCGGCGACACCAGCCCCTACAGTTTTGTTGAAATGACAGGTAGCCCTTACTCGGCCTCGGTATTAGGCCGTGAAAAGCTGGGTCTGGACAGAACCGTCGATGACATTAATTTAACCGTAGACTGGACTATTAGCCCGCGCTTAAGCTTTACCTCGGTGAGTGGTTATCGCAGCTTCGACTCACTGGAAGTGTTCGACGCAGACGGCACCCAGGCATGGTTCCTGGAGTTTGGGGAAGATGCAGAAGGTGACCAGTTCAGTCAGGAGTTTCGCTTTAATTACGCCGGCGATAACCTCTTAATGCTGTGGGGCATAAATTACTTCACAGAAGACGGCAGCCAACGTGTGCCGTTTAGCACAGAAGAATCTATTTTCCTGAACTGTGCTGGTGCTTTGCCAAGTGGCTTACCTTGTATTAATGCTGATGGTTCGGTTAATCAGTTAACGCCGGTATTAACAGGTGGCGCTTTGCAGGAAATTCCATACGCAGGCGAGTTTACAAACTTTGGTGACAATGAGTCCTGGTCGGCTTTTGTCGATTTTACTTACCAGTTAAACGATAAAACCGAAGTTGCTGCGGGTATCCGCTATGTTTCAGAAGATCGTGAAAGTGGCTTTGCTGCGACCATGCCGAACAGCCAATTGCTGCCTTTGCTGGGCCTTCCAACACAAACCTTGTTGCCGACTGTTTCAACGGATGGAGAAGTGTTCACTGCTAGTAACAGTTCAGACGCATGGTTGCCTCGCTTTAATATTCTTTATAAGTTGAACGACAATAACAATTGGTTCGCTACAATTTCAAAAGGCCGGCGCTCTGAAGTTGTTGATGTGAGCTCGACTCTTGATGCAGATGGTGAAGCGGCGGGAGATTTTGGTTTAATTCCGGCGGAAGTTATCTGGAACTATGAAACCGGCCTTAAAGGAAACTTAACGGAAAACCGTGTACGTTATTCTGCGTCTGTGTTTTATCAGGACTATTCAGACTTTCAGGTAACGCTGCAGGACGATTCGGGCAACTTTTACACCGCAAACGCAGGCTCTGCGACGAACTTTGGTGTCGAAACTGAAATTAATGCGAATTTAGGCGCAGGCATTGAGCTGTTTGGGCACCTGGCGTACCTGGATGCCAAAATTGATGACGACAGCACCAACGGCAGTTTAGCCGGTAACCGCTTCCGTCTTCAGCCTGAATGGACTTCAAGCCTTGGGGTGATATACGAAGCAGCGCTTTCCAGCCAATACGCATTGCGTGGCTCTGTAGTCGGCACCTATCGGTCTGAAGTGTTCTTTGAGCCAGAAAATGCGCCGGTAGCGGGTCTCGATATTAGCCAGGATTCAGTCTCTTTAGTGAATGCGTCGCTGGGTCTTTATAATGACTCTGCCGACTGGAGTCTGGCGTTGAAAGCAACCAACTTATTCGACAAAGAATACCTGGTTGATGCCGGGAATACGGGCGGAAGCTTTGGTAACCCAACCTTTATTTCTGGTCCACCGCGTTTGTTTTATTTAGAGTTTACCAAGAAGTTTGGCATGTAAAACTGTGCTAAAACGAGAAAAGGGAACCTGTGTCATGGTTCCCTTTTTTATTTTACGAGCTAGAAACTAACTTCCCGTGTAGCGCGCTCTGTGCTTATTCACTACCCGATAGTCTTTGCTGCGAATCGTGTCCACGAACACCCATTCCGCTTCTACCGCGTCCTCGGATGCAAAGAGATTCATATAACCACGCTGATGCAGGTTGGTATATTTTAAGTCTTCTATAAGCGTAGGGAGTGCTTTTGCCAGCTGTTCTGCAGTTTTTGTGTCCAGACTTAGGTAAGTTTCCATTCCGGGAGATGATACCGAAGACGTGGCAAACTCCACCCCAATGTGAGCTCCATCTGAACTGCGCAGCTCGCTGTGCCACGCGTTATGAGTGTCACCGGCAATAACCACCAGCTGTTTATTGGCTTTTTGCGCCGCCCGGTAGAGCATTTCTCGTTCAATGGGGTAACCGTCCCATGCATCAAGGTTATAGGGAGTAACCTGAGTGACCATTGCCTTTTGCTGGGCTGTTAACTCTTCGCCGTTCTGCAGGCGCTTTTTAAGCTCTGCTATTTGTAACAGCAGTGGTGTGACTTTACTGCGGTCATCTGCCGCGAATGCGGCCGAAGGAAAGTTCATTTTCCCCATAAGCAATTGTTGACCTAAAACTTGCCAGCGCGCTGAGCTGTTATTCAGTTTATTAACCAGCCACTGTAACTGCTTTTTGCCCATGATGCTGCGGTCAGAAGACATGTCCTGCTGGAATTTTTGGGTATTGAACTGACCGCTTTCTGCATCGCGGTAGTCGTCATAATTCAGCTGTTTATCACGTCCGATAACGCGGGTATCCAGCATGATCAAATCAACTAAGTCACCGAATTTGAAATCACGATAAATAGTGAGGTTGGCTTCGCCCTGTGGCGGACGAATAGGCAGCCACTCATAATACGCCTGAACTGCGGCTGCGCGCCTTTCAATAAAGCTGCCTTCATCTTCCTGGTGGTTTTCTGCACCGTTTTTCCAGGTGTCATTGCTAATTTCATGGTCATCCCACACTGCAATAAAAGGGGCATGTGCGTGCAGTGCCTGTAACCCTTCGTCGGTGCGGTAAAGCGCGTAGCGGCGACGATAATCAGTCAGGGTAAAAAGTTCTGTATTATTGTTGTCGGGTAAGCCGCGGCCAATTTCTTGCGAACCTTGGGTGGCGTAACCGCCTGCGCCATACTCGTAAATGTAGTCACCTAAATGAATGACCGCATCAATAGAATCGTCCTTTGCTGCTTCGGAGTATGGGTTAAAGTAACCGGCGGGGTAGTTAGAGCAGGAGAAAACCGCAAACTTCAGCGGTTTTAAGCCAGATTCAGGAAGCGTTTGCGTTTTGCCAGAGGGGCTTTTGCTGTTCTTACCTAAAAAACGATAGTAGTAACGCTGGTTTGGCGATAATTGAGTAACGTCGACTTTAACTGTGTAGTCTCTGCTGGCGCTTGTTGTGGCTGTTCCAGAACGAATGATACTTGAAAAGTTTTCATCGGCGGCCAGTTCCCAGCCCAGCGCTACTTGTTTTTCTGTACTATTTTCCGGCACGGCGCGCGTCCACAACAAAATGGCGTTTGAAGTTGGATCGCCACTGGCTACGCCATGGTCAAACTTGACGGAGCTGCGCTCACTGGTTTTGCCAACACTTGCACAGCCCTGTAATGCGGTTGATACGGTGACTGCTGCGCCCGTTGCTGCAAATAGCTTTAAAAAGTCACGTCGGTTAAATTGCTTCACTGTTTTACTCCATGCATTTTTCCCAGAGTAAAAGAAATTACTCCGTAAACATGAAGACTTAATGACAGTAAAGTGTTAGTTCAGTCTTAACTTATTCATCATCACTTTTGGGTTTAAGCTCCAGCGCTTGTACCGCCGAACGAACGTCCTGCCCTGAGGTTTCCTGAAAAACCTGTAAGTCAAATTGTGGCAGTATGGCAAACAAGTGATCAAAAATGTCGGACTGAATACCTTCGTAGATTTCCCACGCGGTATCGTTACTAAAGCAGTACACTTCAATGGGCAAACCCTGAGGCCCCGGGTTTAACTGACGAACCATCAGTGTCATTCCTTCGTGTATGTCGGGTCGCTGCTTGAGGTACTGTTTCACGTAGGCGCGAAAGGTACCAATATTGGTTACCTGACGTCCGTTTATAGGGTCGAAGCCTTTCTTTTCCAGACCCGCGTTCCATTCAGATATATCTTTTTCTTTTTGTTCCAGATACTCGCTAAGTAGCGAGAAACGTTTCAGCTTTTTCTTCTGCTCAACGGACAAAAAGTGAATACTGTTCTGGTCAATGTATAACGCTCGTTTTATACGGCGTCCACCGCTTTCCTGCATGCCCCGCCAGTTTTTAAACGACTCGGAAATAAGACGTTTGGTGGGAATGTTCGTAATGGTTTTATCCCAGTTTTGAACCCTAACCGTATGCAGTGCCACATCAATGACATCGCCGTCAGCGTTTAGCTGGGGCATTTCAATCCAGTCGCCGACACGAAGCATGTCATTAGATGAGAGCTGAATACTGGCAACCAGTGACAGAATGGTGTCCTGAAATACCAGCATGGCAACCGCACCCATGGCACCAATTCCTGATAGCAGAATAACCGGAGAGCGGTCCAGCAATGAGGCAATAATGAGAATAGTCGCCACCACATAGACCACTATTTTCGCAATTTGCAGATAACCCTTTATTGGCTTTGTATGCGCGTCAGGCTGACGACTGTATATTTCGTTAACGCTAGTCATGGCCGCGCTAAACGAACGCGCCAGAGTCAGGATGAGGTACGCAATACTGATGTTGCGTATGATGGTGGTGGCGGTTTCCGGTAAATCCGGTACCAGATAAATACCGCCGGACAGCACTAACGCAGGAACAACCTGAGCCAGGCGGCTGACAATAACGCGAATGCCTATACCCGGGTCACTGCCTAACTGGGTTTGAGACAGCAGACGGGAAATACCACGCAGTAAAACGTGTTTGGTCACAAGCTGAGACAACCAAACCGCTATAACAAGGAAAAAGCAGGCTCCAATTGTATAGGCCCAGGGTTGGGTTGCCGCCCAATCATGAAACCACTGCGGGTAATCCAGTTCCATCATAATTTTTGTTCCACCGCTGCTTTTAAGTCCTTTCTAAAGCCCAACATAAATACGACTTCTGCTACGACGAATAAGGGGCCAATGGCTAAGCCCATAATATCATCAACAAAAGCCGGTTTGCGGCCTTCAAAATAATGGCCGATAAATTGAAATACCCAGCCGACAACAAACAGACCAATGCTCCAGCTAAGCCATAAGCTGGTTGGTAATGCGGCTATGTCGCGGCCAACTGACAGCGACAGCCATAGCAAAATGGTCATGAGCAAACCTAACTTGATATCCAGACGGATATAAAAAATAACCGCCGCCAGAACAACTAAGTTGGCGGGGGTAATCAAAAAGTAGTCCAAGGGTAGCGCAGGCCGTGATAATAAACTAATGATGCCGACAACAATCAGTGGAATACCGACAAGATGAGTCATGACATTCTTACGGTTCCGATGATAAGCCGCATACTGTGCCAGGTGATCAACGATGGTTTTCATAGTCTGTGCCGCTTGATAGCAAAATAGAGGCTTAGATTGCTACGCACATGGCTTGATGTCAATGGAGCTCAATGCTTTCAGGCTTTTATTTTTCTATTGCTCAGCAGTTAACTTACCGCTAACCTAAAGCCTTTATTTTTTATAGGCATATAGAGTAGGGGAAGTTCGGTGGCGTTTGATTACGGTTCGATTGATCTTGGATTAAAAAATCCGTTTAAAACAGAGGGCTTGGTAACCAGTATTCGTGGGGTTGTGCAATCGCTGTTTGGTGTATATTTGCTGGTAGCAGGTGCTGGTTCCGTAAAGCAAGATCCGATTATGGGGTGGGTGCTGGCTATTTTCGGTATTTCGCTTCTGGCAGTCGGCATTAAAGTACTGAGCGGCGGCATTATGGCAATGCTGCGTTACTTTGTTGGCCGTAATCACCCTACGTCACTGGCTCCTAACTTTAGTAAGTCTGAGCGCAGTACCGCGCAGGAAGAGTCGCGTTATGTTGCTTATAACGATCAGGCTCTGGAAGAAATGCTTATGGGCCGTAAAAACAGCACCTTTATAGAGCCCAAAGGCTTACTGGCGCGAATAGCTCACACGGTATTTCCAAAATTACTGTTTATGCCTTATCCCATTCGTAATATGGCGCAACGCCTGTTAGGCGCCTGGGTGCGTACTCTTACGGCAATGGTTGCGTTTGGCTTTGCTGCCTTTGTGTCCCTGGCTGGTTTTGCCGGAGATGCAGGCGTGCTGGCTTTCCCTGTCTACACTGTTTTATTGACGCTTTACATCATGCACGTATGGAAGGCCGCTGGTAAGGCGATATCCCGCGGGGCAGAGCAGACTATTGACTCTATGGGCAGTGGTGATTTGGTCAAGATTATTGCTTTCGCCTTGTTATTGCCTGTTGTGGTAGGGCTGGTAGTGAGCTGGTGGATGGCTGCAACAGACGTAACGGCGGCAACGGTTGAGCAGTATTATGCCGCTTTGCCGGACTTTCATGCAGGTTGGTACTTATTTGGCATTTTTGTTGGCGCTTTAGTTTGCACGGCTGTCACTGTGGTGTTGCTGAAAAGACGTTTAGCCCATGCGAATCCGGTTTCTGAAGTCTCTGAATTACGGGAAAACTGGCAGGAGTCGGTGCACCCTAAAGAGATTTTTATCAACCTGGACAATCTGGTCATGGCAAACCGTCGTTATCGCGAAGTGCCAAACCGTGTGTATCGTGAATTGGATCCTAACTTGCAGGAACACGTTGACGGCAAAGGAGCCTTTAGCGGGGAGATGATTCAGGAAATTCAGCCTCAGGTAAAACCTATGGGACTGGGCGGGTTATTTGATAAATCGCGCTTGGTCAGCTTGTTGCTGGGTAATAGCTTGTTCATTATCGGTGTGGTTTTTACGTTTTTCTTAGCCTATGCAACAGTCGATGTGGTCAAACTTCTTGATAGCATGAACTATAGGCTGACTGAAGAGACTCCCTATAGCGACTTAATGACCTTAGCAGGCGTAGTCATGACTGCCGTTCATTTTTATCTTATTGGCTATGTCCTGCGGGCATTTGCGGGTTTAGCCGCTAATATCGCGCATCTGTTTTATGCGGAAATTCAGTTTGAATCCATGCTTATTTACTTTAAGTGCGAAGGAACCTTTACTGAGTCTAAAATTTCAACCGGTACCGGTATTCACGACAGTACTCGCTCAGAAAATACGCTGGTTCGCAGTAGTATTACTCCCTGGGTTATCGTGTCACGTATTGTGTCGACAACTTTTGCTGCAACCGGAATGAAAAATCTGGAGCATCCGCGACATATTCTGGAAATGCATAAATCGGATGACGAAATGGCGTCTATCCGTAAGGATGTTATCGACTTCCTGAAAGACCGCGAGTCTATTGCTTCTATAACCAGTAATCGCGATTTGGGCAATGCCTCACAGATACATCAGTTAAATGAGCAGACCCGCGCCATTCCAACAGACCAGGACAGATTGCAGCAATCGCAGTCGAAGACTTCTGATGAAGAGGCCGCTGGTTACCTTCGTCAGCAGGAAGAATTGGGCTCAGACAACGACTCTGATACCGACAAAAATCGTTAATTTCCAACCTTAAAAACCGCAGGCGGGTGCGTTGCCCGTCTGCACCTGCTACCAAGGTCGTAGTGCAGCAGCATAAAGTTTCATGGAAACTGTTCGATAATTATACATGGTACGTTGCGTTTTTTACGCCTTACGGAAGCAGATAAATGTCCACAGTTGATGTGAAACCTCCTTTATTGATAACGGCTTTGGCAATAGCCGCCGGTGTCCTTGTCCTTGCTTTTGTGCCCTGGTTGTGGCTGCAGTTATGTCTGCAAAGCTTATTATTTATTGCCCTGAGCTGGTTTTATGCCCGTTATTTTAGCGCCGCCGGAATAGCGGATGATGAAGAGCCCTCTGAGGGAGACGGCACGGATCAGCTGGCCGAAAACTCCGGTAAAAATGCAATAGCAACGGCAGAGCTTAGTTTTGCGATAAGCCGTTTTAAATCCGTTTTGGCAGATATTGTCGAGCGTTTGAAAGAAAGTGTGGATAACTCGTCACGAGTGAGCGAACGGGCGAAGGGAATAGAAAGCTTTTCATCGGAAGTGGCTGTTGCTGCAGAGCAAACCAAGCAGATAAGCCACGAAGGCCGCGAGAGAATAAAGCAACTCACTCAGAAGATAGCTCTGGTAGTGGCGGACAGCCGAGAAAGTGCGGAAGCGGTCAGAGGTCTGCAGGCTAAAGCCGATGATATTCGTAAAGTGACCCAGGTTATTGACAGTATTGCAGAGCAAACCAACTTGCTGGCGCTGAATGCATCGATAGAGTCGGCGCGTGCCGGTGAACATGGTCGTGGCTTTGCGGTTGTAGCCGATGAAGTCAGAACGCTGGCCGGACGAACTTCGGATGCAACCGTAGAAGTGAGTAATTTGGTGGAAGCGATTCATAATGAAACCACGGTTGCGGTCAATAATATTGAGCAACTGTCAAAGCACATTGAACAGCAGTCGGAAACAACCGAGGGCATTATTGAACAACTGGCCAGCATTGTAGAACAAGCCGAAACCGTGGAGCAGCAACTGCAAAAAATTACCGGGTTAATGGGTGAGAACGCAGAGGATCTTTCCCGTAATGGTGAGCTTCTGCATTCTGTAAACTCAGACTTATCTGAACAATACCAGCAACTGGATGACGTAAGCGGGCAGGCCGAGCAACTGGAATTGCAGTCGGAGCAATTGTTCGCGCACTTGGTTGAAAATGATGCCGATGCTGAACATAAAGTGATTTACCAGGCCGCAACCGACGCCGCTAAACAAATTGGGCAACGTTTAGATCAGGCTATTGAGCAAGGCGAGCTGACGTCCTCTCAACTGTTCTCCCGGGATTATCAAGCGGTTCCCGGAACCGAGCCGGTAAAATACAAGACACCATACACGGAGTTTTTCGAGAGTATATTACCCGCTATTCAGGAGCCTACTCTGAAACGACATGAACACATTATTTACGCTATAGCCACTGACCCGAAAGGCTATGTAGCGCGGCACAACGATGCGTTTAATAAGCCGTTAACAGGTGATCCGAAGAAAGACCTGGTCGGCAACCGCTCGCGTCGGCTATTTAATGACAAAACCGGGGCACGTTGCGGAGCTCACACGCAAACGTTATTGTTACAGACCTACAAACGCGATACCGGCGAGGTTATGCACGACTTATCGGTACCCGTTTATGTAAATGGAAAACATTGGGGCGGCTTCCGTATCGGCTACAAGCCGCTGTAGCCTGACATTCATGTCAGGTGAGATATAGTTCCTGACGTAAACGTCAGGCTACAAAGCACCAAGCGAGAATAGGCAACTGAGCAGTATGTCACACGATACCATTGCAATGAATAAAGAGCGGCAGGACTTAAGTGGCCTGGAGGCTGTCTGGTTATTTGGTTATGGCTCACTGATTTATAAAGTCGACTTTCCGTATCTGGAACGGGCGGCTGCCTCAATACAAGGTTGGTCACGACGTTTCTGGCAAGGGTCGCACGACCATAGAGGCACACCAGAAGCTCCGGGCAGGGTACTGACTTTAACAGAAACTCCGGGTGAAGAATGCACGGGAATGGCCTACAAAGTCTCACCCGATGTGTTCGAGCATTTAGATCATCGTGAAAAAAACGGTTATTTAAGATTTACTACGCCGATGAGTTTTCGTGACGGCAGCCAACAAGAAGGCCTTGTTTATATTGCGACAGAAGACAATGAAGCGTTTCTTGGCGAGGCTACGGCGTCGGAAATTGCCAGCCATATCGCTCGTTCGTCCGGCCCCAGCGGGCCCAATGCCGAATACCTGGTCAAGTTGCAGTTGGCGCTACAGCAACTGGGCGTCAACGACCCTCATATTACTGAGGTTTATGAGGCCTTAATGGCAGACCGGGCTAGTTAGTGTCCTGAGTAAATACGGTGTCGGCGGTTTGCGGTAACATGTAAAGCTTACCCTGCCAGTAGTGGCAACCAAATTCGGCGAGTGTATCTAACTGTGCTTGGTTTTCTACGCCTACCGCTTGTACTTCCAACCCCAGCTCTGAGGTCATGCGAATAACCGCACGCACCAAATTGCGCGAGCGTTCGTTAGTATCAAGATCGCGAATAAACTCTCTTTCTATTTTAATTTTGCTCACCGGCATGGTTTTCAAATGCAGCATGCTGGCAACGCCTTTACCGAACCGGTCAATAACCAGAGTTATACCAAGCTGATGTAACTTCTCAATAATTTCCAGAGTGTGCGGCAGGGGTTCTTGTAAGCTGCTTTCACTTAAATCAAATTCCAGTTTTGCCGCTAGCTTTGGGGTCTTTTTAACAAACTGGCTGACTGTCTGATAAAGCTTCTGTGAAATTTGCTCGGTTGCCAAATTAATACCGATTTTTCCCGGAACGGTGTTTTGCTCCTGCCAGAGATCAATTTGCTCGATAACCTGTTCAACCACCCATACTCCCAGGGTGTCCAGCATGCCATTGGCATCAAATTGTGGCAGGAACTGGTCGGGTTTTAATGAGCCAAGGTCGGGGTGCTCCCAGCGCAGCAGAGCCTCAACGCCGACCACCTGATGCTGCATATTAAGAACGGGTTGATACACCAACTGCATTTGCCCGGTTTGCAACACACTGCGGACGTCTTCTTCTAATTGAATTTCATCGTAAGAGCGGGTTTCCAGCTCTTGTTTAAAGTAAGTGCTGCTCTCATTGTGCTCGTCTTTAGCAGAGTTCATTGCCAAATTGGCCTGAGCCAGAAGCTTTTCGGCATCGTAGCCGTCGAGTGGGTAAACGCTGGCGCCAATGCTGGCTGCCAGTTGCACCTGCCGCTGGCTGTCCGACAATATGAATGGCGGTTCGTACGCGGCCTGAATTTCCAGAATAATGTTCTGAATATCGATGTATTCAACAATATGATTCAAAACGACGGCAAATTCATCACCACCGAGGTTATAAAGTTTGGTACCGAAGGGAACGGCTTTTTTCAGTCTAAGCGCCAGGCGCTGTAAAATTTTATCGCCAATATGATGGCCATACTGGTCATTCACCTGATGGAAATGATTAACGTTCATTACAATGACGGCAGCCAATCTGTCGCTGGGCAATTCATCTAATAACCGGGTTAAATCCAGTGCCAGCGAGTTGCTGTTAGGTAAGCCAGTTAAGTCGTTAAAAAAGGCCAGCTTCTGCAATTGCCGCTGCTGCAATTTCATTCGGGTGACATCGCTTAAGGTCGCAATGTAGGCCGCTTCCCCGGGGAAACTAGCCGGGGCTTCACGAACGGTTAAAATGGCAGAGTAACGCTGATTATCTATATCGCGACCCACTATCAAAATACTCTGGTTACAGGGGAAGCCTCCGTCAATATCATCAATTTCCGTTGCTGATAGGAGTTCCTCGAGTCTTGAATTCAGACAGGCTGATTCGTTCAAGCCGGAAATGTCGGTAAATGGTGTATCAATCGCTATTACCCGACGGCGCCCGTCCAAAAGCGCAATGCCTGACAACACGTCATGCTCTGAGTTCTTCCCGGAATTAATGCTGGTGGTATCATAGTAGTCGGCAGAAATATTCGTCCAGGATCCCTGAAAGCGCAGCGGTTTCTGACTGCTACGGCGAACCTCGTCTCTAACCCAAACGTAATGCCCCTGTTGGTGACGAAAGCGATATTCACAAACAAATTGTTCTTCTTCAAAGCCGCGTAGAGCTGTTTTCTTTACTGTTTTTACGTCGTTAGGATGAATGTTGTTCAGCCACCAGCCCGGTGCCATTACCTCTTCTGTTGAGTATCCCAGAATGCGTTCGCAGTTTGTGCTTACCCAGTCGACGCAGAAGCCGGAATCGAGAGCCCTAAGCTCGTAGTGTACGGTTGGGCTGTTACCGAGATAGCTATGCAGTAACTCACGAGACTTTTTAAACCGTAAAAACCAAATGCGGCGAATAAAGAAAAACAGAAAAATGATGGATAGTGCGACAAACGCCCAGGGCTCCCATTGAATTAAGGTGCTTTTCGTGTCGGCTTCCACCGGTAACTTAGGAATTAAGGCGTTAGCGCCTATTTCCCAGATGATAGCGGCTATTATATAGCTGAGCGCCAGAATAACTTCCGGTCGTTTGAAAAATCGTTTACGCGATGCTCTATGCAGTGTTAACTCTCTTTCATTTCTCATTATCGTATCCGTGCCCAGGGTATTTCTGATTTCTTCAATGACTTACTGAGAATAGAGCCTTGTAATTCTTCACACCCTATTTGCTTTAACAGTAGTAGCTTAGCGCGATCATTGATGCCCGTAGCTATGGTTGTTAAACCTCGCGCTCTGGCCATTTTGACCATAGAGGCTAACTCTCGTTTTTGATCGCTGTGAGACGTGGCTTTTTGCACTAATTCCTCAGACAGTTTTACCGCATCTACAGGCAGCACAAAAAGTGACTGTATAGTGGAGCGGCCTTCCCCAAAATGCGAGGCAATAACATTACAGCCAATGCTGCGTAGACGTTCCAGATAGCGTTTCGATTTGTCGGAAAGTGACATTAAGGCTCGTTCACTGACCTCGATATTAATATTTTGTGCTGGAAATTTGGTTTCCTGCAGCTCGTGCGCTAACACATTAAGTACAAGCGGGTCGACAATGTCATTAATGGTCACGTTAATAGCGACGCGTACAGTCACTTTTTGTTTTTGCCATACCCGCAGGTCTTTAAATGTGCGTTGAATAATCCATGACGTAAATTGCTGAGTTAAAGAAGCCTCTTCTATCATTGGCTTAAACTCTTCCACACTCATGCTACCGCGTTTAGGGTGTACCCATTTCGCAGACACTTCCAGTACAGAGAAGTAGCCGGAATTAGTATTGAGCCGAGGCTGGTAGTAAAGCTGAATGTCGTTATTCTTCATTGCTTCGTTAAACTGACGCGAAAAAGTGACTTCTTCAATCTGGTCGATGGCCTCGTCTTGTTCCAGAAACGAGAACTGTTGTTTCTTTTGGAAAGCGTTAAAGGCGTGTGACTGGGCTTCGTCAAAAACTTTTTGGTGATCTTCTTTCAGCTGTTCTTTTTTAACCCGAAGCACACCAGCGGTGCTGTCCATTTGATAAGAAACACCGTCAATGACTATGGGTTGCTCCAAAAAGCTCTCTATTTTTTGTTGAAGTTCTTTTGAGTTTTCTTCAGCTTCAGAGCGAACCCCAACCAATTCGTTTCTTGACGTCTGACCGACGTGAACCTGATCCCCCAGGAGTTTTTTTAGTTGAACAGCCATTTGCTTAACAAGTTCGTTGGCTTTTTCAGTTCCTACTTGCTGCTGAATTTTGTCCATATTCTGTAAGCGGAAGTTGAAAATATCGACCAGGTCATCGGGTGAACTGCCTTTTCCATGGCCAATGCTTTCTAACTGTCTTAGCAGGGCGTTGATATTGGGAAGGTCGGTTCCCTGGTATTTGAATTTGGCCGTTTGTTCGGCACCACTTAATTCTTTTATGACTTTGGCAACCATTCCCGCCATAGTGGCCACAAGAGTATAAGCAACCATGCGAAGCATCCAGCCGCCGACAATTTCGTTGCCGCTTATCAGCGACTCGGAAAAAGAAAAGGGGCTGAGTAATAGGCCACACATGAAACCAGCCAGGGCACCAATGCGTGACCCCAGCAGTAAACCGGCAAAAATCAATGGAAAGTAAAGTAGGTGCTCGTAAAGGCTCGGAAGCCCGCCCGTTATCTCAATGACCCTGATAATAGCCGCAATCAGTATCGCCAACACGAAGCCCATGAACACCTGTTTTTCGGCGTTCATCTCGGTGAAGTTGACGACACTTTCTTTGAGCCAGCTGGTAAAGCTGTTTGGGTCTTCCAATTTAGGCATTTATTCTTATCAGTTGTGATAAATTAGGCAGTTAGCTATCTTGAGGTTGTTATCAATCTTAACTTCTGTCAAGTATTTAAGCCGAGAATCATTAACATCAAGGAACCAGCTATGCGGGAATCTTTAGAACGGCGGTCATTTTTACTGACATTGATTTTAGTCAGTATCGCCTTCGCCTGGGTACTTATACCGTTTTGGGGAGCTATTTTTTGGGCTTGTGTGGTGACTGTTATTTTTTACCCGCTACAACAAAAACTGAAAAAGACGTTTGGAGACAAGCCCAACCGGGCAGCTCTTGTAACCTTGCTGATTGCATTGGTTATTGTGGTGATTCCGGCGCTGGGTATTTCATATTCCTTTGTGCAGGAGGGGGTTAGTTTTTATCAGCGGCTGGACGAAGGCAAAATTAACCCCGGTAAGCTCTTTGATGATATTCAAAAGGCGTTTCCGGTTATTAGTGACTTGCTTGCTCAGTTTGATATTAAAGCCAGCGATGTACGGGAGAAAATATCATCAGGAGCCGTTAGTGGTAGTAAATTTTTGGCAGAAGAAGCGTTAAGCATCGGTCAAAATACATTCTCTTTTATCATTAGCCTTTCGCTAATGATTTATTTGACCTTTTTCCTTTTGCGGGACGGTCACTTGCTGATTGACCTTTTAGTAAAAGCGCTGCCTTTGGGCGATGAACGAGAACGTAAGCTGTTTACTAAATTTGCAGAGGTAACTCGGGCAACAGTGAAAGGAAACATTGTTGTGGCAATAGTTCAGGGCACATTGGGTGGCATAATTTTCGCGTTACTGGGTATTCCCGGAGCCCTGCTGTGGGGTGTCGTCATGGCCTTTTTGTCGTTAATCCCGGCGGTTGGCGCGAGTCTGGTATGGCTACCTGTATCTATTTATTTGTATGCGACAGGTAACTGGATAGCCGGCACCATTCTGGTGGCTTACGGGGCAATAGTTATTGGTTTGGCCGACAACGTACTGCGCCCGGTTTTGGTAGGGCGTGATACGAAATTACCGGATTATCTGGTGCTGTTTTCTACCTTAGGCGGTTTATCGCTGTTTGGTATTACCGGGTTTGTTTTAGGGCCGCTGGTTGCGGCCCTGTTTTTGGTGTTCTGGGATATCTTTATGAACGAGTTTAATAGCGTTTCTTAAAGTTGTGGGCGCGAGTATCCCCCAACACTGCCGTTGGGGGATAACACCCATTGCCACAACTGGATGTCGCGCGCACGGAATGCACCAGCACAGGACAGCAAATAGTATTTCCACATACGATAAAATTCGTCATCAAACTGTGACTTAATAGATGGCCAGGCTTTATCGAAGTTTTCAAACCAGGCCATTAAGGTTTTATCGTAATCGGCACCAAAGTTGTGCAGGTCTTCGCAGACAAACTTTTCTTCCAGTGCCGTTCCTATTTGTGAAATAGACGGAATTTCGCCATTCGGGAAAATGTACTTGCTGATCCACGGGTCGGCTGCGGTATCACTGACGTTTTTACCAATAGTGTGCAGCAGGAACAGGCCGTCTTCTTTGGTGCAGCGCAGAGCGACATCCATATAGTCGTCGTAGTTCTTCTGACCGACATGCTCAAACATTCCTAAGCTGATAACGCGGTCAAACTGTTCGTCCAGCTCGCGGTAGTCCTGTAGCCGGAATTCTACCGGAAGACCTTTGCAGCGCTCTTTGCCAAGGGCTACCTGCTCTTTGGATATAGTGACACCAACACATTCGACACCGTAGTTTTCAGCGGCATACTGCATGAAGCTGCCCCAGCCACAACCAATATCAAGAACGCGCATGCCTGGCTTCAATCCCAGCTTTTTACAGCACAGTTCAAGTTTATGCCGTTGTGCTTCGTCAACGTCTTTGGCTTTTTCCCAGTAACCACAGGTGTAAACCATACGCTCATCGAGCATAGACTGATAAAGGTCATTGCCCATGTCGTAATGATGCTGACCAACCTCCCAGGCTTTGGATTTACTTTGTAAGTTGAAGACTCGGCTTTTTAAGGAATGGAAAATAAGGCGGGCGGGGTTAACTTCATCCTGAATGCCGGAGCGCAGTAGCTGGAAGAAAAACTGGTCAAGCGATTCGGCGTCCCACAAACGAGCCATATAAGATTCACCCAAGCCAAGATTACCGCGCGACAGTGCCTGATCAAATACGGTTTCATCGTGAACCTGCATATCCCAGGCTCTGTCACCGTTAATGCGGATATCTGCTTTTGCTAAAAGCTCTTCAACATACTCTCGTGATGTCGACATATTTGTTCGCCCATTCCGGAAAATGATGGTTAAAAACGTTATCAAGAATGGGCGAAACTGGCAATAAAAAGCCTTTTACCCGTCTTTTTTCGACGTAAACTCAGGGTAAGCTTCAACGCCGCAATCGACTTGATCTAAGCCGATATATTCCTGCTCTTTAGTTACACGAATGCCCAATATTAGCTTCAGTATAGCCCAGACAATAAGACTACTGAAAAACACCCAGCAGAAAATGGTACCGACACCGGCTAACTGAATAACAAAGCTGGCACCGTCATCGCTGAGCGGCACCACAAGGGTACCGAAAATACCGACCACACCGTGTACCGAAATAGCACCGACCGGATCGTCAATGTGGAGCTTATCCAGCCCAATAATGGAGAGCACGACAATAAGCCCCGCAATAAAGCCGATAACGCCGGCAAGCCAGGGTTCTGGGGTAACAGGTTGTGCGGTAATGGCAACCAGACCGGCTAAGGCACCGTTTAAAATCATGGTTAAATCGGCTTTTTTCCACAACAGCTTAGTAAATAGCAGCGTGGCGATAGTGCCAGCTGCGGCCGAGGTATTAGTGTTTACCATGGCGCGGGCTATGGCATTGGCATCGTCAACGGTGCTTAGCGCTAACTGTGAACCGCCGTTAAAACCAAACCAGCCAAACCAGAGAATGAAGGTACCCAGCGCGGCCAGTGGCATATTAGAGCCGGGTAAAGCGTTGATACTGCCATCACTCAGGTATTTACCGGAGCGCGGGCCAAGTAAAAGAACCGCAGCAAGTGCCGCTGATGCACCGGTTAAATGCACAATGCTGGAGCCGGCAAAATCGACAAAGCCCCATTCCGTCAGCATTCCACCGCCCCAGGTCCATAAGCCCTGTACCGGATAAATGACCGCACTAAGCACGACACAGAACAGCAGAAAGCTCATTAGCTTCATACGCTCGGCAACGGCACCTGAGACTATCGACATAGCAGTAGCAACGAACACCATCTGAAAAAAGAAATTAGCGTCAGCCGCGTAAGCTGAGGTTGAAGGATCGGGGTACATGACTTTGTAGCCGATAACCAGGTAAACAATACAGGCGATGGCGTAGAGCACGATGTTTTTGGTCAGAATTTCGGTGGTGTTTTTGCTTCTGACCAGACCCGCCTCCAGCATGGAAAAACCAGCCGCCATCCACATAACCAGCGCCCCGGATATGAGTAAGTAAAAGGTGTCTACCGCGAAAGTGAGTTGTTGTAAGTTTTGTGCTTCCATGATGGGCTCCTTAAAGGGCGTCTTGGTCGGTTTCGCCAGTGCGTATGCGAACGCATTGCTCCAGCGGCATAACGAATATTTTTCCGTCGCCGATATTGCCGGTATGAGCCGCGGCAATGACTACTTCCAGAGCTCGTTCGACGGTTTCGTCGGGAACCGCCAGTTCAATTTTCATTTTGGGCAGGAAGTCGACTTGATATTCGGCGCCCCGGTACAGTTCGGTATGCCCCTTTTGACGTCCTACTCCCCGGACTTCGGTTACTGTCAGGCCTTTACAGCCAATTTCAAACAGCGCTTGCTTCACATCCTCCAGCTTGAAGGGTTTGATTAACGCAACGAGCATTTTCATGGTGCTTTCCTTATTAAAATATTGTTAAGCAACCCTTTAACTTCACGAAGCGTGCCAGAATTTAACTAGCTGATATTTATGAATAAATAATATTTACGTAATTTTTCTGCACAAAAAACGTGCGCCCCTTCTGTGCATTGCACCAAAAGTGCTATTGAACCAAAAGGGTACAGGGGAGATACTATTTACCTACAGTAGCGAATGATTAAGGGTGCAGTGGCATGAGAGTTGGCGCGCGGCAGAGCGATCTTATCGGGCAGACGGATTTACTTCGTATACCGTCGCTGTCTGATTTAACCGGATGCGATATCTTTATTAAATGCGAGTTCCAGAATCCGGGCGGCTCCATTAAGGATCGCGCGGCTAAGCAACTGATTGATGACGCTATGGAACGCGGCGAGTTAAAGCCGGGTATGACGGTGGTTGAAGGTACCGCCGGTAATACCGGTATTGGCCTGGCTGTTGTGGCAAAGTCTTACGGCTTGCGTATGTTAGCGGTCATGCCCAATGACCAGACACCGGAGAAAGAGCGCATGATCCGCTTGCATGGCGGTGAACTGATGGCGGTTGATCCGGTTCCTTTTAAGAACGAAAACCACTTCTACCATACGGCGCGCCGTTTAGCGGAAGAACGCGATGATTGCTGGTGGGCTAACCAATTTGAAAACACCAGTAATGCTCGTGCGCATTACCTTCATACTGGCCCGGAAATATGGGAACAAACCGAAGGGAGAATTGACGCTCTGGTGTCTGTGGCTGGAACCGGTGGCACCATTGGTGGTAACTCTCGCTTCTTAAAAGAGCAGAACCCGGAACTGGATGTTTGGGTGGTTGACCCGGATGGTTCCGGTATCTATGAGTTTTTACGCAGCGGCGAATATGTGTCGAATGGCGGCTCTATGACGGAGGGCATTGGTATTATGCGGCTAGTGGATAATTTCCGCCAGGCACGTATTGATCACGCGGTTAATTTGCCCGATCAAGATTTAGTGACGTTGTCACGTTATATCCGAGACGAAGATGGTATTGTTCTGGGGAGTAGCTCGGCGCTAAACGTGGCTGGTGCGTTGGCCGCAGCTTTACGAAAAGGTCCGGGACACCGCATTGTGACCTTTTCCTGTGACTTGGGTGAACGTTCGGTGAGTAAGCTGTACAACCCGGAATATTTGCGCGGACGCGGGTTAAACCCTGACCCGGAACCCATTGACGTATTAATGACGCGTTATCGCGAGCTTGGCGATAAGGTACTAGAGGTTAACTGGAACAATGACTAAACGTATTTTTGGGTGTTTGTTTTTATTGGTATCAGCAACCGCAGTTCAGGCGCAGGACGAGACGCCGGATGCGCCGTTCCATGACCTTCAAGTTCCGCAGTTTCTGGACATTGCGCACCGCGGTGCTTCCGGTTATTTACCCGAGCACACTCAGGCCAGCACCGTTATGGCTCATGGGCTGGGAGCGGACTTCATAGAGCAAGACGTGCAACTGAGCCGTGACAGCGTTCCGGTCGTTCTGCATGATGAAATTCTGGACCATGTCACCAATGTCTCCGAAGTGTTTCCGGAAAAGCATCGTCCCGATGGTAAATACTATGTGGTCGATTTTTCGCTGGAAGAGCTTAAACAGTTAACTATGGTCGCCCGGCATAAAGATTATGAGCTGGTTTACCCTAAGCGATTTTCTCACCCCGATGTTCACTTTCCTATACAAACGCTGGATGAGGAAATCAAACTGATTCAGGAGCTGAATCGCGTTCGGGATATGTCGACAGGCATTTATATCGAGATCAAATCTCCGCGCTGGTATCAGCAGCAAGGGTACGACGCGACGGCGGCCGTGATGTCTGTCCTGGCTCACAACGGATACCACGACAAACGGCCAACACCGGTTTATCTGCAGTCTTTTGACCCGGAAGTGTTACGTCGCTTAAAGCGTGAATTTAACTGGGACTTTCCGTTAATTCAGCTGGTGGGTGACAATGAGTGGGGAGAGACCGATATTGATTACAGCGCCATGCGCACGGGCGCCGGGCTGGAGTCAGTAAAAAGCTACGCTGAAGGTGTCGGCTTGTGGGTAAACCACGTATTGACCGGAGTGAATGAAAACGGTGAGCCTGAATGGGACAGTGTTTTAAAGTCAGCGGAAGAGAAAGGTCTGGATGTTCATGTTTATACCTTGCGGGCCGATGACTTACCCGAAGGCGTGGAGTCTCATGCGCAATTACGCCAGTGGTTAAAACAAGCTGGCGTAGAGGGCGTGTTTACTGACTTTCCGGATAAAAAGTAAAGCGCATTTTGAAACCGTCGCTGCCGTCATCGTAGTATTCCGGCAGAATATCGATGGTTTCGAAACCACAGCTTTGATACCAGTGAATAGCGGCCTTGTTGTCGCTTTTCACTTCCAGCGACATGGCATTAGCGCCGGCGGTTTTCGCCGAATTCAGCACTTCATTCATAAGCAGATTACCTACCCCTAAACCGCGAAAGCTCTGAGCTACGGCTATTGAGTACAGGCGCCATACTTTGCTGTTACGCCGGGTAAAGGCAATAGCATACCCGGCTAAATCGTTACCTGAACGTGCTACCCAGCAATAGTTATGGCTGGATTCAATTACTCGTTTAAAACTGCGACGACTAATGCAACTGTAATTAAAAGTTGCACGTTCTAAAGAAACTAATTGTTCAAGGTCGTTCTTGTCTGCCCGCTCAATGCGAAACTCAGTATTCATCCAGGCGTCGTCCAAAATCAGCCATAATCAGCCGGTACAGCTCATAACCTAAGTGTTTGTCTTCCACACCAGATTCAATTGACGGGTTGTCATTAATTTCAATAACAACAGGGCCTTGCGGTGTTTGTTTAATATCTACACCGTACAGGCCGTCACCTATTAAGCGGGTTGCCTGTAATGCCAGCCGCACCACATCTTTAGGAGCCTGATGCACGCCTAAAGTGGCAAAAGAACCGCTTTTACCTCGTGAGGACGACTCGCTGTGGTTATAAATTTGCCAGTGGTTACGCGCCATAAAGTACTGGCAAGCGTATATGGGTCGGTTATTCAGTACACCAATACGCCAGTCGTAGTCGGTTCTCATATACTCTTGTGCCAGCAGTATAGTGGACTGCTCGAAAAGCTCCGTTGCCACTTGTTTAAACTGGGCTAAGTCTTCTGCTTTTTCCACGCCAATAGAAAATGAACCGTCAGGAATTTTCAGCACAACCGGGTAACCCAAACGTTCGCCTATTGCTTCGTAGTCGATATCTGATTGGCTCAACAAGAGTTCTGTTTTTGGTGTCGCTACCTTATGTTTATCCAGTAACTCTTTTAAGAACACTTTATTGGCACATTTAACAATGGAGTCCGGGTGGTCAATGACGACCATACCGTTGGCTTCGGCTTTTTTCGCAAAGTGGTAGGTATAATGATTAATACGGGTGGTTTCGCGAATGAAAAGCGCATCGAACTCCAACAGACGATTGAAATCGTTTGCGGTAATCAGCTCAGCTTCAATATCGGCCTCTTTGGCGGCTTTTATAAACAATGACAGTGCTTTTTTGTCACTGGTCGGAATGGCTTCGTCCGGGTTATACAAAATGGCCAAATCAAAACGGTACTCTTTGCGGGTGCGCGCTTTGCGCCACACTCGTTTACTGAAATGATCCAGTGAGTTACCAAAAAAGCTTTGTTGCTCATCAGTTAACTGATTCAACGCACCTGATGTCAGCTTGTTAATATGCCAGCGACCGTTAAATTCCAGTTCAACTTTTAAAATAGGGCATGGGTAGCGCTCAAATATTTGGCGTGCAAAAGAAGCCAGTTCAGGCTGTTCGCATAAGCCAAAACAAATCAGTAGCGACAGCGACTTTTCGTCACGATTCTGCAAATATTTAGTGAGTGATCGGTCGGCGGTATTAATCAGTAACTGATAATGGGAAAAGTTGGTCAGGTCATTAATAGTCGCAACCGACGGCATAACTCTTTGTCCGCGAGCCTCTGCCAGCAGACTAACGTAGTAGCCGGTTGACAGGTAAGATAAGTCGTTACACAAATTTAGAACATGATAACGACTCTGCAAGTGTGCCGATTGTAAGTATTCACTTGCGGTGAGTAGGCTTTGACTAGGGTAATAAGGCTGCCAGTCGGCGGCGTTATCTATGATAAGGTGAACGTGTTGCTGCATGTCGTAAAGTACTCAGAAGTCGTTAAAAATAATGTAAGTTATTTGCTTATTATTTGCGTAATAAATGCAACTCACACTATATTAGAAAGACGACGGATAACAAGCAGATTTGCTGTTTTATCTTTTTCAAAGGAGTCAGGTGAATGCTGACAATTCTGGCAAAGCTGTTAAAAGCTTTGAATTCTGAAACCAGCGCCTGGGCACTGGCGTTAGCTGTAGTACTAGGAATGTTTATGGGGATAACCCCGCTATGGCGAATTCATAACTTAATAATTTTATTGGCGGCATTAATATTCCGCGTAAACCTCAGTCTATTCATTGTGTCTTTTGGTATTTTCTCGGGTATTGCTTACCTGCTGGACCCTTGGTTCCACAGTGTCGGTTTGAGCTTATTAGAAGCGTCAGGCTGGCAGGGCATTTATGAAGCACTGTATGCAACTGCCTTAGGACGTCTGTCCATGTTTAATCACACCATAACTATGGGTAGCTTTGTTATCGCTTTGATTGCCGCGCCGGTTGTAGCTGCGTTGAGTTACTGGATTATTGCCAATTACCGTAAAAGAATTCAGGCTCAAATAATGAAAATGCGCGTGGTGCAGGTTATTCGCGGTAGCCGTTTCTGGCAGATCTATACGGACTTGAGGGGGTGAGTATGAAGCGCAGTATCATTCGCTGGCCGGGACTGGCCGTTTTCGCCGGGTTCGTATTGTTGTTGGTCGCTATTTCCTGGTTGTTTCTGGACGCTATTATAAAAGTTACATTAGAGCACACGCTGGGAAGACTGAACGGCGCTGAAGTTAATATTGAGCGAGTGGAGCATAGCTGGGTACCTTTATCTCTGACTTTGGCCGGTATCCAGGTCACCGACCCTAATGCACCGAAAAATAACCGGGTACAGGTTGGTGAAGCTTCAGCGGACATCAGCCCTACAGAAATTGTGCTTGGCCGAACCTTAATTGAACAGCTGACTATGACCGGCGTTCGTGTTAATCAGCCACGGGAAAGCGAGGGTGACGTTTATGTCATGCCGGATCAGGAAGACGTGCAGAATTGGGCCAGTCAGTCCTGGGATAAACTGACCATGTCTTTACCTTCTGTGGACGATATTGTCAGCCAGGTTGATTTGCGTACAGAAACGGTGATTGATGAAGCCAAAGCTGCCTACGAGCAGCAAGAACAAGAGGTTAAAGCAGCTAGAGAAGCTTTGCCGAGTAAAGACAAAATAAAAGAATACGAAGAGAAAATTAAGCAAATTACCGAAGGCAAAGTAGAAGGCCTGGCTGATATTGCGGCGAGAAAAGAGGCTTTAGATGAGTTAAAAGACTCGATTCGGGCAGATAAAAAGGCGGTCAGCAACTTTCGTGATGAAGTGAAGCAGGCGAAAGAGGTGGTGCAACAGCAAATAGCCGACCTTAAGAACGCGCCGGGTAACGATATTGACCGAATTAAGTCGTTTTTCAGTCTGGACGGAAGTGGTTTAGAGAACGTGACTGGTTTGTTATTAGGCGAAAAAGCGCGGGAGTGGAGTAAGTACGTACTTCTTGCCTATGAACAGCTGGGGCCTATGCTGGCGCGTTCGGACAACTCTGCAACGGTAGAGCCGGTGCGCGGCGAGGGGCAGAGAATTTCCTTTGCCGATGACAACGCACCACCGGAGTTTTTAATTAAAAAGGCGCGCACCGAATTTATGGTTGGCGGTACGGTTATTGATGTCGACTGGCAAAATATTACCCACCAGCATAATTTACTGGGTCAGCCGACGACGTATCAGGCTCGGGCCGATAACAGCGACTTGTGGAATGCGTTTAACCTGAATGGCGAATTATCGCTGACTGACCTGGGCATTGATGCGAAGCAGCAATGGCAGTTAAAAGGCGCAAAACTGAATAACCTAAAGCTTAGTAATAGCAGCGAACTCAGTGCCAATATTTTATCGTCCATGATGGACAGTGATGGAACCGTGCTAGTTCGTGAGAATAAACTGGACGGGAAAGCCATGGTACGCATGCTGAATCTTGACTTAGAAGCCGAGGGCAGCAGCAAACTGACTTCTGCGGTTGCAGGTGCTTTAAAGCAACTACAGCGGTTAGATATTACCACCAACATTGGCGGTGATATTCAACGGCCATCGCTGAGTTTTGAATCCGATTTAGATGACCAATTAGGCGATGCGTTGGCTCAATCCGCGATGGGCGAGGCCGACGAAAAACTGGCCGAAATAAAAGCTGACCTTACTGCCAAAGTTTCAGAGCAATTAGGTGGTCAGCAAGGCTTGCTGGAAAATCTGACTCAATGGGACAATGAATCTGGTGAACAGAGCAAACAACTGGAAGAGCTGTTAAAAGCCAAAGTTGGAGACAGTCTTAAGGATAAGCTCAAGGGCCGCCTTTTGGGCGGCTCTTGAGTTCCATTTTTATAGCATAAACAATCCAATAGCCACGGCTAAACCCATTAATGGCACCACAACAGTTACTGCGGCAACCGCCCAATAAGCGGCGCTGTGTTTCTCGTTACAAATAGCGCGAATAGTGGTAACTACGTAGCCATTGTGGGGCAGCGAGTCGAGCGCTCCTGAGGAGATCGAAACAATACGGTGCAATTGCTCGGGGTTAACCCCCGCCGCCATGTAGTGCGGGCCTACTTCAGGTAAGGCGATAGCCTGCCCACCGGATGCTGAACCGGTTAACCCAGCAATAACACTTACTGCAACCGCTGCGCCCACCAACTCATTGCCTGGCAAGCTAGTCATGGCAGTAACGGCGGCATCAAAGGCCGGAGTTATTTTGGCGATGCTGCCAAAGCCAACCACTGCCGCAGTATTACCAATAGCCACTAAAGCCCCTGTGGTAGCTTCATGAATGGCGGTCTGGGGTTTGTGAAAATGCTTAAAGTTAATAACGGCAATAGCAATTACACCGCCCAGCAAAGCTACTATCAGGGCGTTTTGCTGCAAGGTGTCGTGAAAGGTAAAAGATAGCCCCAGAACAACTAACAGTGGAATTAAGCCACTAATGGGTGAGGGCAGTTTCCGCTCCAGCAATATCGGGTCGCCTTCACGTGCTTCAAACTTCTCACCATTAGCTATGGCGCGGTTAATAATCTTTCTTAACCACCAGTAGCCAAAGGTTGCCATTAATACTGCGACTACCAAACTGACTTCCCAGGCAGCATAAGGCGAAGTGCCGAGGTATTTTACGGGTATCCAGTTCTGGATTTCCGGTGAGCCGGCTGAGGTCATGGTAAAAGTGACGGAGCCAAAAGCCAGTGCTGCCGGAATAAAACGTCGAGGCAGGTTGGCATCTTTAAATAAACTGAGCGCCATTGGGTAAACCGAAAAAGCGACAACAAAAACGCTGACACCGCCATAGGTTAAAATGGCACAGGCCAGTACCACCGCCAGAACTGCCTGCTTGCGACCGAGTTTATTGATGATCCAACTCGCGACACTGTCGGCTGCTCCGGTATCCTCCATGAACTTACCAAATAGAGAACCGAGTAGAAACATAAAGAACCAGGCGGCAACAAAGCTGGCAAAACCATCCATATAAGCACTAACGAAATTGACCTCGCCGGTCAGTAGCGGCACTCCACTACACAACGCGACTATAACAGCGCACAGAGGGGCACTGATAAACAGGTTTACTCCTTTTAAAGTGAGTACGATAAGCAACACAAGGCCGCCAACCAGACCAATCATACTTAACATGAGTTACCCCGCGGATTAAAGAAACAAAACATGCTCAACATAGCTAATGATCCTGATGATCCCGGAACACGGGCAGTGACCAGTTAAACTTGATTGCTCCAAGTCTAATGAGCAAAGTTGAGGTCATGCCCGCAGCTAATGCTATTAAAGGTTGATAGGGCACAATCAGGACATAAACGGTAGCGCCGATAATACAGGTGGTGGCGTACAGTTCGCTTTTTAAGACCATTGGAATATCGCGCGCCAGAACATCACGCAGCATGCCGCCAAAACAGGCCGATATAGTGCCCATGATGATAGCGATAAAGGGCGGAAACCCCGCTGATAGCGTTTTCTCCGCGCCCATAGTCGCAAAAAACGACAGACCAATAGCATCTGCAACCATTAGTGTGTTCATAGGAATATAGGCTCTGAACCGCAGCCATATAATAGTGAGCAGAGCGGCGACAATTATGGTGTACAGATAGACAGGGTCATGTGTCCAGAAAACCGGTAACCCAAGAATGAGGTCGCGCGTTGTACCGCCGCCAATTGCTGTTGCTGAGGCTAAAACGAGTACACCAAAACCATCCATCTTTTTGCGAAACGCTAATAACGTACCGGCTACCGCAAAAACCGCGACACCGGCATGGTCTGTCCAGTAAAATATTAATTCCATGAGTCATCAAAAAGTAGCAATGGTATGGCTTAGTTTGTCATTAACCTTTATGGATTCCCAGCACAAATTGATTGGCTATTTAGACGTCATAATTTTATGATGGCACCAATTTAAAAGCTGCTGTTGGGCTAAGGAACAGCAAAATGAGTGCAACCGAATACACGACAAAACATGTAGTTGACGATCTCGTTAGTAGCTATCAGCGAGTTCCAATGTTAGTGATCGCAGCGCATCCTGATCGGTCGCGGATTGGTGAACGCGCAGCGTTAATGGATTTGTACAATGAAGGAAGTGACTACCTAAGCAGGATAAAGCCTGAGTTTGCCAAAAATGGTAATGCTGGCAGAGCATTGCTTGATGAATTTATCAGCCGTTCTCCAATCATTTTTCAGCGCGAATCAGGCGGCCGTATTAAGCTAAAGGCGCATAGCACCAAAACAACAGTTACTATTGCCGGGCGTGGTGTTCAGGACGAATATATTCTGAAAGAAAGTGACCTGGATAACGGTGTCGTTATTGGCTTAAACCACCGCATCGTTTTACTTTTAAAGTTATTGCCGCTGCAAGACTCCTCGGTAGATGACAACGATGTGCTGTTTGGTATTAGCTCGGATATTCGTGCCATTCGGAATCGCGTTGCTCAACTGGCCGGGATGGACTTGCCGGTTATGATTAGAGGTGCTGCCGGAGTGGGTAAACAACAGGCGGCCTACGCAATTCATCAGGCCAGCGAACGTCGGGAACAACCTTTTATTAGTGTTAATCTGGCTGCCATACATGATGCGGTCGCAGAAGCTGAATTATTTGGTAGCTATCGAGGCGGTAGCCGGCAACCTGGCTATTTTGAGCAAGCCGGTAGCGGTACTATTGTGCTGGAAGACATCGAGGATGCCTCGCCGGGCTTACATCGTTTGCTTTATACCGTTCTACAAAGTAAATCCGTAGTACCTGTTGGTACAGAGGAAACGCTGCCAATTACTTGCCGTATTATGCTGACCAGTCATCAGGACTCTCGTGGCTTTGAAGAGAATTCAACGCTGTCCATGCTAATTGAAAAGCTTTCAGCTTATCAGTTGTTCATCCCGCCATTAACCGAACGTCGCGAAGATATTGGTTTGTTATTCGACTATTTTGTACGTGAGCAGTGGCGTAAGCTTTACGCTGACCGCTCTCATGATGTCAAAATTCCTGGTGAATTGATGAGCCAGCTGCTGACCTTTCATTGGCCGGGTAATGTACGACAGTTGCGCAACGTAGCGCGGCAGGTCGTTATTGATAGCCGTGAGCAAGAGCAACTGCACCTTGACCCGCAACTTTTATCTATGCTTAAGCCGAGCAACCCCGGGCATTGGGAAAATGAAACCAGCGTTCATCGTAAGCCCAACAGTGTTAGTCGAGATGAGTTACTGGAAACCTTGCGTAGCTGCCGGTTTGAGCTACAGGCTACAGCAAAAGCTCTGGGCATCTCACGGGCATCGGTATATCAGCTTATTCAGCGCTTTGAAGGGGTTCGTACAGCGCAGGATTTATCCGAAGAAGAGATTAAAAAGAGTTATGAACAGAACCGTTCCGATACTGAAAAAATGATGTGGGATTTGCAAGTGTCTCAAATAGGTTTACGGCGTCGGCTTAAAAGTTTGGGATATGATATTTGATAATACTGAGCGGCGTTAAACTTTCTGATAGTATAGCCGCCTTAGAAAAATTGAATTGCATTCTGGAGTAACTGTCCCCATATCGTGAGATGGTTATCCGAAATTTAATAATAAATTTAAATTAACTGAGGGAATTTTATGGACTTTTTTATTAGCTCAGCATACGCGCAAGACGCTGGCGGCCAAGGCAGTGGTGGTATGGAACTGATTTTCATGCTGGTCATGTTTGCGTTAATTTTTTACTTCATGATTTATCGTCCACAAGCAAAACGTGTCAAGCAGCATAAAGAGCTGATGGGTGCTTTGAGCAAGGGTGATGAAGTGCTGACTCAAGGTGGTTTGGTCGGTAAAATCACTAAAGTAAGCGAAGATAAAGACTTTCTCGTTATTGCTTTGACTGACGAGCTTGAAGTAACCATTCAGAAAGGTTCTGTGACTTCCGTTCTTCCGAAAGGAACAATGAAGTCTCTCTAATCTCTGACATTAGAAACAGGGGCACGACGTGTTAAATAAATACCCGTTGTGGAAAAATCTGCTGGTTATTTTTGTCGTATTGGTGGCAGCGCTCTATGCGCTGCCAAACATTTACGGTGAAGATCCAGCAGTTCAAATTTCCGCAAACCGAAATGCGACCATCGATACCAGCACCATGGATCGCGTAAAGAGCAGTCTGGAAAACGTTGGCATACAAGCTAAAAGTATAGCTTTAGAAGAAGAGCAGCTTTTAGTTCGACTGAATTCCGATGATGAGCAGTTAAAAGCCCGGGAGAGTATCCTGGAGAGTTTAGGTGATAACTACATAGTCGCTTTGAACCTTGCTCCTGCAACTCCTGAGTGGTTGAAGAGTGTTGGTGCTCAGCCAATGAAACTGGGGCTGGATTTACGTGGCGGTGTACACTTCTTGATGGAAATCGACATGGACGAAGCCGTTCGTAAAATTGTCGATGGTATGAAGGACACGATTCGTGCCGAACTGCGTGAAGAACGTATTCGTTACAGCGCTGTTCGTGTTAATGACACGACGGTTGAAATTGAGCTTCGTAATGAAGAAGCTTATGCAGAAGCTGCCAACTATCTGGATGGTCGTTATCAGGGTTACACCTTATTAGAAGATGACGAAAACCAACTGCTGCAATTGCAAATGAGCGAGCAGAAGCTTGCCGAAACTCAAGATTACGCAGTATCTCAAAATATCACCATTATGCGTAACCGGGTTAACGAGTTAGGTGTTGCCGAGCCGGTTATTCAGCGGCAGGGTTCAAACCGCATTGTGGTGGAACTACCGGGCGTACAGGACACGGCTCGCGCGAAAGAGATTTTAGGAGCTACAGCAACGCTGGAGTTCCGTATGGTTGATTCCGAGAACGACGTGCGTGACGCACAGAACGGTCGTGTACCTTTTGGCAGCGAGTTAATGCCAATGCGCGACGGCCCGGATCAATTGCTGAAAGAAGACGTTATTCTGACAGGTGACCATATTGTTAATGCTGGGGTTGGTTATGATGAGTACAACCGCCCGCAGGTTAATATTACTCTGGATGGCGCTGGCGGTAACAAGATGTCTTTATCGACTAAAGACAATGTTGGTCAGCCTATGGCTACCGTCTTTATTGAATATAAAGCCACAGACGAGCGCGACGAAGAAGGTAACTTACAGTTCACTAAGAACGCGGAAGTTATTAACGTTGCAACAATTCAGTCTCGCTTAGGCAGCAATTTCCGTATTACCGGGGTAGGCGCAAACGAAGCTCAGAATTTAGCGTTGTTATTACGCGCCGGTGCACTTATCGCGCCGATTCAAATTGTCGAAGAGCGTACTGTAGGTCCAAGCTTAGGTCAGCAGAACATTGATTCTGGTACTCAGGCAATTTTTTGGGGCTTTGTTTTAGTTCTTGCCTTCATGTTGTTGTACTACAAAAAGTTTGGTCTGGTTGCCAACTGTGCTCTGGCAGCAAACCTGGTTCTTATTATCGGTGTTATGTCGATGATTCCGGGAGCCACACTGACTTTGCCGGGTATGGCAGGTATTGTACTGACGGTTGGTATGGCAGTAGATGCCAACGTACTTATTTTTGAGCGCATACGTGAAGAAATAAAAGCGAAACGAAGCCCTCAACAGGCAATTCATCACGGTTATGACAGCGCCTTGTCGACCATTGCCGACGCGAACGTAACAACGCTGATTGCAGCGCTTATCTTGTTCGCTATTGGTAACGGCCCTATTAAAGGCTTTGCTATCACTCTTGCTATCGGGATTATAACGTCCATGTTTACTGCGATAGTCGGAACCCGTGCCATTGTTAACTCAGTTTGGGGCGGCAAAAAGCTGTCTAAACTGTCTATTTAGGGGGAGCCATGCAAGAGATAATTAAAACCGATGAACGACTTCCCTTCATGCGCTTCCGCGGAATTATGGGCATTATCAGTGCAGTACTGGTAGTGGCTTCCATAGTTTCGTTGTCAGTCAATAAGCTCAACTTTGGGTTGGACTTTACTGGCGGAACCTTACTTGAAGTTGGCTTTGATAGCGCGGCAGATTTAAGTCGTGTTCGTGGCGCATTAGATGAAGAAGGGTTCAGTGACGCAGTAGTTCAAAACTACGGCTCGCAGGAAGAGATACTGATTCGTCTGGAGCCTCGGGAAGGAGTAAAAGCGGAGCAGCTGGGTACCACAATACTTGAATCTCTGCGCACCGAGTTTGACCAAACCGTTGAAATGCGTCGTATAGAATTTGTTGGCCCAAATGTGGGCGACGAATTTATAGAGCAGGGCGGGTTGGCTATGCTAACCGCTTTAATCTGTATTCTACTTTACATTGCAATGCGTTTTGAGTGGCGCTTAGCCGTGGGCGCAGTGGCTGCGTTAGCGCACGACGTCATTTTAACCTTAGGACTATTCTCTGTATTACAGCTAGAGTTCGACTTAACGGTTCTGGCGGCCCTGCTGGCGGTTATTGGTTACTCAATTAACGATACGGTGGTGGTTTGTGACCGTATTCGGGAAACCTTCCGTAAGTTTGCTAAGTTAACGCCAGTTCAAGCCGTTAATCGGGCACTAACCGACACATTAAGTCGGACATTAGTGACCTCGTTGACAACGATACTGGTGTTATTGACCTTGTTCTTCCTGGGTGGGCCATTAATTCATGGTTTTGCTACGGCGTTATTATTTGGTGTGGTTATTGGTACCTATTCATCCATTTATATTGCCAGTACCGTCGCACTGAAATTTGGTGTTAGCCGTGAAGACTTAATGCCGCCGGAAGTGGAAAAAGAAGGTGCGGACCAAGATCCGCTGAACTAGCCTTACGGTATAATTTGATTGGAGTGCATAGACATGTTGGCCGTTGTTTCACCTGCTAAAAACCTGGATTACGAAAGTGACTTGCCGGAACTTAATGTTACTCAGCCACGGTTGCTGGATAACGCTGAAGAACTGGTTGAGGTTTGTCGGCAACTAAGCCCGCAACAACTGGGGTCGCTAATGAAAATTAGCGACAAGCTGGCGGGCCTGAATGCTGCTCGCTTTCAGGAGTGGCAACGGCCTTTTAATGAAGACAATGCACGCCCGGCTATGTTTGCATTTAATGGTGATGTTTATACTGGTTTAGATGCTGCCAGTCTGAATTCAGAGGCCATTAATACGGCACAAAAGCAGTTACGAATTTTGTCCGGTCTTTATGGTGTCTTAAGACCTCTGGATTTGATGCAGCCATACCGACTGGAAATGGGTAGCAAGCTGGATAACCCTAAAGGCAAAAACCTGTATGAATACTGGGGCGATACCATTACGCAGACACTAAATGATGACCTGGCTGAGCTGGGAAGTTCAACTTTAGTGAATTTAGCTTCTAATGAGTATTTCTCGGCGGTTAAGCCAAAAGCATTAAATGCGGATATTATTACACCCGTGTTTAAAGATGAAAAAAATGGTCAATATAAAGTCATCAGTTTTTATGCCAAGAAGGCACGGGGACTAATGGCGCGATTTATCCTGAACCAAAAGCCAGAATCCGTGTCTGATCTAAAAGAATTTGATGCAAACGGCTATAGTTTCAATGAGGCTATGTCCAGCGATAAACAATTGGTTTTTTGTCGTGCTGAGCAAAAATAAAGGAGCGCACAATGAGTGACGATCAGGTTGAAACATCAACGGCAACAGAAGAAGCAAGTCGCAAAACGACTTGGATTGTTGTTACGCTTATTGTGCTGGCGGTTATCGCTGCCATAGTATGGTGGTGGCTGCCGGCTTCTGAAGACAAGAAGCAACAAACCGAAACGGTAGAAGTTGATCAGCAGCAATCAACCGAAGTTCAGGTTGAGGGGTATGAAGAAGAGTCTGAAGAACCTGAGCCTGAAATTGAGCCAGAACCGGTTCCAACCGAACCAGAGTCTGAACCGGAACAAGAGCCGGCTGAACCTGAGCCAGAACCTATTGCTTTGCCGGAGCTGGATAACAGCACACCGACGGTGCTTCAGAACCTTGATTCAACCGACGTCAACATTCGTCCATTAAAAAGCTCTCAGATTATTCGTGACGCAGTTGTGCTGATGGACAATATCAGCAACGGCAGCATTGTTCGCGAGCGAACTATTGTTCAGCGTCCCGACGGTCGCTTTAGTGTGTTGGAGGTTGATGGCGAACTCTATATTGACGAAAGTAGCTATCGCCGATACGACGCTTTAGTTGATTGGTTTGTCAGTCTGGAGCCTGATGCACTGGCTGAAAACTATGAATTATTTAAGCCATTAGTGCAGGAAGCTTACGCCGAAATTGGTTATCCGGAGTCAGATTTTGATGACACCTTGTTGGAAGCCATTAATGTCATACTTGAAACCCCTGTACCAGAAGGTTTGGTTCAGGTAGAAGATGACAGCGTTATGTATACTTTCGCTAACGACTCTTATGAATCTTTGCCTGCAGCGCAAAAACAGTTGCTGCGCATGGGGCCTGAAAATATTCAGCGAGTGAAAGAAAAGTTACGCGAAATAAGACAGGTACTACAGTAATTTTATGACCGATAAACAAGTAATTCCGGAATTTGTCAGAGGCGAATTTCCTGTTACCCATAACCGCTTTTTACGTTGGGTAGGCCGTTTTGGCTTACGCGTATTGGGCGGCTGGAAAATTAATGGTGAAATGCCAAACGTGAGAAAGGCGATTCTTCCGGTTGCGCCACATACATCTAACTGGGACTTCCCGGTTGGAGCCTGCGTCATGTTGGCTATGGGGTTAAAGCTTAACTACTTGGCAAAGAGCAGTTTGTTCCGCTTTCCGCTGAAAGGTTTGTTAACCAAGCTGGGCGGACTTCCTATAGACCGAAGTAGTGCGAATGGCGTTGTTGGCAACATGGTGAAAGAGTTTCGCGAAAAAAACGAACTGGTTTTAGTGATAACTCCTGAAGGAACGAGAAAGCGGGTAAAAGAGTGGAAGAAAGGCTTTTTACACATGGCACAGCAAGCTCGTGTCCCTGTTGTTCCTGTTGCTTTTGATTATGCGCGTAAAGCTATTGATATAGGCCCCGCGCTTATGATTGGCGATGAACTGGAAAAAGAGCTTGCCCGGGTTAAATCTTATTTTGAGCATGCGCAGGGTAAGCACGGAGAAGCGTGTTGAGAATGCTTCTTCGCAGTTTTCTGCTCCTGTTGATACTGCCGCTATTTAATGCGGCAGCAGCGGCAGATTTCTGGCAAAAAGAATGGGCTGTTCCTGAATATGCTGAGGGTAACAGCTTAATTATCCGTCCCATTGAAAGCTCTGATACCGATCGTTTATTCCACAGCTATATGACTTCGCAGAGGTGGCTTTATGATCGTCTGGGCTGGTCCTGGCCGTCAGAGAAAAGTACCCCTCAGCAAAACGAAACCATGGTGAATTACCATCTGCAACAGGCAAAAGCGCAAACGGCGTTTACTTATTTGGTGATTGATAAGGAAGATAAGTCCATTATTGGTGCTGTTTATATGGTACCGGTAGCTGCCAGTAGACAAGAAAAAAATGGCATTCCACGTAATGCGTATAACGCTGAAGTCAGTTGGTGGCTTTTAGAATCGGCCATTGACGATAACTTACATAATGATTTTTTTGTGCTTTTAAAAGATTGGCTGGAAGCAAGTTGGCCCTGGCGGCAAGTGCTGTTTCCGGTATCAGAAAATAACGAAACAGCTTTGCAGCTACTGGAAAGTAGCAGTGCCCGCTCGCTGGGTCGTGACTTAGATGCCCAGGAAAGGTATTTCTCCTACTCAATTTCACGCAAATAGCCCCACATTGTGCTATGATCGCGCGCAATTAACGAACGGTTAATAAGGAAAACTCATGCAGGTAATTGAAGGTGGAATAAACGCGGCTGGTAAAAAGTTTGCCATTATCGTTTCTCGCTTTAACCATTTTATGGTTGAAAGCTTATTAGACGGCGCGGTGCAGACATTAAAGCATTATGGTGAAGTAGCGGACGACGATATAACCGTTGTGCGTGTTCCCGGTGCTTATGAAATGCCGGTAACAGCGAAACGTCTGGCCAGTTCTGGTAAATACGACGCAATTATTGCGGTCGGTGCGGTTATTCGCGGTGGTACACCACACTTCGAGTTTGTTGCCGGTGAATGTAATAGTGGTTTAGGCCGGGTTGCGACCGAGTTTGATTTACCTGTCGCATTTGGCGTTATTACCACAGATACGCTGGAACAAGCCATTGAGCGCAGTGGTTCTAAAGCCGGAAATAAAGGCTCGGAAGCCGCATTAAGCGCGCTTGAAATGGTCAATGTACTGAAACAACTCTGAGATACTTCAAATGAAACCCGCAGCAAGAAGAAAGGCCCGCAAGTTGGCCGTGCAAGCAATTTACTCATGGCAGCTATCGCAAAATAGCTTTAGCGATATTGAGGCTCAATTTTTAACGGAAAATGACACCAGCAAAGTGGACGTTGACTACTTTTTAGAGTTAGTGCGTGGTGTTGGCGGGCATTACCGGACGCTGGACGAAGCGCTTGAACCGTTTTTAGACAGACCGATTAAAGAGCTCGACCCCATTGAACTGGCCGTTTTAAGGCTGGCCGCTTACGAATTGCGTGAGCGCGTTGATGTACCTTATAAAGTAGCTATCAACGAAGCGATAGAGCTGGCTAAATCTTTCGGTGCCGACGAAAGCCATCGTTTTGTCAACGGCGTACTTGATAAAGCAGTAGATACTTTCCGCCCAACCAGGCAGTAACTTATGCCCCGCGATGAATTTTCGCTCATTAATGAATACTTCACTCATCGCTCCGCAAAACGGGGCGATGTTGCTATGGGCATTGGAGATGACGGAGCCGTTGTCCGGCCAATGCCTGAGCATGACCTGGTCATTGTTACCGATACACTGGTAGAAGGTGTGCATTTTGATACGACCACGCCACCCCGTGCTATTGGTCATAAAAGTGTTGCCGTGAATTTAAGCGACTTAGCGGCTATGGGCGCTCAGCCATGTTGGATTAATCTGGCTTTGACGCTTCCGCGTATGGATGAAGACTGGCTACAGGAATTTAGTGGTGGCCTGGATGAAATTTGCAGTTATTACGATTGTCAGTTAATTGGCGGTGACACAACCAAAGGTCCGCTGACAATAACCATTACGGCTCACGGACAACTACCCTCGGGTAGCGCGATACCGCGTTCCGGTGCCAAGGCGGGCGACTGGATTTATGTCAGCGGCTCTTTAGGCGACGCGGGTTTAGGCTTGCAGGTTACACAAAATAAAGTCAGCACAACCGGTCGTCACTTGCAGCAGGTAATAGAACGCCTGCATTACCCCACCCCCAGAGTTGCTTTGGGCCAAAGTCTGCGAGGCGTCGCAAGTTCCTGCATTGATGTTTCTGATGGTCTGCTGGCCGATTTAAGACATTTAATGACAGAAGCCGGCACTCAGGCGCAACTGCAGCTGGAAAAGCTGCCACTGTCACTGGCGTTAACCGAAACTCTTAAGGTGGATGACGCACTGGCTTTAGCTTTGACTGCCGGAGACGACTACGAGCTTTGCTTTACCTTGCCTGAGGAACATCGGGGCCGTATGGAAACCTTAACCACGCACCTTAAGACCCGACCGGTATGTATTGGTCGCGTAGCGAACGGTGAGCCCGGTGACATTCAGCTGCGCTATAATGGTGAAGACTGGTTGCTGGCTGAGGGTTATAGCAGCTTTAATCACTTTCCGCAGAACGAAGCTACTAAATAAGACGCTTAAGGAGCCGCAAGCCCATGTCTCATGCGAAACTATCATGGTTTAACCCCGTACACTGGCTTGCGTTGGGTTTTGGCTCAGGTCTCGCCCCTAAAGCTCCTGGTACCTTTGGAACCCTTATTGGTATTCCGGTTGTTTTTCTATTAGCTCAACTTAACTGGTGGGAATACCTGCTGGCTCTGGTGGTAATGACGCTGGCCGGTATTTGGATATGTCAGTATACGGCTAAGGCCATGGGAGCCCATGATCATCCCTCAATTGTCTGGGATGAGATAGTTGGCTATGCCGTAGCTATGTTCGCACTGCCTGTAGAGCCTTTTTGGTTGCTGGCGGCCTTTGTGTTGTTTCGCATTTTTGATATCTGGAAACCCGGGCCAATTGGCTGGGCAGATAAAAAACTAAGTGGCGGCAACGGTATTATGATGGATGACGTGCTGGCAGGTATTTTCTCGGCGGTATTACTGCATTTAGGCTGGTGGTTGTCAGGTCTGCTGGGCTAAAGCAAACCTGACCTTGTCATACTTCAGCTTTTCTTAACAAAGTCATCCACCTGCCGCTCAATACCTGCGGCATCCAGACCCAGTTCGGCACGAACTTCACCTTGCGAACCATGTTTAATAAACTCGTCCGGTAAGCCTATTGTTAACACTTGCGGGCTTGCTTTGTGTTGGGCTACGTATTCGCTCACGGCACTGCCTGCGCCGCCTGCTATGACATTTTCCTCTACAGTTACCAGCACTGAATGGGTTGTCATTAACTGGTCCAGACAAGCTGTGTCCAGAGGTTTTATGAAACGCATATCGACAACGGTGGCATTAAATTTGGCTGCCGCTGCTTCCACTTCCGGCAGCAGGGTACCAAAATTAAGGAAAGCAATATTCTGCCCCTCAGTAAGGGTTTGAGCTTTTCCTATATCAATAACTTTACCCTTACGAAGCTCCAGACCAACACCGGCTCCACGGGGATAACGAACCGCTGCCGGACCTTTGTACTGATACCCGGTGGTTAGCATGTCCAGACACTCTTGTTCATTACTGGGAGCCATTACCACCATGTTAGGTATGCAACGAAGGTAACTTAAGTCAAATGCGCCCTGGTGAGTGGGGCCATCGGCACCGACAATACCGGCACGGTCAATGGCGAAGAGCACATCAAGGTTTTGCAGAGCGACATCGTGAATGAGCTGATCATAACCGCGCTGTAAAAAGGTGGAGTAAATGGCGACAACCGGTTTCAGTCCTGAAATAGCCAGGCCCGCTGCGTAAGTCACACTGTGCTGTTCAGCTATAGCCACGTCAAAGTACTGTTGTGGATATTGCTGTGAAAACGTCACCATGCCAGAGCCTTCACGCATGGCCGGTGTTATTGCCATTAGCGACTTGTCATTACTTGCGGTATCGCACAGCCATTGGCCAAAAATTTCAGAATAGCTGGGAATACCCGGTGCTTTCTCAGGCAGGCTGGACTCTTTGGGATCAAACTTTGGCACGCCATGGTAACCAATAGGATCTTTCTCTGCAGGTCGGTAACCTTTGCCTTTTTGCGTCACAATGTGCAGCAACTGCGGGCCGCCTAAACTGCGCATGTTCGATAACGTATCAACCAGAGTATCAACATCATGGCCGTCTATCGGTCCTATGTAATTGAATCCCAGCTCTTCAAAAATAGTGCCCGGTGCCATCATGCCCTTCATGTGCTCTTCGGCACGGCTGGCAAAATGACGAATATGAGGCAGCGGGCTGAGTAATTTTTTGCTGCCTTCCCGCAGCGAGGTATAAAAACGACCAGATAAAAGGCGGGCGAAATGATGGTTCAGAGCACCAACGTTTTCTGAAATAGACATGTCATTGTCGTTCAGCACCACCAGCATATCTGGTTTTATATCACCAGCATGATTCATGGCTTCAAATGCCATACCGGCGGTCATTGCACCGTCGCCGATAATGGAGACAACTTTTTGTCGTAGACTTTGCCTTTGCGCTGCTACCGCCATGCCTAACGCTGCTGATATAGACGTACTTGAATGCCCGACTGAGAGCACATCGTATTCACTCTCTTCGCGCCAGGGAAAAGGGTGAAGCCCGTCTTTTTGACGAATAGAGTGCAACCGTTGTTTACGCCCGGTCAGAATTTTATGTGGGTAAGCCTGATGGCCAACGTCCCAAACCAGCTTATCTTCTGGTGTGTGATACACATAATGCAGGGCAACCGTAAGCTCTACGGTGCCTAAACCTGACGCGAGGTGGCCGCTGCTTTGGCTCACTGAGGTTAATAAAAACTGTCTAATTTCTGCGCACAGTTGCGGCAATTGCGTCCGCGGTAAACGGCGCAGGTCAGCGGGGGAGTTAATTTTATCAAGTAACGGATATTGTTGAGTCATTCAGTTAGTGGTCCCGCTTTAACAGCAAGTCGGAAAATTGTTCAAGTCTGTCTGTATTGTAAGGGATATCGCTTAACGACTGTAGTGCTTTATGGTGTAAGTTTTGCAGGCGTTGCTGAGCACCTTCTATCCCAAGCAAACGCACGTAAGTTGACTTCTCAGACGCGGTATCTGAACCCTGAGGTTTGCCCAGAGCTTCAGTGTTACCTGTTACGTCGAGGATATCATCCTGTACTTGAAATGCCAGCCCCAGGTAATGAGCGAACTGCTCAAACTTTTTCCGCCATTGTTGTGAATTGTTATTACCGCACAACACACCCATAGTGGCGGCGGCTGTTATCAACGCGCCGGTTTTACTTAAATGCATTTGCTCCAGAGCGTCTTCAGTGAGGATTTTAGCTGTCGCCTGTAAATCTATTGCCTGACCTGCACACATTCCGCGGGCACCGCTGGCTTTAGCCAGTACCTGAACCAATTGCAGCTGTCGTTCACTGGGCAATTGTTCCATACGGTTTTCGGTTAAGACTTCAAAAGCCAGTGTCTGTAGCGCATCTCCGGCTAAAATGGCTGTCGCTTCGTCGTAAGCAATGTGGCAAGTCGGCTGACCACGGCGCAAGTCGTCGTCATCCATTGCTGGCAAGTCGTCGTGAATTAACGAATACGCGTGTATTAATTCCACTGATGCGGCGGCTCTAAGAGCATCGTTTTTATTAGCGCCACAAATATCGGCAACAGTCATCAGCAGGTAAGGGCGAATACGTTTTCCGCCCATTAACACACCGTGCTGCATGGCCTGATTCAGACGCGAATTCAGGGTTAACTGCGCAAGCGTTTGCTTTAAGAAGGTATCGACTTGTTCTCGTGTTGCTGCTGTTAACGAGTTAATCGTCACATCAGTTCTCCATTGCTTTCATCAGTTTCAGATTGCTGCTCGGCCAGCAAGGTTGTCACTTTTTGCTCGGCTTGCTGCAACTGCTGCTGGCTGGAACGTGATAAGGCAATGGCTTGTTCGAATTTCTTCAGCGATTGCTCAAGCGGTAAGTCGCCTTGTTCCAGTTCATTAACCAGCTGTTCTAACTGCTCCAGAGCCTGTTCAAAGGATTGCTGTTTCTGTTCGTCTGCCATAGCTGAGTCTGCCTTAATATCTGTGATGAGCCGCATTGCTAATAGAATGAAAGTTAATTATCCGATAAAGAATCCGGAATGTCAGCCGATGATCTCATTATTCCTGTGTAAGATGAACAGATGTCGCTTGTAAGCGCGACGCGATTGTTTAAGAATGAGCACAGCAGCATAAATGAAAACTCAAATCGGGGAGGAAGGCTGAGTGGATATAGCAACGCTCGTAGGAATTATCGGTGCCGTTGGCTTTGTCATTGTTGCTATGGTTCTGGGTGGGGATATTGGTCTGTTTTTAGATACTCGCTCATTCTTTATCGTATTCGGCGGTTCATTATTTATAACCTTAGCGAACTTTTCTCTAAGCCAGTTTCTGGGTACGGGGAAAGTGGTTGTTAAGGCGTTTTTCTTTAAAATTGAACACCCGCAAGAGCTTATCGACACGGCTGTGGAAATGGCTGATTCGGCGCGTAAAGGTGGCTTTCTGGCACTAGAAGAAGCGGAAATTCCGAATAAGTTTTTTCGTAAAGGCGTAGACATGCTGGTTGATGGCCACGATGCCGAAGTTGTCCGCCAAACCTTGTCAAAAGACATAAAGATGAGTTTTGCCCGCCACGAAGAGGGTGCCCGTGTATTTAAAATACTGAGCGATGTCGCCCCGGCTATGGGTATGATTGGTACCCTGATTGGTCTGGTTGCGATGCTGTCTAATATGGATGACCCGAAAGCGATAGGACCAGCTATGGCCGTTGCTTTGTTAACAACCCTTTATGGTGCCTTTTTAGCCAACGTTATTGCTATTCCTATTGCGAATAAGTTGTTGTTACGAGCCGAACAGGAAAAGCTGAACCGGCAACTGATACTGGATGCTATTTTAGGTATTCAGGACGGTCAGAACCCTCGTGTCATTGAAGGCATTTTACGTAATTACTTAGCTGAATCTAAGCGTATTGGTAACGAGGATGAGGACGAGTAGTTATGGCCTCAGAGAAAGTCAGAGACGAAGAAGAAGAGGACTGCAACTGTCCGCCGCCGGGATTGCCTATGTGGATGGCAACCTTTGCCGATCTCATGACCTTGCTCATGTGCTTCTTTGTGCTGTTATTGGCTTTCTCCGAAATGGACGTGCTGAAATTTAAGCAAATAGCCGGTTCAATGAAATACGCTTTAGGTGTTCAAAATAAAATTGAAGTCAAAGACATTCCTAAGGGTACCAGCGTTATCGCTCAGGAGTTCCGTCCCGGGCGGCCAGAGCCAACGCCCATTGAAACTATCCAGCAGCAGACCGTAGAAATGACGCAGCAGATGCTGGAATTTCAGGAAGGTGAGTCCGACTTTGCCGGAGGTCAGCAAACCGAGCGGGGCGGTCAGGAGTCCGACAGCGCAGACGACCAAAAAGAAGCAGAAGCAGAAAACACTGAGGCTATGACGCAGGTATCTAAGGAGCTTATGCGTCGTATCGAGCGGCAGCTTGAGAATGAGATTAAAGCCGGCACTATTGAGCTTGAGCAGCACGGTCAGCAAATTATTATTCGCATACGTGAACAAGGCTCATTTCCTGAAGGTTCGGCATTTTTACAGCCGCAGTTCCGGCCTATTATTCAGCAGGTTGCCGGGGCACTGAAAGATATTCCGGGTGAGGTCACTATTTCTGGCCACAGTGATAATGAAAAACTGGTATCGGAAATCTACTCATCGGACTGGGATCTTTCCAGTAAGCGAGCGGTTGCGGTTGCAGAAGAAATGCTGAAAGTGGATGACTTTAGCGAAGATCGTCTGGTGGTTATGGGTTACTCGGATACTAAGCCATTGGTGCCGAATAACTCGGAAGAAAACCGCAAGCGAAACCGTCGTGTTGAAATATTGATAATGCAAGGTAAAGCGGCAGAATCTGACCCGGTTGATGTTATCGACTGAGCGCTGGTTTCTGCCGGGCAGGACACGTATAATTGCCCACTTTCCTAAAGACTTGACGATTTTGCTATGAAGTTTGTTGTTCGCCTGCACGCTGAAATTACCATTAAAAGCCGTTCTGTTCGTAAGCGTTACGGTAAAGTACTGACCAATAACCTGCGTAAAATACTGGCTCCGGTTGACGACTCGGTATACGTTAAATGGCTGTGGGATCGCATCGAAGTGTCCGCTGATGGCGACGACTCAAAGGTACGTAGTGAAATCAAAGAAATTTTGCAAAACACCCCTGGTATTTCCTGGTTTGCCGAAGTTATAGAACAGCCTCTAACCGATTTTGATGCGGTTGCCGAGCTGGTTGGTGAGCATTGGTTAAAGCGCTTGCCGGGTAAAAGCTTTGCTATGCGGGTTAAGCGCAAAGGTAATCACGAGTTCAGCTCACAACAGCTAGAACGTTACGTCGGCGGCTATTTGCTGGAACGTGTTCCTGATACTTCTGTAAACCTCTCTAACCCGGACCTGGACATTGCGCTGCAAATTACCAACCAGATTGTGCACCTGGTGGGGGAACGAATTAATGGCTTAGGTGGTTTTCCTATTCCTACTCAGGAAACCGTACTGTCATTGCTAAGCGGTGGCTTCGATTCCGGCGTTGCAACCTATGATTTTATCCGGCGCGGTGCGCGAACTCACTTTTGCTTTTTTAATTTAGGTGGTGACGCCCATGAAGTGGCAGTGCGTCAAATAGCTTATTATTTGTGGAAGCGCTACAGCTCCTCGCACCCCATTAAGTTTATCAGTGTTGATTTTGCCCCTATTGTTGATGACATTCTGACAAACGTGGATAACGGTCAGATGGGCGTGGTGTTAAAACGGCAAATGCTGCGGGCTGCGGATAAAGTCGCTCGTTATGTAAAAGCGCAGGCGCTGGTAACGGGTGAAGCTATGGGGCAGGTATCCAGTCAGACCCTGTCCAATTTAAAAGTGATTGATCAGGCGACATCGGCATTGGTTTTACGTCCGCTAATAACCAAAGACAAGCAGGAAATTGTGGATGAGGCAAAGCGCATCGGCACCGAGCCATTGGCTAAATCCATTCCTGAATATTGTGGCGTTATTTCTAATAAGCCGACAGTGAAAGCCATTCCGGCGGTTATCGAAGCCGAAGAAGCGAAGCTTAACAAAGATTTACTGGATCAGGTGGTACGGGCGTCAAACGTACTGAGCATGCAGGATATAGCGACGCAAACGGACGCAGAGCTGGCGCTGCCGGATACCACAACGGAACTCAGTAGCGACACAACCATCATAGATATTCGAAACGATGAAGAAATTGAAGCAGCACCCTTGTCAGTAGAAGTTGAGGTTATTGAAATTCCATTTTTCAAATTAGCCTCTCAGTTTGCTGAACTGGATCAAAGCCGGGAATACTTGCTGTACTGTGACCAAGGCATTATGAGCCGGATGCAGGCTTTGTTATTGCACGAAAATGGCTATAACAACGTATCGGTTTATAAGCCCTAATTTAGAGAGAAGTAGACTATGCTGGCAAGAGCCCTATTTTTTGTTGTGTTATCAACAGCCACCTTTCTCTTTTTGTGGCAGTTTCCAAGTACCGGAGCTCAGAGCATTCCGCACCTGGATAAGCTGGTTCATTTTGGCATCTTCTTTGTTCTGGCCCTGACCTTTCACAGAGCGTTTGCCTTGTCAGCTAAACTGTCGTTACTAATTCTGGTTTGTTATGGCTTATTAATAGAAATAGCCCAGTCTTATGCGCCCGGGCGTAGCGCTGATGTTTACGATTGGTTAGCGGATGCCAGTGGCGTTGTAGCTTATTTTATTTTGCACCATTTACTAAGCAAGAAGTCGCGTTAACGCGACTTCTTCTTTTTATCCGTTTTCTTCTTCACTTTTTTCTTCGAGCGGGACTTTTCTGTCGACGGAAACTTATATTGAGGTTTTAACCCTTCAATAGTTCGTCTGTCTAGTTTGGCGTCCAGGTAACGCTCGACACGCCCCAGTAATAAAGCATCATGTGCTTCTACCAGCGATACGGCCGTTCCTTTTTGTCCGCCGCGGGCTGTGCGCCCAATTCGGTGCAGATAAACATCAGCTTGCTTAGGAAGGTCATAATTAACCACCAAAGTGATGTCGTCTACATCCAGCCCTCGCGCTGCAATATCAGTAGCAACTAAGGTAATTTCCGTCGTTTGTTTAAGCTCGTTCATAATGCGCTGACGATCACTTTGCGGCATATCGCCCCGCAGTGTCACAATTTTACGGCCGGTACCAAACTGGCTGCGCAGAAAGTTTGCAATAAGCTCTACGCGTTCACGTGTTCTGACAAAGACAAACTGCCGCCCGGGGTGCGCTTGAAGCACGCTCATTAACAGTTTTCGCTTATGTTCGTCGGTATCCGCTAAATGAACCCACTGAAGAATTTTACCGCGCTCACGTTTGGGAGGCTGCACATCAATGTACTCGGGTTCGGTTAATAACTCGCGGGAAAATTTAATCACGCCGGAGCTATTCAGCGTTGCTGACAGTAGCAATGACTGCTGACGATGACGTGCCTGCAGAGCCATTTCTTTGACCGTTGCGGCAAAACCCATATCCAGCATACGGTCGGCTTCATCAATAATCAGCCACTCAATGCCTTCCAGGTTGTACTGTTCGGCTTCAAGTAAGTCCATTAGTCGACCCGGTGTCGCAACCAGTATGTCGTGTGTCTTCTCTAATACCGACAACTGAGAACCATAGTTGATGCCTCCGGTGACAACCACAGAGGTTAACCCGGTTTTGGCCTCAAACTGTTTAGCCTGTTCATGGATTTGTTCAGCTAATTCGCGGGTTGGAGCCAATACCAGTATACGAGCTGGTCCTGGTTGTTGACGCGGAAAATCCAGCAAATGTTGCAGTGCTGGCAGCAGGAAAGCCAAAGTTTTACCTGTTCCGGTCGGTGCACTAATAAGTAAGTCGCGACCATCCAGGGCGGCAGGAATACTCTGTTGTTGTACTTTTGCTGGTTTGTTCAGTTCAGCATCGCGAAGAACCGCAATTAAGCGGTCATCGAGATCAAACTCTTCCCAGTCTGGCGTCATGTTATTTTCCTTGAAATCATCTTGTCTGCTGCAATTAACGTAGCAGCAATAAAGCGGAGTTAGTTGTCTGTAGCAGGCTAGTTGTGGTGCTGCCTACTAAAAACTGACGAATACGCGAGTGACCATAAGCTCCCATCACCAGAAGGTCAATATTGTGCTCTTCCTGGTACGCATGAAGTGCAGGCTCAACTTCGCCTGAGCGTATTTCAAATCGCGCATTATGTCCCAGCTCCCGCAAGTGGTTAGATGCTGCTTCGATGGACGCGCGACTGTCGTTGGTATCAGCTCCGACCATAACCAAATGTAACGGAAGGCCTCTGAAAATAGGGCTTTCCGCAAGCATGCGAATACCTTTACGGGAAGAATCACTGCCGTCGAATGCTAACATCACATTTTTAGGTTGAGTAAATTCTTCAGGTGCGACCAGAATAGGTTTATGCATGGTTCTTACAACGGTTTCAAGTTGGCTTCCAACGCGATTTGTACGGGTCGTCTCTTCGCCGTGGAGACCCATAACAAGCAGTCTCATTGAATCCTCAACTTCTAATAAGGATTCGGCCAGGTCGCCGTGTCGTTGGCGTAAGTTGATATGTTCGACGCCACTTTGTATCGCGCGCAATTTGGCACTTTCCAGCATGTGGTGGCCTTGCTCTAAGGCTAACTTGCTGCGCTGCTGATCAAGCTCCGCTAATTGCTCGAGCAGAGCCTCTCTGCTACCTAAGCCGATGTTACCTGTCATATTAGTCTCGGTGGGGTAACGCGCTTCGTCCAGAACATGAAAAAGCGTTAATGGTGTTTGTAAGCGTAATGCTGCCCAACTGGCGTAATCACAGACAGATTGAGTTGACGCAGAACCGTCAATACAAGCAACAACATGTTTCATTATTGAATCCTTTTCCATTAGTGGCCGCCCATCAGTTTATCAACAGCATCGGGCTTATCATGTACGCCAAAGCGGTCAACGATAGTGGCACTGGCCTCGTTAAGCCCTATGACGTCTACTTCCGCACCTTCACGGCGGAACTTCACCACAGCACGGTCAAGTGCATCAACGGCGGTGATATCCCAGAAATGGGCCTGACTGAGGTCGATTACAACCTGCTCAACCCCTTCTTTGAAATCAAATGCGCCAAGAAACTTTTCAGATGAGCTGAAAAACACCTGACCAATGACCCGATAAGTGCGTTTTATGCCGTCAGAGTCAATCTCTGACTTAATGTACAGGTAGTGTCCAATTTTGTTAGCAAAGAACATAGCAGCCAGCAGCACACCAACCAATACACCATAAGCCAGGTTATGCGTTGCAACAACGACTGCAACTGTCGTAACCATGACAATATTGGTGGACAGCGGATGTTTCTTTAAGTTCTTAATGGAACTCCAGCTAAAGGTACCTATAGAGACCATGATCATTACGGCAACCAACGCCGCCATGGGGATTTGCACTAGCAGTTTGTCCAGAACCAGAACCATAATCAGCAGGAAGATACCGGCAACTAGTGTAGACAACCGTGTACGACCGCCTGATTTCACATTAATAATGGACTGACCAATCATGGCGCAACCGGCCATACCGCCGAGCAAACCTGACCCTATATTAGCAATGCCCTGACCTTTACATTCGCGGTTCTTGTCGCTGGGGGTATCGGTTAAGTCGTCGACAATAGTTGCTGTCATCATGGACTCAAGTAAGCCTACTACCGCAAGCGCCGCCGAGTAAGGGAAGATAATAGCTAAGGTTTCGAAGTTTAACGGAACGTCAGGCCATAAGAAAATAGGCAGGGTGTCCGGCAATTTACCCATATCACCAACGGTACGAATATCCAAACCTAAGAATACGGCGACGATAGTTAGGGATACAATACAAATCAGCGGAGAGGGCAGTATTTTCCCAATGAAAGGTATGTAAGGGAAGCCGTAAATAATGGCTAGGCCAGCAGCTGTCATTGCGTATACATGCCAGGTTACGTCAGTTAGCTCGGGCAACTGCGCCATAAAAATCAGAATGGCCAGAGCATTTACGAAACCGGTGACCACCGAGCGCGAGACAAAGCGCATCAGCTCGTCCAGTTTAAGGTAGCCGGCAGCAATTTGCAGTAACCCGGTCAGTAAGGTGGCCGCTAACAAGTACTCAAGCCCATGCTCTTTGACCAGCGACGCCATAAGCAACGCCATGGCGGCGGTTGCGGCAGATATCATCCCCGGACGACCGCCGGTAAAAGCAATAACAACGGCAATACAGAAAGAGGCATACAGGCCCACTTTCGGATCTACGCCCGCGATAATAGAGAATGCGATGGCTTCAGGAATAAGCGCTAAAGCGACCACAATACCTGACAACAAATCACCACGTATATTAGAAAACCAGTTCTGCTGGATAGACTTCAACATAGATAGATAACACCAAATTTTAATCGTAATTATAAAGCGGCCGGAATGGCCAGAAAAGCAGAGAACAGCCTACTGCGCACCTGTGACAGGAAAGTGACGGCTAGGGTGGCGTAATACGCGTCAGCACGTAGGTGGCTCCTTATGGTTTGAGGCTGGTCAAAAAAAGAGCGCGAATTTTAGCATAAAATGTGCCAACTACAACCGAAAAAATTATTTTCGGTCGCTGTCTGGGGCATTGCGTTGTGAGGGGTCACTTTTAAAGTCGCTGACCAGCTTGCGCGGGTTCAGCGCTTCGCGTTGTTTTTGTGTGGCTTCGGCCCACCAGAAGAGCTGATTCAGAGTGCGCCCGAAATACTGGATCCAGCGCTCAGTGTCCTCAACCTCCTGAGTGAATTTGCCGTTTTCCTCAAATACTGTTTGCGCTTTAGGCACGTGGATCATAGCGGATACCGGTAGGCAGCCTAATTCAGACAGGAAGGTGCGCATATTAACCGCCGCGCGAACGCCACCCCACTGACCAGCCGAATAAGTCGCAATGGCACTGGGTTTATAAGAGTACAAAGACGCACCGAAGTGGTTCAGTAAGTTTGCTAAAGCAGGACTCATGGAGTGATTGTACTCAGGGCTGACCATAACGTAAGCATCGGCAGCTTCAATCTTTTTAGCCAGAGCGTCCAACTGTTCGGGGACGTCTTTTTCATGGTATGAAAAATGTGGCTTAAAAACATCCTCAAATGGGTAATCTAAAGGGTCAATAAGTTCGACTTCTGCGTTATCGAAGCTTTGTTCCAGGTAATTAACGCAGGCCTTTGCCACACGTTCGCCCAATCTGGCTGGCTTGGGCGGCGTACTGTCACGTACCGTACCTAAAAACACTAAATATTTCATTGTGGTTCCTTAATAGTAGCCTGACATTTACGTCAGGTCAGATATCGCACCTGACATAAATGTCAGGCTACGACATATCAGACGCGATGCTGCTCCCGCTCGGGCAAAAAGCTAATTGCTGCCGTGGATAATAGCAATAACAGTGTTGATATCATTAGGCAAGCAACCAGCCCCCATTGCTGATACACCCAGCCGGATAAAACGGTACCCATTAGACGCCCGGCTGCGTTGGCCATGTAGTAAAAGCCTACGTCCAAAGACACCCCGTCGGCGCGAGAATAAGAGACAATAAGGTAACTGTGCAGCGACGAGTTAATGGCAAACAGAATGCCGAACAAGCCTAAACCAATAATAATGCTCTGGGTAACAGGTAAGCCCTGCCACAGGGCCAGAGCAAGCGCGAGTGGACTCAGAGTCAGTAACGCATTCCATACCACGGCCTGAGTTTTAGGTACGTCATTGCCCGTTTTTGTGAATTTAGGCGCAACACTTTGTACAAAGCCATAGCCAATAACCCACAAGGCTAAAAAGCTGCCGACTTGCCAGTGGTTCCAGTCCAGCTGGCTGGCTAAGAACACCGGTAAGGCCACCACAAACCAGACGTCGCGTGCGCCAAAGAGTAAGAAACGAGCCCCCGATAAAATATTGATAGGCCGGCTTTTGGATAAAATGTCCTTAAACTTAGGCTTGAACTTTGCTTTGCCTGACTCTTTTTTCAGGAAAATTAAACTGACTACCCAGACCAGGCTAAGCATAACCGCCATGGCCAGCACCGCACCCTGGAAGCCAATTAACGTGAGCAGTAAACCACCAAGGAAAAAGCCAACGCCTTTTAAGGTGTTTTTTGAGCCGGTGAGTATCGCGACCCATTTATACAGCTGACCTTGTTTGTCGTCAGGCACCAGTAGCTTAATGGTGCTTTTGGCGCTCATTTTATTGAGATCTTTGGCAATACCGGACAACGCCTGGGCGGCCATCACCCAAATGACGGTGAGCATAGAACCCGGTACCAGCAGCATGGCAAGCGCCACAATCTGTATGCCAAGCCCAATATTCATGGTTCTGTTGAGCCCCCAACGAGCGCCCAGCCAGCCACCAAATAAGTTAGTGACTATGCCGAAAAACTCGTAGAACAGAAACAGCATAGCCACTTCCAGCGCACTGTAACCCAACTGGTGGAAGTGCAGCACCACCAGCATGCGCAGCGCGCCGTCAGTCAGCGTAAAAGCCCAGTAGTTACCCGTAACAATTAAGTATTGGCGTATAGCCGGCGACAGCTGACTGAGCATTAGCCGACTTTTTCCACCAGTTCAACTGCGCGGTTGGCATAACCCCATTCATTGTCGTACCAGGCATAAATTTTCACGTGCGTGCCGTTAATAACCTTAGTCGACAGAGCATCGACTATGCTTGAGCGAGGGTCGGTTTTGTAATCTATTGATACTAACGGACGCTCTTCATATCCCAGAATGCCTTTGAGTTCGCCTTCGGCGGCCTCTTTCATCCAGCCATTAATTTCCTCCACGCTGGTGGATTTCTTCACTTCGAACACGCAGTCGGTTAATGACGCGTTTGCTAAAGGTACACGTACTGCGTGGCCGTCGATTTTATCCTTCAGCTCCGGGAAAATTTCCACAATGGCCGTTGCTGAACCGGTAGATGTAGGAATTAAGCTCATGCCGCAGGCACGGGCACGGCGTAAGTCTTTGTGTGGTGCATCCAGAATGGTCTGGGTGTTGGTTAAGTCGTGAATGGTGGTAATTGACGCGTGCTTAATACCAATTTTGTCCTGCAGTACTTTGACCACAGGTGCCAGACAGTTGGTGGTGCAGGACGCGGCGGTGAGTATCTGATGCTTTTCCGGATCGTAAAGGTGGTCGTTAACGCCCAAAACAATGTTCAGCGCGCCGGACTCTTTGACCGGAGCTGATACCACCACACGCTTAACGCCTTGCGACAGGTAGTCGTTGAGCACCTTCACGGTTTTCATTTTGCCGGAGGCTTCCAGAACCACATCACAACTACTCCAGTCGTTCTCGGCAATGGTTTTGTGTTGAGTGAAAGCTATGCGTTCATCACCAATTTGAATGGCGTTGTCCTGACCTTCGGCTTCATAGCCCCAGCGACCATGCACCGAGTCAAAATTCAGCAAGTGTGCAAAAGTAGCCGCATCAGCGCCGGGGTCATTCACCTGAACAATTTCCAGGTCAGGGTTTTCCCATGCCACGCGAAGCGCCAAACGACCAATACGACCCAAACCGTTAATTCCAACCTTAATCGTCATAAAAGACTCCTTTTTGTATTTCTGACGTAGCCTGACGCTATTGCGTCAGGTGAGATATTGAACCAAGAGCGCTGAGGTTACGGGAGCTACTGCGGAGGACGCCCGTGAATACATCCTTGTAGGGCTTGGGCAGCGCCATCCATGGCGCTGCACACCTCCGCAGTAGCTCCCGTAACCGTCAGGGCGCTCAAGGTTTAACATCCCCTCTGGCGTTCAACTTGCTGTTACTACGTCAGGTGCAATCTCTAACTATCTCACCTGACATAAATGTCAGGCTACGTCATTACTCATTACTGGCAAACCAGTGTTTGGTTTTATTCGCGAACCAGACTAATGAGAGCATTACCGGTACTTCTACCAGCACGCCAACAACCGTGGCTAGCGCTGCGCCGGACTGCAAACCAAATAGTGAAATAGCTACGGCTACTGCTAACTCGAAAAAGTTTGAGGTACCAATTAAGCAGGCCGGAGCCGCAATGCGGTAAGGCAGCTTAATTAATAACGCAATAATAAAGGTAATAGCAAAAATGCCGTACGTCTGTACCAATAATGGCGTAGCAATCATGGCAATATCCAGCGGCCGCTTCAGCAGAACTTCGGCTTGAAAACCAAACAACAGCACTACAGTCAGAAGTAGACCGACGATTGACCAGGGCTTCATAGTCTGGTCGAAATTGGCCAGCGCTTTATTGTTGTCATTATCGCTGTCTGAATTTGAGCGGGTGATGTACCGGCGCGTTATAAACCCGGCAATAAGCGGAGCAATAACGTAAAGGCCAACGCTTAATAGCAGGGTTTGCCAGGGCACAATGATATCGGTAACACCAAGTAACAAGGCTGCAATGGGCGCGAACGCGAAAATCATAATAATATCGTTAACCGACACTTGTACCAGCGTGTAGTTAGCATCGCCTTTGGTCAGCTGGCTCCAGATAAAAACCATGGCAGTACAGGGTGCAACGCCTAATAAAATGACTCCGGCCAGGTATTCGTTTGCGGTTTCGGGTTCAATAAAGTCGGCAAATATACCTTTGAAGAATAACCAGCCTACCAACGCCATGGTAAAAGGTTTCACCAGCCAGTTAATAACAACCGTCAGAATTAAACCTTTGGGCTCTTTCGCTATTTGTGTGATAGCGGCAAAGTTAACCTGCACCATGACGGGGTAAATCATCAACCAGATAAGTACTGCAATAATTAAATTAACCTGAGCAAACTCAAAAGCTGAAAGCCATTCGAAAGCGCTTGGAAAGAAGCTCCCCAGGGCCGTTCCTGCAATAATAGCTAAGGCTACCCAGGCAGAGAGAAAACGTTCAAACACACCCATTATCGATATCCTTTATCAGTTGGGGGTTATAGTCGGCGGTGGTAATAATGATTTTACGCATCCAGTCAGGTAGTGCCGGATTCAGCTGGTAGTAAACCCAGCGCTGGTCTTTGCGGTCAATCAGCAGCCCATATTCGCGCAGCTGAGCCAGGTGGCGCGACACTTTAGGCTGCGACATGGCGGTAGCATCAACAAACTCGCACACACACAGCTCTTTGTGCTTGGCTAACAGGCTTATCATGGTTAAGCGTAGCGGGTCTGCCATGATCTTGAAGAAGTCTTCCGGTGCATTAAATAAATGTGGCTTGTCACTGTTCTTGCGCAAAATGAGCAAAAACATCTTAATGCGTTCACTTAACTCATGAGCGGTCTTCTTAAAGGCATTGGTTTTTTTGCTGCTTACCGGGTCGGGAAAGTCCCAGGCTATAAAGTGGTTCTCTTTGTATTGTAGCTGGCATTCAGAGCGGGCGCGGTCGCATAAGCTGATAACGTAATCAAATTCATCGATGCTTAAATCTGAAACGGCCTTTGAACTTAACCCTTCGGTACTAACCCCGAGGGCTTGCAGTGCTTCAAGAGCTTTAGGTTCAGGCTGGGTTGGCTCAGTGCCGGCACTGTAAACTTCCAGCTCATCATTACCAAACTGTCGCAAAATAGCTTCGGCCATTAACGAGCGAGCCGAGTTGGCGGTACAGAGAAACAGAACCTTCGTGGTCATGGGTATCACCATATATTCGATATTCCATATATATGTTAGATCGAATATGCAGAAGGTGCAATAGTGAGAAGGGGCCGGTTGTCACTTGTTTCGCTTGAGCATTGAACCTCCTGTGGCGGAGACGCTACGAGTTCATCCATGAACGCTTGACGAAGGCCATCCTTGGCCTTCGACACTCCGGCACAGGAGATTCAACACTCATAACGCTTACAAGTGAGCAACCGGCCCTATCTGCCACTGGTGTTTGGTGGGATGTTGAGCCACGAGCGCGCCCGACGGCTACGGGAGCTACTGTGGAAGTGTGCAGCGCCATGGATGGCGCTGCACAAGCCCTACAGGGATGTATTCACGGGCGTCCTCCACAGTAGCTCCTGTAGCCTCAGCGCTCTTGGTTCAACATCCCACCTGACATAAATGTCAGGCTACGTATCGCGATGCCAGTTAAAGCCCAAGCACCTCTTTGCCTTGGTCAAAGGTGACGTCAACCGGTATGCCGGCGTCGGTTAGTTTGTCCAGGTCGGCTTTTAGTTGCGGGCTGACAACGCCTAGCGTTGCAACCAGTTCAGCTACGCCGTTGTAGTCGCCGTCGCCCTGCAGTGTCAGTATTTTTTCTGACAGGCTGTTCATGGCTTCGCGCATTTTGTCCATATTAATGGCGTATTGACCGCTGGCGTTACGATCGAAAGCGCCTGCGTCGGCGAAGTAGTTAAAGCGAATCATGTTGGCTTTGCCGTGTGCACTTGAGGCACCAAAACGAACTGAGCGGAAAATACTGGCCATAAAGGTGGTGTAGTAGTCTTTCAGTTCGCCTTCGGCTAAAACGCCTTGCTCAAATAACTGAGTCACCATGTACAGACCCAGAATATCCGCTTTTCCTTCTTCTAAAGCAGAAGCGTGCTCTTTTAATGCTGAACGTACGGTGCCTTTGTCATTCAGGGTATTTTTAATGCCTAAGCCGTGAGCCACTTCGTGGAACATGGTGTTAGCGAAAAAGGCGTTAAAGGTAATGTCTTCACGTTGCTCTGGCACAATGAGTTGCGCGGCAATTGGTACTAGTATTTTATCGAACTTAGCTTGCATGGCATTTTTAAGCTGCAAACGACGTGTGCCTTTTTCTAACTGAACTTCTTCGTCATTAGGCAGGTTAATGGCAATGGTTTTGCTGCCAGCATTTGAATGGCCTGCGTAGTAAACAACATCGTATGCGTTTAGCTGAGCGTTAGCGCCGGGTTTTTCTGCTTTGTAAGCGGGCTCAACCGGTAAACCTTCCTGTAACTGCGGCAGATACTCCGCATACTTTTCCAGACGCTGGCTCCAGGCCTTATCTTTTATTAACACGTAAGACTCAAAAGCGGTTTTGTAACCAAATAAATGGTCCTCATAATTTTCAATAGGACCGATAACCACATCAATATCGTTACCTGTCATGTCCATCCAGGCCATATCGGAAGGTTGGTATTCATTGCTTAAAAAAGCATCGGCGCGCAAACGCAGGTACTCTGAAAAATCTTTGTTTTCTGCTAAATCGGCAGCCTGGCGGAGTAAATCAGCGGCTTTAGTTAAAGACTCTTTATAAGCCTCTGAGTAGGCTACTGTTTTCAATTCGCCTTCATCGTTGCGACGCAACAACGTATATAAACTGTCTTTGTTCGCAAGCTCGGCGTTTTCAAATTCCGTTTTGGTCATGTCGGCAGGGTAAAAGTTAGCGCCTGCAGGTTTGTCTTCAAAACCGGTTAAGAAGGGCTGGTTATTGTTTAGCCTATCCCATGGTCCGTAGTTAATAACAGTAAACTCCCGGGCTTTTTCTTCAACCTGGTTTAAAAGTTTTTGTTTATCACCCGGAAACGCTTGCTGCCAAAATAGGTTGTCCATAATTTTTGACGCGTCTATGAGTAAACCGACCATTTTTTTCTGCTCGTTTGATAAATGCGACAGGTCCGTTTTTAGTTGGTAGGGTGTGTAGATATCAAGTCTTTGTTCTGCCCCCTCAACTAATTCGTAGTTATTTTGTTGTCCGCTATCAGGGTTTTGTGTGGTGGTTTGTGGCTCGCTGCAACCCATTAAAACCAGTGCTAGTGGTGCTAAGCTAAAAAGTGTTTTTTTCATAATATGACGTTTCTAGAAATTGAGTTGTTGTAAAGTTCTGTTAATCTACTTCCAAGCTTTTTCAGAAGCAAGAAAACCATAATAATAAGGAAATAAAATGTCATCGCAAAATGCACTATACATGCTAATTGACGAGCGACTCAGACGTGATGAATTAAAACTTCCCGGCTTACCTGAAACGGCAGAGCAAGTGCGCAACGCAGCCATGGATCCGGACTGCAACCTGCACGATCTCTGTCATATTATTCAGCAAGATACCGCGTTGACAGCACGGCTTATTCGCCTGGCGAATAGTGCGTACCTTGGCGGCAGAAACAAAGCCGAGAGCTTAATGCAGGCGTTAACTCGTATTGGTATGCGGCGCATTCGGACACTGGCATTGGCAATGGCAATGGAGCAGGTGTTTAAGCCGGACAATGACATAGTACAGATGTTTTCTCAGCAGTTTATTGTTGAAAGCAGAGAAATTGCGGCGGCAGCCGTTGTTATAACCGAAGACTTACAACACAGAGGAATTGGGCACCGGCTGCATCAGGACGTTGCATTGTTAGCTGGTATGGTGTCGCGCATTGGCGTTGCCCCAATTTTGCATATGGCGAATGAATTTGAAGACAGTTTCGCCAACCCTTCTTTTATTAAAGAGTGTATTACCCAGTTTAGCTCGACTTTAGGCAGTAATATTCTCAGCTACTGGCAATTTACGCCAAATCTGGTGCAGGTACCGCTGTGCTATTACAACGGCAGAATGACCTTAAATGATGCGATAACCGTGAACTATTGTGACATTGTGCATTTGGCTGGCTTGTTAACCGGAAACGTGAAACCTAATAAGGACAGTGTGACTTTGGTTGAGTATCAAATGCTGGGGGTAATTAAGACCGACGATTTTTGGCAGCAGGAGTCTGTGCAGAAATCCTACCGCCAAATGCTGGACTTGCTCTCTTAGCCAAAAGCTCTCTTTAAATCGTCAAATAGAAGCCCGACTTCGGCACTAACCAGTGCAAAGTCGGCGTCGATTTTTTCTTCCGGACTAGGGTCAACCAAATCATCTTTGGCGTCGAGCAGACGGTCTGTCGGCTTAACTCGTTTCAACGCCATATCCGACTCAATAATGAATTCTAAATTTTCCTGCCATACCAGACCTAAACGAGTGACTTGCTTGCCACCGGCTAAGTGTGCCTGAATGTCCTCACGGGTTAAGTCTTCCTGCTTGCAACGAATAATGCCACCGTCAGCTTGTGGCGAACGCAGTTCGGCTTCATCGCCAAACTCGAATGGGTTTGGTAATTCAGCACTTTGTAACCAGGCCGTCAGGTAAGTTTCAACTGCGTCACTAGGGCTTACCGGGCGCACAGGTAACGAGCCGACCGAACCACGCAACAAACCTAAAAAGTCTTCGGCTTTATTGGCTGCTGATTCATCAATAGCAATAATTTGGCGGTCGAGGTCGATGTAACCCCAGCTTTGGCGAAAACGGCTGAATGCCTGTGGCAGAAGCTGGTGTATTAAATCTTCTTTTAAGTTTTGTTTTTCTTTGCGCGGCACCGAACGGCCTTCAGCTTCACTGATCTGGCGTACCTTTTCATCTAGCTGGGCGTTAACAACCGTGCTGGGAAGTACTTTTTCTTCTCGTTTGGCACACAGCAACCAGCAATTACCCAGGCTGTGAGTCAGTACTTCATTGTCTGCGCCAAAAGGCGAAGACCAGCCAAATGAGCTTTGGTCCGAGCGCGAACAGGGGTGAAAGCTGTGCTCAGATAATTGCTCAGAGAAATCATCAGGCAGGGAAAAGGTTTCGCTGAATTGATAAAAACGAAGATTTTTAAACCACATAGGTAAGCTGTTCCTGTCGCAACAAATAAAACAAAAATAAGGGCAGAGATTGTAGCCCGTTAGGGCTGAGCTGTCAGTTTAAAACCTGTACAGAAAATGAAAAGAAATAGTTTAAACCTTTACCGGGTTCGCTCTCAGCGCTGATTTCACCAGACAGTGTCTGAGTGACCAGGTTTCTGACAATATGCGTACCCAGGCCGCTGCCACCCTGGTCTCTTTTCGTGGTAAAGAAGGGGTCGAATAACCGCTTAAGTTGAGCTTCGGATAAACCATTACCATTGTCAGAATAGTGCACCTGAAGAGTTTCGCCATCAAGCCGGATAGAAATGATCATAAGGCCTTCACTAATCCCGTCAAAGGCGTGGCGTAGCGAGTTAAGAATCAGATTCGTGAAAATTTGCGATAAAGCGCCGGCCGGGCAGCGTATGAAAATGTCATCGGCACATTCAAGACGCACCTGATGGTTGGTCTTTTTAAGATGAGGCTGCAAAGACTGAACTAAGTCTTCGATATAACTTTTCAGGTTAATGTCGCGGATAGCGTCCGACGCCTGGTCGACAGCCACTTGTTTAAAGCTGCTAATAAGATCGGACGCGCGGTGCAGGTTGCTGTCCAGTAAGTTAAGGCTTTCGCGGCCTTCTTCTATAAACTTCTTCAGTTGCGTTTGCGTCAGTTCTTTATTAAGCAGCGACTGATCCAGAGTGTCGAGTTTTTCGCGTAAGTAAGAAGACGCCGTAACGCTAATACCTATGGGCGTATTCACGTCGTGCGTAATACCGGCAACCAGCCCCCCCAGCGAAGCCATTTTTTCCGATTCAATAAGTTGTTGCTGAGTTTCCCGCAGGTTATTAAGGGAGGACTCCAGCCGCTGGTTAGACTGGCGCAATGTGTTTTCAATTGCACGGCGCTGGCCAACTTCGCGCTCCAGTTTTTCCTGGCGCATTTCCAGCTCGTTCTTGCGTTGCTCAAGGTCAAGCATAACCTGACTTAAACTGGATGTTTTGCGCGCCACTTCCTGTTCAAGTATGGCATTTTGTTCATCCAGCTGGCGGTTAGCGGCTTTAAGTTTCTTTTGGGTACGGTCCAGATCCGACTGATATTCTTCAATATTGTCCAGCAGCTGGTTATAGGCCTGCTCGACCAGCACCAGTTCATTGTTGTGCTGGTCGTCTAAGCGAATTCTGGAGCGCTCTAAGTTATCCAGCCGGAACCCTTTAATTTGCTGAGTTAAGTCACTTAGTGGCCGGTTCAGCATGCGGTTAAAGGCAATAGTGAAAAGCACAATAAGGAAGATACTTTTAATAATGGCGTTACCGATAATAAAGCCAAGGCTCACTTTAATACGGTCAATAGCAATGTCGCGGGTCGAAAACAGGCTGACATCACCCACTTTGGTGGAGTGGCCCGAAAATTCAAATATGAGTGAATCGTAGTAGCCAAAAATACCGTTGCGTTCCGGCAGAAGAGCACCTTCGCTATTGTCGTCAGGCAAGTCGCTCATAGTTGTGGTTTCGCCCAGCTGCACCAAAATATTACCGGCATCGTCGCGGATAAGAACCCCGGCAATAGCGGGAATACTAATAAGGCCGTCGGCAATGGTATCAATTTGATTGCTGTTAAACTCCCAAAGCGAACGAGTAAGAGAGCCATTAAAGGTGCTTTGCTGGTTTTGCAGTTCGGCAATCAGTACCCGTTTAGTATCAAAGTATTCGGCTCCAATTTGTATCGCGGTCACAATTAACGTCAACAAAAAGTAGACGGAAAGCACACGAGTTAATAAGGAGGATGAAATACTTTTGATTGCCATAGACTGAGGTCAACGAGTTGTACAGATAGGGATAAACTAATTCATTGACTGAAATAACGCAATAAAGCAATCCGGCCAATAAAAAGCACTGACACAAAAATGACATATTACAGTCATTAAGCTGTCACGAAAAGTCACTAAAGTCGCCACAAATTAATTCACAAAGGTCATAACTTATGAAGTTAATTACTTCTGCTGGCGCTTTAGCTGTTGCAGCCTTAGTCGCGGCTCCGGCTTATTCGCAACAGGACACACTGGAACCTGTGGTTGAGCAGGCTTCCTCTATCAATGAATCTGCTCGTCAGTCGCAGCTGACTATAGACCAAATTTCCGATGATATGCAGGAACGACTGCAACAGTATAAACGCATCATGAAAGAAATTGATGGGTTAAAGGTTTATACCGCACAAGTCGAGCAGCAAATCGATAGTCAGGAAAGCGAAAAAAGCGACATCAATAACTCTATTGATCAGGTCAGTTATGTTGAGCGTCAAATTACTCCCTTGATGTTACGTATGATTGACTCGCTTGAGTCTTTTGTTGAATTGGATGTGCCGTTTTTGCAGATAGAGCGAAGTGAACGCTTACAGCAGCTGAACGACCTGATGGAAAGAGCTAACGTTGACGTTTCTGAGAAGTTTCGTCGGGTTATGGAAGCTTACCAGATAGAGGCTGACTACGGTCGCAACATTGAAGCTTATACCGCCGAGCACGAAATTGATGGTCAGCAACAAGACGTCACCTTCCTGCGTGTGGGTCGTGTCGCGTTAATTTATAAAACCCGCGACGGTGAACATCTTGGATTGTGGAATCAGGAAACGCGCAGTTGGGAAGAGCTTGATAGTAAGCACTTACCTGCAGTTGAAGAAGCTATTCGTATTGCCAGAAAACAACTGGCACCAGATTTACTGATGATGCCTTTGTTCGCAAATAAATCGACCAGTTCCACTAACAACAGCGCCGGGCAATAAGGGGTGATAGCCATGAGATTAAGTAAGCATATTGCAAAATGGTTTTCAGCGACGGTATTGGCAGTCACTTCTGTTACCGCCTTAGCAGCACCAGCTCCGCAAGACCCAATTAACCTGGATGAGCTTTTGCAGCAACTGCAACAGGGAAAGTTTTCTCAGTCGCAGAACAACAAAGAACGTGAACAGCGCTTTCGTGAAAGAGAGCAAGAACAAAAAGCCATGCTTGAGGCCGCTATTGCCGAGCGCAATCGTCTGGAACAACGAGCGGAACAACTGGAAACTCAGTTCGAGCAGAACGAAGTTGATTTGGGCAACCTGAGCGATACTTTAACGCAGCGTATGGGCTCACTAAAAGAGCTATTCGGTGTGCTGCAGCAGGTAGCTAACGATGCCTCCAGTAACTTTGAAAACTCAGTTATTTCTGCTCAGTTCCCTAACCGTGCCGAGCGGTTATCCGAACTTGCTGAACGTATGGGGTCTTCGTCTAAGCTGGCCTCTATTGAAGACATTGAAAGTGTCTGGTTTGCGTTACAACAGGAAATGACCGAGTCAGGTAAAATTGCGGAATTTACCACTCAGGTAACTGAGGCCGATGGTGACAAAGAAGAGCAACAAGTGGTTCGTGTTGGTTCGTTTAACTTAGTGTCAGACGGCAAATACCTGGAGCGTATGAGTTCTACCGGCTCGGTTGCTGAGCTGGTTCGTCAGCCATCAGGACGTTACCTCAGTACCGCAGAAGAAATTCAGCAAACTGACAGCGGCGTTGTGACTTTTGGCCTTGACCCCACCGGTGGTTCAATTCTGAGTCTGTTAGTTCAGGCGCCAAGTTTGGGGGAACGTATTGATCAGGGTGGAACCGTTGGTTACATCATTTTAGCACTGGGTGCTATTGGTCTGCTGTTTGCACTGGAACGCTTTGTCTCGCTGATGCTGCTGGGTAATAAAGTGAAGCGTCAGCTGAAAAAAGATAAGCCGAGCGATGATAACCCGCTGGGCCGGGTGATGTTGCTGAAAGAAAAGTATCCGCAGGCTGACACTGAAACCCTGGAATTGAAGCTTAGCGAAGGTATTTTACGCGAAGTGCCTAAAATCACCCGCAACCTGACGTTTATTAAGATTATTTCAGTAGTCGCACCGCTGATGGGTCTGCTGGGAACCGTAACCGGTATGATCAATACCTTCCAGGCTATTACCTTATTTGGTACGGGCGACCCGAAACTAATGGCTGGCGGTATTTCGCAGGCATTGGTAACAACGGTGCTGGGTCTGGTGGTTGCGATTCCAATGACGTTACTGTTCGCGACTTTGCATACGCGTAGCAAAAACCTGATTCATATACTGCAGGAACAAGCATCCGGCATTATCGCGGAGCGGTCTGAGCGAGGAGAGTAACCGTGTTATTCCTCATTGAATTCAGTAATGCAATTAGAGACTTCATCGAGGCCGGCGGACAAGTTCTGCTGGTCATCGGAATCCTCATTTTTACTATGTGGCTGATGATTCTTGAACGCATTTTTTATTATCTCAACGGGCACCGTACAAATGTAAAAGAAACGCGGCAACGTTGGCAGCAGCGTGAAGACAAGTCGTCCTGGAACGCAGAGCAAATTCGGCAGGCAATGATTTCCCGCGTGAGTCTGGCATTAGGTGGAAACCTACCGGTGATAAAAGCGTTAGTTGCACTGTGCCCTCTGCTGGGTCTGATGGGTACCGTAACCGGCATGATCGAAGTGTTTGATGTGATGGCTGTGACCGGAACTGGCAGTGCCCGCTCCATGGCGTCGGGTGTTTCTAAAGCCACCATTCCGACTATGGCGGGTATGGTTGGTGCCTTGTCGGGAGTGTTTGCCGCAACCTGGCTACAACGCACCACACGTCGTGAACGCATGAAGCTGGAAGATAAAATTTTATTGGAACGTCACTAAGGTGATGTCGAGGACAGGATTATGAAGCAGCATTTTGCCAATTTAATTGAAGAAGAAGAAAGTGCTATCGATATGACACCGATGCTGGACGTGGTGTTCATTATGTTGATTTTCTTCATTGTCACGGCTTCTTTCGTGAAAGAAGCGGGTATTGATGTGAACCGCCCTGATGCGGCTACCGCAGTGCAGAAAGACCGCGCCAATATCTTAATCGCAATAAGCGAAAACAACGAAATTTGGATTGATAAACGCCAGGTGGATGTACGGGCAGTGCAGGCTAACATAGAGCGTTTGTACGCGGAGAACCCGCAGGGGTCTGTGGTGATTCAGGCGGATCAGGAATCAAACACCCGGGTGTTAATTAAGGTAATGGATGCAGCCCGCTCGGCGGGGGTTTACGACGTTTCTGTAGCAACGGATGAAGAGTAAATGATGAGATTCCTGGCAGCATTACTGGTTGCAGCTTTTGTCACCATTGGTTTGTTTTACCTGATGCAGTCCTTGATCAGTGGTGGCGAAGGGGCAATGAGCGAACCGCCGCGAGGCAGCGTGCTGGACTTTGTGCGCACGCCTGAACCTGAAGAAGTGCAGGAAAAGGAGCGCAAACCTGAACGCCCTCCGGAACCCGAGCAGCCACCGGAGGACTTACCTCAGCCGCAGATGAACAATGATATTGCGGAAACTGATGGTGGGGCGGGTTATGACTTTTCCGCGAATATGGACAGCGGTGCCGACATTGGCAGTGGCATGTCGTTGCAGGCAAGCGACGGCGAGTATCTGCCTATTGTGAAAGTTCAGGCTGCGTATCCTCGCCGGGCATTGCAGCGTGGTATAGAAGGTTACGTGGTGGTGGAGTTTACTGTAACAAAACAGGGCTCGGTACGTGATCCTATCGTGGTCGAAGCTGACCCCGAAGGAATTTTCGATCAGGCCGCGATGGATGCCGTACTGAAGTTTAAATACAAACCTCGGGTGATTGATGGCGAGGCGGTGGAAGTGGACGGTGTTCGCAACCGCATGACCTTTGAAATGAACTGATTGGGTGACTTATGAAATTTAAACTCATTGCTTTTGCGGCTTGCAGTTGCTGGCTGGCTTTTGCCCACCCGGTGCTGGCACAACAGACTGAACGGGTTCCGGCGTTACGGGAAAAAGTATACGGACAATTGGCCCGCGCTCAGGAGCAGGCGGATAATGGCAACCTCGCCGAAGGTATTTCGATACTGGGCGAAGTGGCAGAAAAAGCCGATAGTATGAACAGCTACGAACGCGCCATGATGTGGAACTTTTACGGTTTCATGTATTACGAGCAGGGCAATACCAAAGAGGCTATTAACTACTTTGAAAAGGTTGTGAAAGAGTCGCCTATTCCTGAATCTTTGGAAAAAAGCACGCTGTACAGCCTGGCTCAACTTGCCTTAAGTGATGGCCAGTTCCAGCGCGCAATTAGCTTTTTAGACCAATGGGAAGGCCTTGCGGAAGAAGGTGAGATGGGTAAAGCCTGGGTGTTAAAAGCACAAGCTTATTACCAGGCTGATAAACACCGGGAAGCTTTGTCTCTAATTGATAAAGCCATTGCAGCTGTCGATGCAGAAAACAAAATACCAGATGAAAACTGGTTGATTTTAAAACGCGCATTGCACTACGAGCTGGAGCAGCCAGAGCAGGTTGCCAAAGTCATGGAGCGTTTAGTGACCAGTTACAGCAAGCCGGAGTATTGGGTACAACTGGCTGGTGTTTACGCGCAGTTGGAACAGGACGAGAAACAGCTGGCGGTACTGGAAGCCGCGCATCAACAGGGGTATATCGAAACAGGCAGTGAGTGGCGGCAGTTAGCTCAGGCTTATTACTTTAATGAATTGCCGTACAAAGCGGCAGAAACCATGCAGGAAGCTATGTCTAAAGGCAAAGTTGATGCCTCTGTCGATAACCTGAAATTTGTGGGTCAGGCCTATACTCAGGCTAAAGAGAATGAAAAAGCCATTAGTGCCTATAAGAAAGCTTCGGAAAAAGTTGAACACGGAAACTTTGCGGCGCAAATAGCTCAGCTGTATTTAACTTTGGATAACAATGAAGCCGCTGTGGAATATGCAGAACAGGCCTTTAATAGAGGTGATCTGGATAACGAAGGGAATCTGTATCTGGCTGAAGGCATGGCCTTACTGAATTTAAAGCGTTACGACCAGGCTATTGAATCTTTTAAGCAGGCAGCTGAAATTGAAGGGGCGGAACGCTCTGCCAAACAATGGCTTAAATACGCGAAAAGTCAGCATAAGCAGCAACAGCAAATGGCAAACTTACAATAAGCGAGTATTTATAACCTTATCCCAACAATAGTTTCATGTGATTGACTAAAAAACGAAAAAAACTGTAATAATCTTTTCATTCATTATAATGTGCGCGAAATTTATACAGTTTTAATGTTTTTTGGGTGAGGATAATGATGAATAAATACTCGGTTCCGTTACTGGTTGCTGCCACCGCAGCCAGCTTTTCGGCTTTTGCAAATAATGATGACAGTTTAACGGTATACGGCCGGGCAAATGTTTCGTTTCAAAGTAATGACTACGGTTTTGGTTCTGAAACCGAGGTGGTGAGTAATTCATCGCGCTTTGGTTTTAAAGGTGCCAGCGAACTGGAGTCTGATTTAGAAGTTTTTTATCAAATTGAGTTTGGTGTTGATTTAGCTGACTCAGATGATGACGAAGACGCAGTGACTAACCGTGAACAGGTTGTCGGCTTGCGCGGTAACTTTGGTAAAGTGATGATAGGTCGTTACGATACCTTTCTGAAGGACTCTCAGGGTTCAGTCGATGAGTTTAAAGATTTTGAAGCTGACTTAAAAAGTTTGTTCAAGGGTGAGAATCGCCCGGACAATACTTTGACTTATTATTCTCCTTCTTATCAGGGGTTTAGTTTTGGTGTTACTTACATAGCGTCAGAAGATGACAATGTTGATGACGGCTTTTCGTTCGGTCTGTTGTACGGTGACAGCAAGCTAAAGAAAACCAAGTACTACGCTGCGCTAGCCTTTGATCGCGACGTGAATGGTTATGATGTTACTCAGTTAACAGGTGCCACTAAATTTGGAAAAACTCGGGTTGGTGTTGTACTGCAGCAATTTGAAACCATCAATGGGTCATACGACTCTGACGGTTACCTGATCAGTGCTGCTCACCCATATGATAACTGGGTTTTTAAAGCGCAGTATCAGGCCATAGATGATGACACAGATAATGACGCTTCATTATCTGTGGGTGCCGATTACTTCTTCAGCGGCGACACTCGCGTTTATGCCTGGTACACCGGCCGTGAGTGCGACATCAGCCTCTATTCTACTAAGGGTTGCGGCGCAACACCGGGTATCGAGCAAGACTTCTTTGCTGTAGGTATCCGCCACGACTTTTCCTGGTAATCGTTTTCTACTAAAGAAAAACACAAAAGTAGCCTGACACTCTTTGTCAGGCTACACTATAGCGGTCACTCTCAACCTATCTGCACGCTATGATCAACCTCGCTGTATTGGGGCTCTATTTACTTATTGGTTTTATCCTGAAGCGTACCGGCAAATGCCCGGACAACACAGCGCAAGTTCTCAATCTCTACGTTATTTACGCTGCCTTACCCGGCGTTATATTCAGTAAAGTTCCGGCTCTGGAGTTTTCTACTGATCTGCTGATTCCGGTTGTTATTCCCTGGATTCTTTTAGCCTTTAGTGCTGTTTTTATATGGTTGTTAGGGCGAGCCTTTAAATGGCCCCGGGAAGTGGTCGGCGCGTTACTTATTTGTGTGCCACTGGGCAACACTTCGTTCTTTGGTTTCCCAATGATAGAAGCCTTTTACGGCAGTGACGCTATTGTCTACGGCTTACTGTACGACCAGTTTGGTTCCTTTTTTGGTCTGGCAATTTACTCGACCATTGTTATCGCTTTGTACCGTGAACAGGACGATAAACCCACAGTGGGCAGTGTTACCCGTCAAATTATGACGTTTCCGCCGTTTATTGCGCTAATTATTGCGTTGTTAACAAAATCTTTGGTTTATCCGGAAGTTTTTCAGCGGCTAATTGACTCGTTGGCGGTGACATTAGTGCCGGTCATTATGATAGCGGTGGGTTTTCAGTTGAAATTCCGCTTGCCTAAGGGCAGTAAAACACCATTAACTATCGGTTTATTGACGAAACTGGTCCTAATGCCTCTGGTCACCGTTGGCTTATTGTATGGTTTTGGTTTTGACAGCACGTTGGTACAGGTCACCATTTTTGAAAGTGCCATGCCACCTATGATAACGGCGGGCGCAGTGGCTATCATGGCGGGGCTGGCGCCGCGTTTATCGGCGGCTATGGTCGGCTACGGTATCTTATTTGCTTTTGTTTCCTTACCTATTGTTTACCAATTATTGCAGTTACTCTCTGCGCATTGATATAAGAAATTTTACAGAGATGTGTCCCAATTCATAAAAGTGTCATATTCTTTGGTAATAATTGAACCATCAGTTCATATTAGGGAAACAATGCATGTCACGTAGAATTCTAATTGTTGAAGATGAAGCGCCTATTCGTGAGATGTTGAGCTTTGTTATGGAACAACACGGTTATCAAGCTGTGGAAGCCAACGACTTTGACGCTGCTGTCGATAAAATTGCTGAACCATATCCGGACATGGTGTTGCTAGACTGGATGCTTCCGGGGGGCTCAGGCCTGCAGCTGGCAAAAAAAATTAAAGGCGACGATTTTACCCGTAATATTCCTATCATAATGCTGACAGCAAGAGGTGAGGAAGAGGATAAAGTTAAAGGCCTGGAAGTGGGCGCTGATGACTATATTACCAAACCTTTTTCTCCTAAAGAGCTCATGGCTCGCATGCGTGCCGTTTTTCGCCGTGTTGCGCCAACGGTGCTTGATGAACCGCTGGAAGTTGAAGGCTTAAAACTTGATCCTGTCTCGCACCGTATTTCGGTCGAAGACAAAGCTGTTGATATGGGTCCGACAGAGTTTAAGTTACTGCACTTCTTTATGACACATCCTGAGCGCGTATACAGCCGTGAACAGCTGCTTGACCATGTCTGGGGCACTAACGTCTATGTTGAAGACCGGACTGTCGATGTTCATATCCGGCGCTTGCGTAAAGCCCTGACCGAACATGGTTACGACCGTTTGATTCAGACGGTTCGTGGAGTTGGCTATCGTTTTTCAAGTCGCTAAGTTCAGGCTAATTTAGTATGGACAGGAACTACTCTAACTGGCAGTCACTGACCAGTCTTGGCCTATTTCTGCTGCCGTTTTTGTTTATTGGCTGGCTGTTTGACCTGTTCTGGCCGGTCATGGCTCTGGCGTTATTAGGGCTGGTCTGCTGGCATTATTATTATCAGCAAAAACTCATTAAATGGTTGTGGCAAAGCCGCACTCTCATGCCGCCGTCTGCGCCGGGTAGTTGGTCGTATATTTACGATGGTATTTATCGCTCGCAGCGACGCAGTCAGAAAAGACGTAAATCTTTAGCTCGCTTATTACGACGTTTTCGTGAAGCTGCTGAAGCTTTGCCTGACGCTGCTATTGTGTTCCGTGCCGACGGAGCATTGCTGTGGAGTAACAAGCTGGCGCAGTTTTATTTTGGTTTGCGTTGGCCGGATGACGCCGGACAGCGGTTATCAAACCTGATTCGGCATCCTGAATTCTATGCCTACCTGAACGCCGGTAATTTTGACGAAGAACTGACTATTCCGTCGCCCATTCGTGACAGCCTGGATATTGAAATTCGCATTATGCCGTACAGTGAAGACCAGTTTCTTCTGGTTGCCCGTGACGTAACTCAGGTAAAACGTCTGGAGAACTTACGTCGTGAATTTGTGGCAAACGTGTCTCACGAACTGAAAACGCCGCTGACAGTATTGCAGGGTTATCTGGAAATGATGGATGAGCCCCAACAGACGCCGCCGGCCATGCTGAAAAAAGCCGTCGAGAACATGAATGCGCAAAGCACCCGCATGGCCAACCTGGTGGACCAACTGCTTACGCTGTCGCGCATGGAAACGCCAAGTAACGATGTCTTTGACCACGAAGTGGATATGCCGGCTTTGCTGGAACAGTTAGAGTCTGAAGCGAAGCGTTTAAATGAAGCGAAACAGCATAAGATTGAGTTTGACGTTGCACCCGTGCGGATTTACGGCAAAGAAAATCTGCTGCGCAGTGCGATGCAGAATTTAATAACCAATGCTATTAATTACACACCCAACGGAGGTGAAATAAAAGTCACCTGGAAAACCGTAGCCGGTGGTGTTGAGTTTAGCGTGAAAGATAACGGTAAAGGCATTGCTGCAGAACACTTGCCGCGCCTGACCGAGCGTTTTTACCGGGTTGAGGATGATCGCAACAGTGCCAGCGGTGGCACCGGCTTAGGGCTGTCGATAGTGAAGCACGCAATAGAACATCACAACTCGCAATTAGACATTAATAGCTCGCTGGAAAAAGGCAGTCGCTTTTCATTTCGAATACCGAGTGGGCTATTAGTCAGTTAGTCATAAAATTTTCATATTGTCATAAAGCTGTCACATAACCGTCTTAAACTGACCATAATTCGAAAACAGTTCAATAACCCTTAGAGGTGAATACACTATGTTTCAATCAACTTTGAACAAGACATTAACCGGTTTAGTGGTTGCAGGTTCACTGGCGTTCAGCTCGTTAGCTGCGGCAACTGACGATTTACCAGAATACGAAAAAGTCAGCGGTTTATCAGGCAACTTGTCGTCAGTGGGTTCTGATACCCTGGCTAATATGGTGACCTTCTGGAGTGAAGAGTTTAAGCGTAACTACCCAAGCGTAAACATTCAGGTTCAGGCGGCAGGTTCTTCAACAGCGCCTCCGGCCTTAACTGAAGGCACATCAAACTTCGGTCCTATGAGCCGTGCAATGAAGTCAAAAGAAATAGAATCTTTTGAAAAACGCCACGGTTACAAACCAACTCCGGTTCGCGTTGCAATTGACGCCTTAGCGGTATTTGTACATAAAGATAACCCTATTGAAGGTCTGACGATTCCAGAAGTTGATGCAATATTTTCATCAACTCGTAAGTGCGGCCTGAATCAACAAGTGAACCGCTGGGGCGACCTCGGCATGGAAGATGAGTGGGCTAGCCGTGACTTACAGCTTTATGGCCGTAACTCGGTATCCGGCACCTACGGTTATTTTAAAGAAATAGCATTATGCGACGGCGACTTCCGTTCGAGCGTGAACGAGCAGCCGGGTTCAGCGTCTGTGGTGCAGTCAGTTTCTACCTCAATTAATGCGATTGGTTATTCCGGCATAGGCTATGTGACGTCAGGCGTTAAAGCGGTACCTATCGCTAAAGCCGAAGGTCAGGAGTTTATTGGTGCAACCGCTGAAAATGCGTTGGCAGGTCAGTATCCATTAGCTCGCTTCCTGTACATTTATGTGAATAAGCATCCGACGAAACCTTTGGGTAAAGCGGAAGGCGAGTTCCTGCGCATGATTTTGTCAAAAACAGGTCAGGATATTGTCAATAAAGACGGTTACATCGGGTTACCAAATGCGGTAGTTAAAGCCGAACTGAAGAAGCTTGGCTTAGAGTAATTTTTCCCTGAAAACGAATAGCCGGTAGCTTGCTGCCGGCTTTTTTTATAACTATTACTGCATTATTAAGAAAATATGACAGTGGTGTAACAATACTGTCACATTATTCAACTAAACTGTCTGCAGACTTTTAGTAACGCGTATTCAAACTTGAGGTTTCTGATGGCATCACTGTCAGCTCAACAACTAGCCGCTAATCGGGGCCGATTATTTAAAGATCGTGCCGCACGCTATGGTGTCACCTTAGGTGGTATTATGGTGTTGGTAGCGCTGTTGCTTATCTTTTTCTATCTACTTTATGTTGTCCAGCCTATATTCCGCTCAGTTGATTTAACTGAACAACAAAGCTTTTCTTTGCCAAACAGCGAAGGAGTCAGTGCTGTTGGTATGGAAGAGCAAGCCGAAATAGGATACCGCCTGATGCGTTCAGGGGAGTTCCAGTTTTTCGCTTTAAGTGATAAGCGAGCAGCAAACCGTGAAGCGGGCGATATAATCAGCTCTAAAGCAATTGTAGAAGCTGATAAAGTGACCAGTTTCGCAACTAGCTTGCCGGTTAATAAACAGTATGCGTATGGACTGGATGATGGGTCCGCGGTAGTCGTCGAGCCTAAGTTCAGGGTGACTTTTGCTGAAGACCCGAAAACTGGTATAGCCGAGCGTACCATTACCCCAAGAGTTGAAGTGCTTAATAATGGTGACCCTCTTACCGTAGCTGAAAATGGCCAGCCTTTAGAAAAGCTCGCTTACGATACCGATGGTGAAGCGATGTTGTTTGCTGCGGTGCAGAATGGCAACAATCTATTAATTACCAAGTACGCTGCTGAAGAAAACTTTATGACCGGTGAGGTCAGCTTAAAGCCAACTTTTAGCCAGGTCAGCCTTAACGGTAGTATCGATGACCTGGTGGTTACTCCTGATTTGCGTCAGGTGATGGCGCGTCGGGGCAACCGAATTCACGTGTTTGACGTCGGGTTAACCGGCAACGTCACCGAACGGGAATTGATGATAATTGATGCGCGCGAGCAAGGAGACGCCACCGGTATGTACCTGCTTGCGGGTGCCAGCTCTATTTTAGTTACCCACGACTCCGGGCTCATTACTCAGTGGTTCCAGGTATCAACTGATCAGGGGCGCGAGTATCAGTACATTCGTTCTTTTGATGTCGGCTCTCCGGTTGAAAACATTGAAGTAGAATATTATCGCCGGACCTTCTACACGGTTTCTGAAAATGGCGACCTAGGCATTTTTCATACGACCTCAGAAGCCGATCTCTATCGCGGTAACCCATTAGAGTCCAAGCTGCAAAACGTTATGGTCGATCCGCGAGCTAATTATCTTATTATGCAAAGTGGCGACCGCTTCAGTGTTTTCGATGTTGATAATGAACACCCTGAGGTAACCTGGAGCGCTATGTGGCAGGAAGTCTGGTACGAAGGTTACCCAGAGCCTGACTACACGTGGCAGTCAACCTCCGGCTCCGATGACTTTGAATCTAAATTCAGTTTGGTGCCTATTTCTTTCGGTACTATTAAAGCTGCCGCCTACGCAATGTTGTTCGCAGTGCCTATTGGCTTAGCTGCAGCGGTTTACACAGCCTATTTCATGTCGCCTTCGGTACGTAAATACGTAAAGCCGACGGTAGAAATTATGGAAGCTTTGCCTACCGTTATCCTTGGTTTCCTGGCTGGCCTCTGGTTGGCACCGATTATAGAGATGTACCTGCCCGGGCTAATAGCCGTTCTGCTGCTGGTACCCGCGACAATAATATTGACCGCATTTTTATGGTCAAAGCTGCCGCCGAATATTCGTAACACCGTAACCGACGGGCGCGCTGCGTTGTTGCTTATACCCATTATTTTGCTGGTTGGCTGGTTCTCCTTTGGCCTGAGTCCCTGGGTTGAGGAAGTTCTGTTTGACGGTAATGTGCGTGGCTATTTAACCAATGAACTAGGCATAACCTTTGACCAACGTAACTCGCTGGTTGTGGGTATCGCCATGGGCTTTGCGGTTATTCCAACCATCTTCTCTATTGCCGAAGATGCGGTATTCAGTGTGCCTAAGCATTTATCTAATGGCTCTCTGGCATTGGGTGCTACCCCATGGCAGACACTGACTAAAGTCATTTTGTTAACTGCAAGTCCGGGAATTTTCTCGGCGGTTATGATGGGTCTGGGGCGCGCTGTGGGCGAAACCATGATTGTTCTGATGGCTACCGGTAATACGCCAATTATGGACTGGAACATCTTCGAAGGTATGCGCACCTTATCTGCCAACATTGCGGTCGAGATGCCGGAATCTGAGGTTGGTAGCTCGCACTACCGAATCTTGTTCCTGGCAGCTTTTGTGCTGTTCATATTTACCTTCTTCTTTAACACCATTGCTGAATTTGTCCGTCAACGCTTGCGTGACAAATACAGCTCGATGTAATTCCGGAACAGAGGTTTATAGCAATGAATACATGGTTTAAATCCGGAAAGCCCTGGATCTGGTTAACCGCCGGCTCGGTCAGTATCAGCCTGATAGCCGTTATTGGACTGGTACTTATGATTGGCTGGCGCGGGCTGTCATTTTTCTGGCCTTCAGCTATTCACGAAATGTCTATTGAACAGGCTGATGGTTCAACGCGTACCTTAATCGGCGAAGTTTATGAAAGCGAGTCGGTGCCAATTTCACGAGTCAGTGACTCGGGCACTATCATGAACGAGTACGAGGGCGAAGAAGTGACTCGTTACCTAATGAAAATTGGTAACCGCGAGTACGTGCCTCTGGACTTTGCCTGGGTGTTAGGGCCGGCTATTCGCGCTGACGAAACACCAGCTGACCTGGCCGTTATTGAGCGAACCAAAGACGGAAACTTTTATGGTTACCCGGTTGCGATTGAGCAGCAGGGGGAGCGAGTTGCGACACAAGGCAACTTGCGTGAAGAGCTGTTTCAACGCATGGAACGAGCGGTAGAGCTTAATGAAGAAGCCATGGCGCTGCAGGAAGGCGAAATAGGTGCGGTTAATTACAAACTAAACCAGCTCAATCTTGAGAGCCGCAGTCTTGAGCTTGAGGGGAACTTAACTCAGGAAGCCATGGACGACATTGAACGTCGTCGCGAAGAACTGCATAACGAGTATCTTGAATATGAAAAAGAGCTGTTTGCACTGCGCGATAAAGCGGGTCGCGATTCACTGATTATGCGCGACATGCGTGGTGAGGAAATAAAAGTACCTATGTATCAGGTGCTGGATGTGAACTTCCCTAACGACATGGGTTTTTTCTCAAAAATAGGGCATTTCTTCCAGCAAATTGGTAAGTTTGTATCTGAACCTCCGCGTGAAGCCAATACCGAGGGCGGTGTATTCCCGGCAATTTTCGGTACCGTTTTTATGGTGCTGTTAATGTCGATTATTGTGACGCCCTTTGGTGTTATTGCGGCTGTTTACTTGCACGAGTACGCGGGTAAAAACGCCGTGACCAAGCTGATTCGTATAGCGGTTATCAACCTCGCGGGTGTGCCATCTATTGTTTATGGTGTGTTTGGTTTAGGTTTCTTTGTTTACATGGTGGGCGGTAGCCTCGACCAGGTATTCTATCCGGAAGCCTTACCCAGCCCGACATTTGGTACACCTGGCGTTCTGTGGTCTGCGGTAACTCTGGCTATTCTGACGCTACCGGTGGTGATTGTATCGACCGAAGAAGGTTTGTCCCGTATTCCACCGTCGTTGCGCGAAGGCAGTTTGTCTTTAGGTGCTACTAAGTGGGAAACCATTTGGCGCATTGTTCTGCCCATGGCATCTCCGGCTATTATGACCGGTTTGATCCTGGCCGTTGCCCGTGCCGCAGGTGAAGTTGCACCATTGATGCTGGTGGGTGTGGTTAAGTCGGCGCCTATGTTGCCGCTGGACGGAAACTTTCCTTACTTCCATCTGGACAGAAAATTTATGCATCTGGGCTTTCATATATACGACGTAGGCTTCCAGAGCCCGAACGTCGAGGCTGCCCGGCCGCTGGTTTACGCTACGTCTTTCTTGCTGATAACCGTTATTGTCGGTTTGAACTTAACAGCCATTGGCGTACGTAACCACTTACGTGAAAAATACCGCTCACTTGAGCACTAATGTTGAACGCGACAGTTGAACACGACAGTTTTGATGAATTAGCGAAAAGGTCTGAACTTATGATTTCGGTAAATCCGAGTACAAGCAACTTAGAAAAGCTGGACTTACACAACTTGCCAGCAGAACAGACTGCTTTAGATATTAAAAACCTGGATCTTTACTACGGTGAAGATCAGGCGTTGTATGACATTTCTATGCGCATTCCGAATAACCGCGTAACCGCGTTTATCGGGCCATCGGGTTGTGGTAAGTCAACGCTTCTGCGCTGCATTAACCGCATGAACGACTTGGTTGAAATTTGTCGTATTGAAGGTCAGATTGATATGCACGGCCACAATATTTACGACAAGAATGTTGATGTAGCAGCGCTGCGTCGTCGTGTTGGTATGGTGTTTCAGCGCCCGAACCCGTTTCCTAAGTCTATTTATGAGAATGTGGTTTATGGTCTACGCTTACAGGGTGTAAAAGACAAACGGGTGCTGGACGAAGCGGTAGAAACGTCACTGCGTGGCGCAGCCTTATGGGACGAAGTAAAAGACCGCCTAAACGCCAGTGCGTTCAGTTTGTCAGGTGGTCAGCAGCAACGTCTGGTTATTGCGCGTTCTATTGCCATTGAGCCGGAAATTCTGTTGCTGGACGAACCAACGTCAGCTTTGGATCCTATTTCGACTTTGACCATTGAAGAATTGATCACCGATTTGAAAGACAAATATACCGTGGTAATTGTTACGCATAACATGCAGCAGGCCGCGCGCGTTTCAGACCAGACAGCGTTTTTGTATATGGGTAAACTGATTGAGTACGCCGATACTGATACTCTGTTTACGACCCCGTCTGAGAAGCAAACAGAAGATTATATTACCGGTCGTTACGGTTAAGGAGAGTGTCATGGATAAGATGAATATGAACAAGCACATTTCCGGCAAGTTCAACGAGGAACTTGAGGCTGTGCGTAACCGTGTATTGAGCATGGGTGGCCTGGTTGAAAAGCAATTACAGGATTCACTTTTAGCAATTCAAAAAGGCGACGCCGAGCTGGCCGAAAAAGTGCTGAGCAGTGACCACAAAGTCAATAAGCTGGAAGTGCAGATTGACGAAGAGTGCGTACATATTATTGCTAAACGTCAGCCCGCTGCCAGTGACTTGCGTCTGGTTATTGCTATTATCAAAACCATTGCTGATTTAGAGCGTATTGGCGACGAAGCCGAGCGCATTGCTAAGGTTGCGAAAGAAAGCTTCAACAACGACCAGCAACAGCTGTTGGTGAGTCTGGAAAACCTTGGGCAACAAGTATTAAGCATGTTGCATAAAGTTCTGGATGCTTTCGCGCGCATGGATCTTGAATCGGCTTACGACGTGCATCAGCAGGACGAACAGGCTGACCGTCAATATGAAGCGCTGACACGCCAGCTTATGACTTACATGATGGAAGACTCTCGTTCTATTCCAAAAATCATGAATGTTCTATGGTCTGCACGTTCTTTAGAGCGTATTGGTGACCGTTGTCAGAACATTGCCGAGTACATTATCTTCTTTGTGAAAGGCAAAGACGTGCGCCATGTCTCACCAGAGAGCATGGAACGCACGGTTATGGGTAAAAAAGACTAGAATAAGCGCCGGGCGCGAATCGTGCCCGGAATGTCTTTCAGTTGCTGCAATACATCGGCACCGTTATCGCTGTCGATGTCCATCACTACGTAGCCAACGTTCTCATCCGTTTGTAAGTACTGACCTACCACGTTAATTTCGTTGTCACTAATAATGCGGTTAATGGCGTTTAGCATACCCGGCTGGTTTTTATGAATATGCAGCAGGCGCTGCGCTGTTGCGTGTGTCGGCAGGCTAACTTCAGGGAAGTTCACCGCAGACAGGGTTGATCCGTTATCGGAATAGCGCACCAGTTTTCCGGCCACTTCAACGCCAATATTTTCCTGAGCTTCTAAGGTTGAGCCACCAATGTGGGGGGTTAACAGGCAGTTTTTCAGGCCGCGCAAAGGCGACAGAAATTCATCGCTGTTGCCTTTGGGTTCAACCGGAAACACATCAATAGCCGCGCCGGCCAGATGCCGTGACGACAAGGCTTCGGCAAGAGCGTCGATATCCACAACCGTTCCGCGCGACGCGTTAATCAGCAGGCTACCGGGCTTCATACGCTCAATCTGACGACGACCGATCATCCACTGTGTCTGCTCATTTTCCGGCACGTGCAAAGTGATGATATCGGATTGTGCCAGTAAGTCATCCAACGTGGCTACCGACTGAGCATTGCCCATAGGCAGTTTGTCTTCAATATCAAAGTAACGAATGTGCATGCCCAACTGCTCGGCCAGAACACTGAGCTGACTGCCTATGTGGCCATAGCCGACGATGCCCAGTATTTTTCCGCGTGCCTCGTAAGACTGTTTGGCTGATTTAAGCCAGCCGCCTTCGTGGGCTACGGCATTTTTTTCCGGAATGCCGCGTAACAACATAATAATTTCGGCTAAAACCAGCTCAGCAACACTGCGGGTATTTGAAAATGGCGCATTAAAAACAATGACACCGTGCTTTTTTGCCGCTTCTAAGTCAACCTGATTGGTACCAATGCAGAAGCAACCTACGGCAATGAGCTTTTCGGCAGCGGCAAACACACGGTCGTTTAACTGGCTGCGCGAGCGTATACCCAGAATATGGGCGTCTTTAATTTTTTCGCACAGCTCGTCTTCGCTTAGCGAAGTCTGCAGTATTTCCAGATTATGATAGCCATGATGCCGAAATAGCTGAATGGCGCTTTCATGAACGCCTTCCAGCAGCAAAACTTTGATTTTGTCTTTTGCCAGGGATATCTGCATTAGCCACTTACCTTCAGGGTTTGAACTCCGTCTTCACGAGCAATTAAAGCGATATCAGCGCCGCGCTGGGCAAACAGCCCGTTAGTGACCACGCCGACAATATTATTCAGCTCAGCTTCAAGTTTCATTGGCTCCATAATATCGAAGTTATGCACATCGAGGATCCAGTTGCCGTTGTCGGTAGTAAAACCCTGACGCCACACCGGGTCGCCGCCCAGTTTCACAATTTCACGGGCAACGTAAGAGCGCGCCATAGGAATAACTTCAACCGGCACCGGGAATTGACCCAGGCGGCCAACCATTTTGCTTTCATCTGCAACGCAAACAAACTTCCTGGCTACTGCAGCAATAATTTTCTCGCGCGTTAATGCGCCACCGCCGCCTTTAACCATTTGACCGTGCTCAGTAATTTCGTCAGCACCGTCTACGTAAATGGGTACCTCCACAACCGAGTTAAGCTCAAACACTTCAATGCCGTGCGACTTCAGGCGCTCGGTTGAGGCTTCAGAGCTAGATACCGCGCCTTCTATGTCATGCTTTCGTTCGGCTAGTGCATCGATAAAAAAGTTTACCGTAGAGCCCGTGCCGACTCCGACCACAGTGCCGTCTTCAATGTATTGCATAGCAGCTTCTGCTGCCGCTTTTTTGAGTGCATCAGCGTTGCCTGACATGAGCGTTTTTCTCCGTTGGTTTTTTATGCGTCAGTATAAGGAATTTGTTGGTTTTTATCGACGTTTCTTTGCTTCAGAAACGCCAGTGTTTTGCCGGTGTTATCACTTCCGGCAATGGAATGTCCCAGCTCTCGACAGGAATGCTTTGAACCAGTTGTTCGTTATAGCTTAACCCTACGGGTGATAAGTTGGGTTGATAACCGTTATGCCATTGAGCCAAAGTGCGATCATAATAGCCGCCGCCCATACCCAGCCGGTTACCGTTTTGATCGAATCCGACAAGAGGCATCAGCAGTATCTGAATGTTCGATAGCGGCACCACATTCTGTACGTTTAATTCAGGTTCCTGAATACCGTACTTGTTGAGCGTCATTGGGGTATCAGGAGTATAGCGTAAAAACAGCAAATGACCTTTAGCAAAAGGGTGAAGCACCGGCAAAACGGTGTTAAACCCCAGTTGCCACAGTGTTTCAATAACGGGAAAGGTCGGCAGTTCACCGTCAAAACTTTTATATACGGCTACTGTGGTTTGTTCTGGTTGCAGATGACTTAAACGCTGTTGCAGTCTGTTGGCAACCTCGCGCGCCGCCGTCTGTTGCTGTTCGGCGGGTAAATTGCGGCGAATCTGCTGTAACTTGCGTCTAAGGTTCTGTCGAGTCATGCTAGAGTCTGCTTTTAGAAAAACGCTGAAGAATGGTCTGAGGATAACCGATGAAAACAATAAAAACGATAGCTTTAGCCATGGTCGCCATGGCTTTTACGGTTGCAGCCTATGCTGTGCAAGCGCCACCTAAAGCCCCGGAACGTGACCGCGGCGAAGGTCCATACGAACGCCTTATTTTGCGTGGCGGTACCTTAATTAACGGTGAAGGTGCGCCGCCATTTGGCCCGGTGGATATTGTCATTGAGAAAGACCGTATCGTGAATATTGTCAGCGTGGGTAACCCAGGCGTGCCAATTAAGCCGGAAGGGCGGCCCGAAGCGGGCGCTAACGACAAAGAACTGGATGTCAGCGGCAAATACATTCTGCCCGGCTTTGTCGATATGCACGCGCACATTGGCGGATCGGCAAAGGGCATTCCGGCGGAATACGTGCTGAAGCTATGGTTAGGACATGGCATTACCACCATTCGTGAGCCGGGCAGCTTTAACGGTCTGGACTGGGTTCAGTGGCATGAAGAACGCGCTGCGGACAACCGCATTACGTCGCCGCGAATTATTCCCTACGTTGGTTTTGGACAAGGCTGGGATAAGCCCATTTATAATGGCGAACAGGCACGCGAGTGGGTTCGTTATATTAAAGACCAGGGCGCAAAAGGCATTAAGTTTTTCGGTGCTTCGCGTAAGGTGATGGAAGCGGCGCTGGACGAAGCCAACAAGCAGGGCTTAGGCACTATGATGCACCACGCTCAACTGAATGTGATGTCAATGAACGCATTAGATTCAGCACGCTCAGGCTTAACCTCAATGGAGCATTGGTATGGCTTGCCGGAGGCTTTGTTTGAAGAGCAACGCGTGCAGGACTACCCGGCAGATTATAATTACAACAACGAGCAAAACCGTTTTGAAGAAGCAGGGCGTTTGTGGAAGCAGGCGGCAGAGCCGGGCTCAGAAAAATGGAATTCGGTGCGTGACGAGCTCATTGAACTGGATTTTACCATCAACCCCACCTTAACCATTTACGAAGCCTCGCGTGACTTAATGCGTGAGCGTCAGGCCATTTGGCACGACGAATATACTCTGCCACGGTTATGGGACTTTTTTGAACCCAGCCGCTATGCGCATGGTTCGTACTGGTTTGACTGGACCACCGATAACGAAATTGCCTGGAAAAAGAATTACCAGAAGTGGATGGCCTTCTTAAAAGATTACCACGCCAACGGCGGTCGCATCACGGTGGGTTCTGACGCCGGGTATATCTACAAAATTTACGGCTTTGGCTACATTCGCGAGCTGGAATTACTGCGCGAAGCGGGTCTAAACGCGTTGGAGGTTATTCATGCTGCCAGCCTGGCAGGTGCCGAAGCACTGAATATGGAAGACGACATTGGTTCAGTGGCCATTGGTAAAAAAGCCGATATGGTCATTGTGAACGAAAACCCGATGGACAACTTTAAAGTGCTGTATGGCACCGGGCATTTTAAACTGGATGATAATAATCAGCCAATGCGTACCGAAGGTATTCAGTATACCATTAAAGACGGTATTATTTTCGATGCTCAGCAACTGTTGCAGGACGTTAAAGCCATTGTTGCTGAAGAAAAGGCGGATCGCCAAAAATGAGGGTGGCTTCCCAAGGTGCCGCTGCTGGCTGTAGCCCTTGAACCCATTGGTTCAAGGCGGGGAGCAAATGGTATCTGCCGTAGGCTTCCCGGTTCAAGCCGGGCTTGCACATGGCAGGCCAGTGATCCCCTTTTAATACAAGCATCGGCTCAGGGACATAAGCCTGCTGGCAAACACCCCAGGAAACCGCAAAAAGGGTTTACAATGTTGCTTTAGCTTAACCGTTAACGGTTACGTTGTGAGCGTTGCTCACTCATAGCCTGTTCAATGGTTGCCTGAAGCAACTGAATTTTCTCTTCCAGTTTAGCAGTTTTTGCAGACTGTTCATTTTGATCCTGAATCCATTCATGACACAAATTCAGGGCTGTCATTACTGCTATCTGTTCCACATTGGTCAGTTGGGTCCGTTCCTTGGTTTCTTCAAGTCTTTCATTAAGCGCATCCGCCGCTTGCTGTAACGCACTCTCCTGCCCAATGGGACAAGCGACCTTGTAATTACGTTCCAGCAATTTTATATCCATGGTTTTTGCGGTCATTCAAAGACTCCTTGCAACTGACTCAACAGCGTTGATAACGGCATTATGGCATGAGCTACCGGTGTTTGTCAGCTAGCGATTACGTAAAGCCAGTGTTAGGATTAGGGCAAGATTAACCAAAGGCAGAATGTGAATGTCGACACGTTTTAATTATGACCGTTTAGTTGAGCTATACGCACAATACGATATGACGCCAAGTGCGTCGGAAGTGCAGGGCATGTTAACCGGGCTAATAGCCACCGGTAGCGACGCCAAAAGCAATGAATTAATGATATTAATGTCAGACCTGGCATACGACGGCCAGGGCTTGCCCGTCGAGCTGGAAAACTTGCTGCAACAGCAGGCCGAAGAAATTGAACACTCGCTGGGCGACGAAGATTTAGGCTACCGTTTGTTATTACCTGAAGACACCACGCCGTTGTCTGACCGCTTAAGCGCACTGGCTGGCTGGGTTAACGCCTTTTTAGTTGGCTATGGTGTGAATCAGGAAAATATGACCAACTTAAGTGGTGACTTGAAAGAAGCCATTGAAGACATGGTCGAGCTGGCAAAAATAGAATTTACCGACGACGGTGATGAGGAAGAAGAACGAGCCTACACCGAAATTGTCGAGTATCTGCGTATTTCAGCCATGATGTGCTACACCGAGTTAGGCCGAAAAGAACAGCCCGCGAACCAGCCGCCTAAAACTTTACATTAATTACTGACGGAGTTGAGGTCGTTGATGAAAGACGTTATTCCGCAGGACGAATTTAACCAGCGCCGGCAGCAGTTACTGCAATTGTTGCCGCCAAATTCACTGGCACTGGTTGCAGCCAGCAGTGAAGTTACCCGTAGCAACGATACCGAGTTTCCGTTTCGGCAAAACAGCGACTTTTTCTACTTAACCGGTTTTAACGAACCGGACGCTGTATTGCTGCTGATCAACGACAGCAACCCGCGCAGTGTTTTATTCTGTCAGGACAAAGACCCGAAGCACGAAGTTTGGCACGGGTTGCGTCTGGGTTATGAAAATGCCGTTGAAGCCTTAGCTGTTGATAGCGCAGAAGACCTAGATACCTTGCCCGAGCGCTTACCCGAATTGTTGCAGGGCATTGAATCGGTTTTTTACCCCATGGGCGAAGACTCAATACTGGCCGAGTTAGTCAGCGAAGCTCGTGATGAAGTGAGTGTTAAAGCCAGACGAAGCGGCAAACTGGCACCTCAAAGCTTGTCTGATTTACGGCCTGACTTGGACGCCATGCGTTTAATTAAGTCAGCCGCAGAAATAGCGGTAATGAAAGAAGCGGCACGTATAAGTTCGGGAGCGTTTCGTCGCATTATGCGTTTTGTCGAAGACGGTAAGCACGAGTATCAGGTAGCGGCAGAGTTGCATCATGAGTTTGCTATGAACGGCGCTTTGCATCCGGCGTATGGCATTATTAGTGGCGGCGGTGCAAACGCCTGTATTTTGCATTACACCGACAACCGCGATGCTCTGCGCGACGGCGATTTACTGTTAGTGGATGCCGGTGCGGAATATCAGGGCTATGCCGCCGATATTACCCGCACCTTCCCGGTGAACGGGAAGTTTAATGAGCCGCAGAGCATACTTTACAATTTAGTTCTGAAAGCCCAGCAGGCTGCCTTTGCCGAAATAAAGCCCGGCAGCAATCTGGTTAAGGCAAGCGAAGCCGCAGCGCGGGTCATTAGCGACGGTCTGACGGAGCTTGGTATTTTAACCGGTGACGCCGAAGAGAACTTCAAAGAGCAGCGCTGGAAAACCTATTTTATTCACGGGTTAGGCCACTGGCTGGGTCTGGACGTTCACGATGTGGGGCGTTATCGCAACAGTGAAGGCGAGCCGGTTTCCTTTAAACCGGGCATGGTGCTGACGGTAGAGCCGGGCATTTATATTCCGGAAGACGCCGAGGTTGATGAAAAGTGGCGCGGCATTGGCATTCGTATAGAAGACGACATAGTGGTAACAGCCGATGGCTTTGACAACATGACCGCGGGCGTACCGAAAACCGTTGAAGAGATTGAAGAATGGATGAAAAGCCAGTAACTCAGGCTGATGTGGTTATAGCCGGAGGCAGCTTAGTGGGTGCCTTAACCGGCTTAATGCTGGCGCAGCAGCGGCCGGACTGGCGTATTGTGGTGTGTGAACCTCGCGCAGAAGGCCCGCCTGCTGACAAACGCATTATTGCGCTGGCAGCTGCCTCAGCAAAGCGGTTACAAAGCCTTGGTGCGCTCGATGGCATTGATACTACCCCAATAAAACACATTCATATTTCTGATCGTGGTTTTGCCGGCGCTGCGGAATTACACGCGGAGCATGAAAAAGTTGAGGCGCTGGGGCGCGTGGTTTCGGCTTCAGAGCTGGTCAATAACCTATACCTGAGTTGCCAGAAACAGCCTAATTTAAACTGGTTGTCCGGTGTGCGGCTGGAGTCGCTGAAACAGCAGCAGGATTACGTGGAACTCACTCTGGATAACGCGCAGAAATTACAGACTAAGTTGCTGATTGGCGCCGACGGCCAGAACTCGTTAGTGCGCGAACAGCTTGAATTAAAATCCGATACCTACGACTACGGTCAGTTTGGCTGCATTGCCACCTTAGACATGAAACAGCCCTTAGATGGCTGGGCGTTTGAGCGTTTTACCGAAGCCGGACCCATTGCTTTGTTACCCATGCAGAATTCGCAGGCCTCATTGGTGTGGAGCTTTACCGAAAAGCAGCGTGAAGCCGCCGAACAATGGTCAGATACTGAATTTTTGCACCGTTGTCAGCAGGCCTTTGGCTACCGCGCGGGCTTATTTACCGGGGTATCGAAGCGGGTTTTTTATCCGCTCATTTTACGCCGGGCTAAACGCTCAACCCATCACCGCAGTGTCATTATTGGTAACGCCTCGCATGCCTTACACCCAATAGCCGGGCAGGGGTTTAATCTGGGCCTGCGGGATACCGAAGTGTTGTGTGAATTACTGGCAACAACCGATGACCCCGGTCATTTCCGCGTTTTGCAAGGCTACGAGCAGAACCGCGAACGCGACTATCAGGCCATTATTAAGCTGACCGACGGCCTTGTGCGTGGTTTCTCCAACCATTATTTACCCACCGTTGTGGGTCGCAATAGTGCGCTGATGTTACTGCAGCATTGTTCGCCGCTGAAATCCGCCTTTGCACGCTTAACCATGGGGATGAAACCATGACCATGAAACGCAAAAAGTTAGATGTTGTGATTGTTGGTGGCGGTATGATTGGTCTGAGCCTGGCGATACGCCTGGCTCAACAGAACCGGCGAGTAATGGTGCTGGAAAGGCATTCGCAGCCTGAACTTTCTGACGAGCTGGCTTTACGGGTGAGCGCGTTGAATGATCGCAGTCGCAGCGTATTAAAAGACTGCGGTGCCTGGCCTTTAGTGCAGGAACACCGAAGCGGCCCCTACCAGAGCATGCAAGTGTGGGACAAAGACAGCCCGGCGCACATTGAGTTTTCAGCAAAGGAAATTAACGCCGAAGATCTAGGCGCTATAGTTGAAAACAACGTTGTTGAGCACTTTTTGTGGCAACGTGCGGAGCAGGCCGGTGTGGAGATATTACAGACGCAGCAGTGGACAATGGTTCACGGCGGCGATGAGTCTCACCCCGCGGAAATAGAAGTTGGTGAGTGGTTACTGTCAGCTGATCTAATAGTTGGAGCCGACGGTGGTCGCTCGAAAGTGCGTCAGTATGCTGAATTACCAATTTCCTTCTGGGACTACGGGCAGCAAGGAATTGTGGCGAACATTCGCACGGAACAACCGCATAATGGCGTGGCTCGTCAGGTATTTTTACCCACAGGGCCACTGGCGCTTCTGCCAACGCCTGACTCTCATACCGTTTCGATTGTTTGGTCTGCCGATGAAGATCTCGCCAGAAACTTACTTAATGAGCCGCCTGAGCGCTTTGCTAAACAGGTGGAAACAGAATCCGGTCGGGTATTAGGTGCCTGCGAGTGTGTGTCTGATATAAAAGCCTTCCCGCTTAGAATGCAGTATGCCCGCCAATGGTATCAGCATCGTATTGTTTTGGCTGGCGATGCGGCTCACACCATTCATCCGCTGGCCGGACAGGGCGCAAACTTAGGTTTTGGTGACGTGAAAGCCTTAACCGAGAAACTTGAGGGTGCGGATTTATCTTCACTGCAGCAAATGCACCGCTCGCTGAGTGCGTATCAGCGCGAGCGCAAAGCCGACACCCAGCTCATGATAGCGGCAATGGAAATGTTCAAACGCGGTTTCGGCACAGCAAACCCAGTAGTGAAAGGCTTACGCGCACTGGCCTTCGCACTGCCAAACAAACTGACCTTTTTAAAGCGCAAGCTAGCCGAAGTGGCTCTGGGGGCCTAGGTGGCGGTGGTTGCTACGTACTGGTCTGGGAGCCGCCCGTAAATACGTCCCTGTAGGGCTTGGGCAGCGCCATCCATGGCGCTGCACACTCCCTGACCAGTACGTACCAACCATAGGCGCCACCTATTCCGTAGCTCAGCTCTCGTAGCCTGACGTTCACGTCAGGTGAGATGTTCAAATCCGCGCTTTCAGGTAGTCGGCTAATTGAGAGGCAGCGCTTGAGGCACCGCCGGCCAGACGCATAATGACGTTTACAGAGCCGGGGTTGGGTAAGGGTTTGTTATCAGAAAAACTTTCCAATATGGGAATATCCTTCGGTACCGTACTTTTAGCCAGAACGGTAATGCCTAGTCCGCTGTTCAATGCTGCAGTCAGTCCCGAGAAGTCTGTATTGGTATAAGTGATACGATAAGGCTGATGCGCCCTTTGTAAGCTTTGTTCTGCCCTGCGACGATAAATACAGCCTTCAGGAGCAACTACCATAGGCCAGCCGGGTTGCTCTAATAAGCCAGGTAAGCCCACCCAAACCAGCTCTTCACGCTGAATTAAAACATCACTTTTATTGGTCTGTTCGCGCAGTGCCAGAATAATATCGAACTGCTGCCCTAGTCCGGACAGTAAGTCTTTACTCAACGCTGAAGTCACCTGCAGTGTCACCTGCGGGTAAACCTGAGCAAACTGACCCAGCACTTTTGGCAGCAGACTGGAAGCAAATTCACTGGTAATACCCAGCCGCACTTTACCGCTAACCTGTTGCGGCTCGAACTGTGCCCAGGCCTGATCATTCAGTGCCAACATTCGTTGCGCATAGTCAAACAGCACGTCACCGTCGGCGGTAAGGGCAAAGCCACTGCCCTGGCGGGTTAGCAGTTCAACGCCCAGTTGCTGCTCCAGTTTTTTAAGTTGCAGACTAATAGCCGGCTGAGAACGACCCATGCGTTCGCCGGCAAGTGTCATACTGCCCAGCTCAATCACCGCACTAAAACTGCGTAAGGCTTCTAAGGATAAATGTTTCATTGGTTCGCTTTATAAAGTCATTACTGGGTATTTGAAAAATTAATACCATTATAAGCATTATTGATTTTAAGTTTAAACGAATCACGCCTATAATTTGCGCCCATACACACGCACATAAAGTGAACAGAAAAGGAACACGGTATGGGTAGCAGAACGCCACTGTACGAAGCACACGTAAAAGCGGGTGCAAAGATGGTTGATTTTCATGGCTGGGACATGCCGCTGAACTACGGCTCACAAATTGAAGAGCACCATGCTGTACGCCGTGACTGCGGTGTTTTCGATGTGTCGCACATGACCATTGTTGACGTAGAAGGACCACAGGCTCAGGCGTTTTTGCGTTACCTGCTGGCTAATGATGTGGCCAAGCTGAAAACCGAAGGCAAAGCACAATACACCAGCATGCTGAATGAAAACGGCGGTGTTATTGACGACCTTATTGTGTATTTCTTCTCAGAAACCGCATACCGCATGGTCGTTAACTCAGCAACCCGTGACCGCGACCTGGCATGGATTGAAAAAGTTGCTGCCGATTTTGATGTCACCACCAAAGAGCGTGACGACATGGGTATGCTGGCTTTGCAGGGACCTAAAGCCGCTGACAAAATTCAAAACGTGTTAACCGCAGAGCAGTACGCAGACATTGACGGCATGAAGCCTTTTGTCGGCAAAGACGTTGGCGATTACTTTATTGCGACCACAGGTTACACCGGCGAAAAAGGCTACGAAATTGTGGTTCCGGCCGAGCAGCTTGAAGCCCTTTGGAATGACTTGCTAAAAGCCGATGTGGCTCCTTGTGGACTGGGCGCCCGTGATACACTGCGTTTAGAAGCTGGCATGAACCTGTATGGTCAGGACATGGATGAGAACATCACGCCGCTGGAAGCCAACATGGGCTGGAGCGTAGCGTTTGAACCGGCTGATCGCGACTTCATTGGTCGTAAAGCATTAGAGCAGAAAAAAGCTGAAGGTCACGACAAGTTAGTCGGCCTTGTGATGGAAGAGAAAGGTGTACTGCGTCACGGTCAAAAAGTAACCGTTGAGGGTGGCGAAGGTATCATCACTTCTGGTACATTCTCGCCTACACTTGGTTTCTCAGTTGCAATGGCTCGCGTTCCATCCAGTGTTGGTGATACAGCGGAAGTGGAAATGCGTAAAAAACAAATGCCGGTGAAGGTAGTTAAGCCAGGTTTCGTCAGAAACGGTCAATCTGTTTTATAATCGAACAAGATTCAATACATTCCGGGTACGCCGGTTAGAAGGAAAGTGAAATGAGCAATATTCCAGCAGATTTGAAATACGCATCAACTCACGAGTGGGTTCGTGACGAGGGCGATGGTACCTTTACAGTAGGTATCTCTGAGCACGCGCAGGAACTTCTTGGTGATATGGTGTTTGTTGAGTTACCTGACGTAGGTGACAAAGTGGCAACAGGCGACGACATTGCTGTAGCTGAATCTGTAAAAGCAGCGTCAGACATCTACGCACCAATGACCGGTGAAGTGGTTGCGATTAACGAAGACCTGGAAGATGCCCCTGAAACCGTTAACAACGACCCTTACGGTGACGGCTGGTTATTCCGTATAAAAGCAGATGACAGCAGCGAGCTGGACAACTTGCTGGACGCAAATACTTACGAGGCTTCAATCGACGAAGACTGAGGCCATTGGCGCATAGCACCAATGACACAGAGCGTCCTGAGCCCCGGAAATTAGCCGGGGTTCATTGTTTTTTGTATCCGATAAGTTTTCGATAAATTTCCGATAAATGTACGAGGCTGAGTTAAATGAGCAGTACTACCCTGACGCAATTAGAGCACCACGATGAATTCATTAGCCGCCATATTGGCCCAAGCGCTGATGAGCAAAAAGCCATGCTGGCTGAGCTGGGTGTAGATTCTTTAGAAGCATTAACCAAAGACACTGTACCTGGTGCGATTCTGCGTGAACCGTTCCTGCAGACAGGGGAGCCGCAAACTGAACGCGAAGCTCTGGCTCGTCTTAAAACTATCGCGAAAAAGAACCAGATTTGTACCTCGTACATTGGTATGGGCTACTACGACACCGTTGTGCCGAACGTTATTTTGCGTAACGTACTGGAAAACCCGGGTTGGTATACAGCTTACACGCCGTATCAGCCGGAAATTGCTCAGGGCCGTTTAGAAGCACTGCTTAACTTCCAGCAAATGACCATGGACTTAACCGGCCTGGATTTAGCCAGCGCCTCATTGCTGGACGAAGCCACTGCCGCCGCCGAAGCAATGGCTATGGCGAAGCGTGTCTCTAAAAATAAAAAATCCAACGCGTTTTTCATTGCCGACAACGTTTACACGCAAACTATCGACGTGGTGAAAACCCGTGCTGAATACTTTGGTTTTGACATTATTGTCGGGCCGGCGCGTGAAGCTTCTGATCATGACGTGTTTGGTGCGTTGTTGCAGTATCCGGACAAACAAGGCCAGTTGCACAACATTGAACAATTAATTGGTGAGTTGCAGGAGAAAAAGGCCATTGTTGCCGTTGCTTCTGACTTAATGAGCCTGTTAATGGTGAAGTCACCGGGCGAAATGGGTGCCGACATGGTGTTCGGTAACGCGCAGCGTTTTGGTGTACCAATGGGCTATGGCGGTCCTCACGCCGCTTTCTTTGCTACCCGCGACAAATTTAAGCGCTCTTTGCCTGGCCGTATTATTGGTGTTTCTAAAGACTCGCGTGGACGCCCGGCATTGCGTATGGCTATGCAGACCCGTGAGCAACACATACGCCGCGAGAAAGCGAACTCGAACATTTGTACCGCACAGGTTCTGCTGGCGAACATGGCGTCGTTTTACGCTGTGTACCATGGCCCGGACGGCTTGCGTCGTATTGCCAACCGCATTCACCGTTTAACCGACATTGTTGCCTTAGGCATGCAGGACAAAGGCGTGAAGCTGGTGAACAGCCACTGGTTTGACACTTTAACCTTTGAAATGAAAGAAAACGCTGCCGACGTATTGGCGCGCAGCAAAGCGCTGGGTCTTAATCTACGCGTTGACGGCGAAGGCGTATTTGGTATCAGCCTGGACGAAGCCAAAACGCGTGACGATGTTGAAAACTTATTTGCCGCGCTGTTTGGCGACAACCACGGTTTAGACATTGACGTATTAGACAGCCGTGTTGCCGGTGGCGACGTGGAATCTATTCCTGCTGACTTAGTGCGTACGTCTCAGTATTTACAGCATCCGGTATTTAACGAGTATCACTCAGAAACCGAAATGCTGCGCTACATTAAAAAGCTGGAAAACAAAGACTTAGCCCTGAACCATTCAATGATTTCTCTGGGCTCGTGCACCATGAAACTGAACGCCACCGCCGAGATGATTCCGGTGACCTGGCCTGAGTTTGGTCAGTTGCACCCGTTCTGCCCGGCAGAGCAGGCGCAGGGTTATTACGAGCTGGTTGAAACCTTGTCTGAATGGTTAATTGACGTAACCGGTTATGACGACATGTCGATGCAGCCGAACTCCGGTGCGCAGGGCGAATACGCCGGTCTGTTAGCTATTCAGAAGTACCATGAAAGCCGCGGCGACGGGCACCGCAACATTTGCCTTATTCCAAGTTCTGCCCACGGCACCAACCCAGCTTCAGCTCAGATGATGAACATGAAAGTGGTGGTGGTTGACTGTGACAAGCACGGCAACGTGGATATGGACGACTTAAAAGCCAAAGCAGAAGAAGCGGGCGAGAACCTGTCGTGCATTATGGTCACTTACCCGTCTACCCACGGTGTTTACGAAGAAGGCATTAAAGACATTTGTGACCTGGTTCACAACTATGGTGGTCAGGTTTACATGGACGGCGCCAACATGAACGCGCAGGTTGGCGTAACCTCACCAGGTTATATTGGCTCTGACGTATCGCACCTGAACCTGCACAAAACCTTCTGTATTCCGCACGGTGGCGGTGGCCCGGGTATGGGTCCTATTGGCGTGAAGCAGCACCTGGCTGAATTCCTGCCAAACCACTCCATTGTGAATATTGACGGGCCTAAAGCAGGCAATGGCGCGGTATCTGCTGCGCAGTTTGGTAGTGCCAGCATTCTGACCATTTCGTGGATGTACATTGCCATGATGGGCGGACGCGGCTTACGTGAAGCCTCAGAAACCGCTATTTTGAACGCCAACTACCTGGCTGAGAAGCTCAGTAAGCACTTCAAAATTCTGTATCGTGGCCGCAACAACCGTGTTGCGCACGAGTGCATTATCGACTTGCGCCCAATGAAAGACGCCGCCGGCATTGCTGAAATTGATGTAGCTAAGCGCCTGCAAGACTACGGCTTCCACTCGCCAACTATGAGCTTCCCGGTAGCGGGTACCATTATGGTTGAGCCGACCGAGTCTGAGTCTAAAGCCGAGCTGGACCGCTTTATTGAAGCCTTGGTTAGCATTAAAGCCGAAGCCGAGAAAGTAGCCGCCGGTGACTGGCCAAAAGACAACAACCCGCTGGTAAATGCACCGCATACACTGGCTGACATTACCGATGCAGAATGGGACCGCCCATACGATCGCAAAACGGCAACCTACCCGGTTGAAGCCGTTGGTTACGACAAGTTCTGGCCAACCGTTAACCGTATTGATGACGTATTTGGCGACCGTAACCTGATGTGCTCATGCCCGAGCATTGAAGAGTATCGGTAGCGTGCGCCCTGGCGCACGTGCTCTTTAGCGCTAAAACGGTAAAATCAACTCAGTCATAAGCCCTCTGGTTAGAGGGCTTTTTGGCTAATGCTGTTTATTTCCCCACTTTTCCTTTAGCTTGGGGTTGATCCTGAAATCAACGACGTTTGGTGAGGACGTAATTCTGTCTTGTTTACCGCTCTCTTCTTTAAGTACCTCTCTCTTAGCTTTTAACTTTTCAGACAAATACTTTGGTAACGAAAAGAACACTCCGCCCAACGCCATTTTGCCTAAATCGTAAAGGCCGTTATCTATTAATGGTTTGTAACTTTCATCCCCAATTATTTCGACAAAATATGCTACAAACTCGTGGTAAATGCTGCCCTCGCTAGCTTCCTTTAAAGCCCAAACTATTCCACTTTCACTTCCACCAGACAAAGGCAGATCAAGTTCTTTGGTTATTTGCTCAAGCTCGATTAAGGCTACTAACGTTGCATCTAAAATCTCTGAGGAGACAATACCCATTGCCTGTAGTTCAGAGGAATAGCCAGTCGAAACTAACGAAGCGGGAATACTTTCATAGGGGAGTTCCGTTTTTAAAGTAATGCTTGCTAGTTCAGTTCCACCTTCAAACGCAGTGAATTGCTCGGCTCGATAGAGTTTGGTTTTACCGAATACTAATGGAGTGGGCATTAAGCCGTTAGAATCGTCATTTTCATAAGAAAAATTAGGCTGGTTAAAAACTGACCCACCAACCCCTTTAAACTTCTCAACAAACGCCGAAATTTTCTGGAATACGGTCTGTTTCTTGGTTCGGTATTCTGGATTCAACGGGCTTAGTTTCGGCAATGTTGAGTTTAGTTCGGTGCCGTTTTCGCTAGCGTATTCGCGGCGTAAGGAAGCGGCGATGTAGCGTTTGGCGGCGTCTTCGTTGAGGTTCTCTGAGCGAATAAGTTCTTCGGCTTCGCGCAGTTGCTCAGCTTGGGCGAATTTATAGAAGTCGTCGATAATCTCTGATTTTTCCGGTATTTCATCGAGCTCGGTTTGGTTAATAAATTTAACCACCAGGCTTTCTTTGGCTCGGTTGCCAAGGCTGGCGCGAATTAGGCGGCGAACTTCTTCTATTAAGTCGTCTTTGCTTTTGTTTTTCTTATTCTGCTCAAATATCAGCTCAAGAATATAGTCGAGGTTTATTTCCTGCGACTTCAGCAAGTCGACTTCAAACTCAATGTCGTCCCAGTCGATGGTTGACTGGGCTTGGTTTTCGGCTGATCTTTCACGGCGGATCCAGTCGCGAATATCGTTATAGGTCGAACGATAATCCTGTACCTTGCGCTCAGCCGGCATTCGAATGGTTTGCAACGTGGCAATATCGTCGTCGCTTAAATGATGCTCAACCTTGAAGGCTTCGACGGCATCATCGTCGCTGGTATCAATTTTCTGCAGAGCTTTTAAGCTGGCAAATTCATCGTAGTTTTGCAGAATGTTTTCAACACGCAAATACTCGCCAAATAACTTGGCGAAGTCTTTCTTGTCCTTCTCTCGTTCAATGTCATCCGGGTCCGGGAACCGTTGCTCAAGCTCGGACACCACTTCCATAAAACCACGTCGTGCTTGGCCGGTAACCAGGTCGGTAAAGCCTTCCATGTATTCTTTGTAGCTCTTTTCGAGCACCACATTCTTAGTATTTTTGTCACCAAACAAGGTGATGGCATCAACCGTCGACTTTTCCAGGTCGCGGAAGGTGACAATATTGCCGAAAGTCTTGGTGGCATCGTAAATGCGGTTGGTGCGCGAATAGGCTTGAATAAGTCCGTGGTAACGCAGGTTCTTATCCACAAACAGAGTATTCAATGTCGGCGCATCGAAACCGGTGAGGAACATTCCCACCACAATCAGCAAATCAATTTCCTGGCTTTTAACGCGCTTGGCTAAGTCGCGGTAGTAGTTCTGGAAGCCTTTACTGTCGACGCCATGGTTCACCTTAAACATGGAGTTGTAATCAGCAATAGCGGCGCTTAAAAACTCTTTACCGCTGCTGTTCATGGCAGACACCTCGAAGCTCTCGTCCGGTATTTCGCCAATAGCGTCTTGCTCTTCATTGGCCGCAAACGAGAAAATAGTTGCCACACGTAATGGCCGCTCTGCATCTTGTTGCAGCTGCTGAAACGCCTCGTAATAGGCTTTTGCAGCATCAACACTGCTTACCGCGAACATCGCGTTAAAACCTCGGCCACCAGCTCCCATGCGATGCGTTTTTTGGCGGAAATGCTTCAGTATGTACTGCGTTATCTCACGTATACGCTCTGGGTGCAGTAATGCTTGTTTGTTTTCCGCAGCGCTCAGTTTTTTCTCGTCCTGCTCGGTTTCAATTTCACGGAACTGCGGGCGTACGTCGTTGTAGTCCACTTTGAACTTCAGGACTTTTTCGTCGCGAATGGCGTCGGTTATCACATACGAGTGAAGTTCACGACCAAACACACTGGCCGTGGTTTCAGCACCTAATGCGTTCTGTGGGAATATCGGCGTTCCGGTAAAACCAAACTGATAATAGTGCTTAAACTTCTTCTGTAAGTTTTTCTGCGCTTCACCAAATTGGCTACGGTGGCATTCGTCAAAAATAAACACCACCTGCTGACGATAAACCGGCAAATCGCGCTCGGTTTTCATCAAGTTATTAAGCTTCTGAATCGTAGTGACGATGATCTTGTTATCATCCAACGCTAAATTACGTTTCAAGCCTGCGGTGCTGTCCGAGCCGTTTACGCTATCGGGCGAGAAGCGCTGATATTCCTTCATGGTCTGGTAATCAAGGTCTTTACGATCGACCACAAAGAACACTTTGTCGACAAAGTCGAGCTCGGTCGCCAAGCGCGCAGCTTTAAAGCTGGTTAATGTTTTCCCGGACCCGGTGGTGTGCCAGATATAGCCACCCGCGTCGGTCGAGCTCCATTGCTTTGCCTGAAAAGCACTCTTTATCTTCCACAAAATGCGTTCGGTAGCGGCAATTTGATAAGGACGCATAACCAATAGGGTATCGCTGACATCAAACACCGAGAAATGCAGCAGTACTTTGAGCAACGTTTCTTTTTGAAAAAAGGTCGCAGTAAAGTCTTTGAGATCTTTAATTAAACCGTTGTCGGACTTCGCCCAGTTCATGGTGAAATCGAAGGTATTTTTGTTGCGCTTAACAGTGTTGGCGAAATAGCGCGTGTCGGTACCGTTTGAAATGACAAACAGCTGCAAATACTTAAATAGCGAGCTATCGGCGTTAAAGCTTTCTTTGCTGTAGCGGTGCGCTTGGTTAAAGGCTTCACGAATGGCCACACCGCGTTTTTTCAGCTCAACTTGAACCAGCGGCAGGCCGTTCACCAAAATGGTCACGTCGTAACGATTGGCGTGCGAACCAGTCTGCTCAAACTGCTTGATTACCTGCACCTTGTTACGTGCGATGTTGTTTTTATCAACCAGGTAGATGTTTTGAATGCGACCATCATCAAAGACAAAGTCCTCAATGTAATCGTCATGAATTTTGCGGGTTTTATCGGTGATGCTGTCGCTTGGTCTGTCGAGATACGTCTCAACAAAGCGCGCCCACTCGCCGTCTGAAAACTCAACGTTGTTCAAGACCTGCAACTGCACGCGCACATTGGCAAGCATAGCAGTAGGGTTGTTAAGGCCCGGCACGTACTCATAGCCCTGATTCACTAAGTCCTGAATCAGCTCATGTTCTAAATCACTCTCGCTTTGGTAACTTTCAGCAACTTCATCGTGCTTAGTGTACTTATCCAAAACGATAAAGTTCTTCGACTCGGCTATGGTCTTGTACGTGGTCATCCCTTTGTATCCTTTTTCTGCAACAGCTTCTGCATTTCGCGGTCAAAATCGGACTCTATTTTCTGCTGCTTGTTAAACTGATCGTATTCCTGGTAAGCCCTTCGCTGAGCAATTTCGCGTGACACGCTGCCGTAGCCTTCCAATACCTGATACTCGTTAAATGCTAAGAATTTATCAACGCTGGTTGCAAAGGCTTCCATAGTAAAAGTGTTACGCCTTTCAATAATGCCCTCAATGTAATCAAAAAACGATGACACGGTGCGTTCTAGTTGTTTAATTTCGGTTTCTGACAAGTAGTTCTTTGCTATCACAGTATCCGATTTAAGCACGCGACCTTTGGGGGCGTTCTTATAGGTTGTCATACCCATGAGTGGTTTACTGGCATCCGCTTTCAGGCTAATAATTTCAGCCGAGGTATGTCCGGTAATGGCATAGTGAAACTTATCTTGCACATGGGCGTAGAACTGACGTGTGGTTTCTGATCTCGGGTCATAATCAATGCTACATTCAGCAAAAATATCGGTGATTTGCTGATAAATACGGCGCTCGCTCGCGCGAATAGACCGAACGCGCTCGAGCAGCTCTTTAAAGTAGTCTTTGCCAAAATATTGGCCGTTTTTCAGGCGCTCATCATCCATGGCGAAGCCCTTGATGATGTACTCTTTAATCAGCTGAGTGGCCCAAATACGAAACTGCGTGGCTTGTGCCGAATTCACTCGATAACCGACGGATATCACGGCGTCGAGGTTGTAGTATTTAACCTTTTTAGTTTGCGTTTTCCCAGGAATGGCGCCGTGTTCAGTGGTTGTTTCCAAAATGGAAATAACCACTTCTGGCTTTAGCTCGCCACTTTCAAAAATATTCTTCAAATGCTTGGAAATTGCGGGAACGCCAACCCCAAACAGTTCCGCCATACGTTCTTGAGTGAGCCAAATGGTTTCATCGCTCAGCAGCACCTCAACTTTAATATCGCCATTGGGTGCGGTGTACAGCAGAAATTCAGAAGCTTGGTCTTTGACGCTAAGCTTGTTAGTCATGGGCTACCTCCGATGGAACATTCGCAGTCCGTGCAAACTTTGCACATACTGAATCTCGCCCTAACTTGCCGTCTGTAAATTGGTAAATCTCAATACTGTTTGTCATCGGAAACTCCTTTTCCTCGTTTTGGTTAAACTCTGAACTACCGAGAAATCCTCGGTAGTTGCCATTAAAAACTCGTATGCGCCCGACATTGGGCGATTACCTATCGCTCGGGACAAAACACCTAAATAGACGATACCCCCAAGCATTTTCCACATATCAAGCCGCCTGCTCATCTGGCTTCGGAAAACTCAACAGCAAATCACGATAGTACTCGTAATGCTTTTGACGCAGCTCAATTTCGCGCGGGAGGCCCTCGGTGATGGAACTAGTAAGGGTGTCGAATTTGTCCAAAATGGTTGCGATCTCTTTCTGTTCTGTAATGCTAGGCACGGGCACTAATAAGGTTTTAATGATATCCGCGTTTAGGTTACTAACTGAGCCACTATTGATCTTCGACGCCCAATAATTACTAACCATATCCGACGATAAAAAGTGATAAAGAAAACTTGAATCTAAGATTTCATCAAAGTCACTAATAGCGGCCCAACCATCATGGATTGCTCCGCGAATTGCTAAAATGTATGGGCGACCAAAACTCATCGAGTTAGAGATTACAAAATCGCCTGGATTTAGAACTCGCGATTTTTTTGAGCCTTCAACTGTAACTCTCTGAGCTGTACTGGTTATAAATTTAGTTCCAGGCTTCGTATCCCCAATCTTGATCCATGGGATGCCACTTTCATCTTCTGTAATATATTTAGATATGGGTCTAGGAGATGCGCCCCGTCTTACTCTGGCGATATCACCCAATGACATCCACTCCACTTCGCCGCCTTCAAAGCTGAGCAGTTTATCGCGGTAGTAGTTGTATTGTTTTTTACGTGCGGTAAGCTCGACGGTAAGGGAGGCGGTAAGCTCGGCGGTAAGGGAGGTAAATGCGTCCAGAATTCGGACGATTTCCGCTTGGATTTGCAACGACTTTTCTGGGTTTTCAGGGCATGGAATTGGGATATAGAATGCCTTAATCTTCGCATCAGAAATTGCTGGATATGCGGATCCGCTCTGATTATCTTCAAGGTATCTTTTAAATTCGCTCGTTGAAATCAGATGCAAGATCCATTTAGGTAACACCTTCTCTCTTCTTGCACGCAACACGCAATAGCCGGTACTGGCTACTTCTCCATGGTAATCATCTCCAATCAAACAATAGCGCATTTGCGTTGGCCGAGTAGTCGCAAAGATTACATCTTTCTTTTCGACAAGCTTCTGCGCCCGACTTGGAGCATTATTTGGTGACACCCATGAAGTTTCTATAATCTGCTTAGTTTCGATACTGACCGAAGTTAAATCGATATATTTATAATCACGTTTAACTTCACGCCACTTTATATTGCTAGTGCGCAGCGTCACTTTGCCAATAGGCACCCAGTCCACCTCTACCCCATCAAGTAACCGCTCAATAAAACTTAGCTCACTCATCTCAGGCATCCTCAATCTCCGCCACAATCGCATCAATATCCGCACGCAACCGGTCAATCTTGGCAACGGTGGTTTTCAGCTCGGCGTTGAGCTCAGTGATGTCTATAACTTCGCGATTGTCTTTGGCTTCGACATAGCTGCTGACTGATAGGTTGTAGTCATTCTCTGCGACTTGTTCATACGGCACTGACTTAGCGAAGTATTCAGCATCTTCTTTATTCTCGAACACCTTTATAATCTGCTCGATGTGCTCATCGGTCAGGTAGTTGTTGTTGGTTTCTTTCTTAAATAACTCGCTGGCGTCAATAAACTGTGTGGTAGTGTCTTGTTTATGTTTGGAAAGCACTAAAATATTCACGGCAATGGAGGTGCCGAAAAACAAGTTCGGTGCTAATGAAACTACGGTTTCAACGTAGTTGCTATCGACTAGGTACTTACGGATTTTCTGCTCGGCACCGCCGCGATAGAAAATTCCCGGGAAGCAAACAATGGCAGCCCGGCCTTTGCTCGACAGGTAATTGAGCGCGTGCAGTACAAAGGCAAAGTCTGCTTTTGATTTTGGTGCTAGCACGCCGGCAGGGGCAAAACGTTCGTCGTTAATCAGTGTTGGGTCTTCACTACCAATCCACTTCACCGAATAAGGTGGGTTAGAGACTATTGCGTCAAACGGTTTGTCATCAAGAAAGTGCGGCTCTGTGAGTGTGTTCCCCAACTGGATATTGAACTTGTCGTAGTTAATGTTGTGCAAAAACATGTTCATACGGGCGAGGTTGTAGGTGGTGTGGTTAATTTCCTGCCCGAAATAACCGTCTTGAATGCGGTGCGGGTCCATGTGCTTTCTGGCTTTCATTAGCAAAGAGCCTGACCCGACTGCTGGGTCGTAGACTTTGTTCACTTGTTCCTGACCGTTAATGGCAAGCAGGGCTATTAGTTTCGACACCTGTTGTGGGGTAAAGAACTCACCGCCCGACTTACCGGCATTGGCTGCATAGTTTGAAATAAGAAACTCGTAAGCATCGCCGAACAGGTCAATGTGGTTGTCTTCGAAGTTGCCGAAGTCTAAACCTGCTACACCCTTTAATACCGCAGCTAAGCGTTGGTTTTTATCTTTAACGGTGCTACCTAAGCGGTTGCTGGTGGTGTCAAAGTCAGCGAACAAGCCTTTAATGTCGTCTTCCGATGCATAGCCATTGGCTGAGTTTTCAATTTCACCAAAAATATTGGCCAGGTCGGTGTTCAGGCTCTCGTTTTTGTTTGCCGTTTTCGCAATGTTCTCGAACAACTGGCTGGGGTATATGAAGTACCCCTTGGTTTTAATGGCGTCGTCTTTAATGTCGTCGGTTATCACCGAGTCGTCGAGTGCTGCGTAAGTAATGCTTTCGTCACCGCCTTCAATGTAGTTAGCGAAGTTTTCGCTAATGAAGCGATAGAACAAAGTACCGAGTACATACTGCTTGAAATCCCAGCCGTCGACTGAGCCACGAACGTCGTTAGCAATTTGCCATATTTGGCGCTGAAGCGCGGCGCGCTGTTGGGTACTTGTCATGTTGAGTCCATTTCCCTGGTTTTATTGTGGAGCTTTTATGCTAAGTTCTCTAGAGTACTTGGTAGTGGACGTATTTTGAAGCCTCTTTGGATTATTGCGCGACGGTCAAATCAAGTTTCTGCACTTTGTCTAAGCTTAAATTTTTCTCAGCATGCCACAAATCGTATGCGTCCTGCATGGCGAGCCAACTTTCGGGGCTTCTGCCTAACGCTTTTGATAAACGTAGTGCCCTATACAGGATTTATATCACTTTGGCATTACTCTGAAGTATTGGATTAGACTTTCTCTAGCCCTTAAAAGTGTTTTTATAGTTAATTTATGACTTTGCAGTCCATATAAAGCCTTTTATATAAAAATAATTACATACCTTAAATAGCCTGCTACACTCTAATTATCAGTTTAAAGTCTATTTAAGGTTCTTTATATGAATTCTGAACGTGTCTCAGCAATCATTGGTCAGCGAGTCAGGCAGTATCGGTTGAATCAGGATTTAACTCAGGAGGACTTAGCTACTTTAGCTAATGTCTCACTGAATGCGGTTAAATCCGCTGAGGGTGGTAAAAGCACCTTACCGACGTATGTCGCTATTCTTCAGGCCTTGGGTCATATCGACAATTTACTGGCCGCATTCCCGGACGAGGGCGTTTCTCCTGTGCAACTACTCAAAAGTAGCACCAAACAGAAGAAACGGGCCAGCGGTAAAACGCGTGTGAAACCTGCTGACAGTGAGGAGCTGGACTGGTGATTAATACCATTGAAGTTCGCTACAAAGGTGAGCCTGTCGGTGCCTTAAGCTATAACAAAGGCGACACGGCTGCGCGGTTCGAGTACTTATCTGAATTTGTCGAAAAAAACATTCCGCTTGCGCCTTTAACCATGCCTGCCGAAAAGGGGCGCATTTACTCCTTTCCGGGGTTAAATTGGGATACGTTCAGAGGCCTGCCGGGCATGCTGGCAGACTCCTTACCCGACGACTTCGGTAATGCGGTGCTGAACCAATGGGTTGCGCAACAACCAGACCGCACCGAGCCTCTGAGCCCGCTTGAGCGGCTTCAGTATACCGGTGAGCGGGGCATGGGCGCTCTTGAGTATCACCCCGCGCGTAAGAATCAAACCAACGCCAAAAACAAAGACATTGAGCTTGAGAGCTTAATGAAGTTAGCTCAGGAAGTGATGGATGCACGAAAGGGCTTTCGTCAGCGCACGCACTTTGACGACGCGGCAGACAAAGAAATGATGCAGGCGTTACTGGCGGTTGGCACCAGCGCCGGTGGCGCAAGGCCAAAAGCGGTACTGGCATTTAATAAAGACTTCAGCCAGGTTCGTTCAGGGCAGGGGCTTGTGCCCGAAGGGTTCGAGCATTACCTGCTGAAGTTTGACGGAGTAAAAGAGCGCGACCCTTCTCAGCAAACCTTTGGCGACCCGCTAGGTTACGGTGCCATGGAGTATGTGTATTACTTAATGGCCACAAAAGCCGGCATTCATATGATGCCATGCCACCTGCTGGATGAAGGCAGCCGACGTCATTTTGTGACCAAGCGCTTTGACAGAATAGGCAATGAGAAAAAGCACATTCAAACGCTTACCGCTATTAAGCACGTGAATTACCACGACATTGGCGCGTTTTCTTATGAAGAGCTGTTTCAGGTTGCCCGCCAGCTAAGGTTGCCACGAGCGGACGCTATAGACTTATTTCGCCGTATGGTCTTTAACCACGTAGCAACGAACCACGATGATCACTCCAAGAACTTTGGTTTTATGCTGGAAGACAAGCAATGGCGGCTAAGCCCAGCTTACGACGTTGCCTTTAGCTATAAACCCGGAAACCCCTGGGTAGAGCAGCACTGGATGTCTTTAAATGGTAAGCGCAGCGGCCATACCCGCGCCGATTTTTACGCGCTGGCAGACGTTCAGTTACCAAAGGTAGAGCGCAAAGAAATCGATGCAATTATTGACGATGTGATTAACGCGGTGTCTCAGTGGCGGGAGTTAGCCACTGAACATGAGGTACCCAAAGCGCTTGCCGACTCAATAGAGGGTCATCTCAGGCTGAAAGACTTTGCCTGAGAGGCGTTTAGGTGTTCTCTGATTTCACTTTATGAATGAGCTCGCGCATAACATTGTTGTTGTAAGCATGGACAATTTGTTGTGACTTAAACAACTGTGGCAGCTCAATAATGACAATGCCGAGCAGAACGATAATTCCGACGATAGGAAAAAAGGGCAATAGAACCAGCCCGAGCAGCATGACGCAGAGGTTGATAACGCCGCGCTGCGTTTTACCCAGATAAAAATGGTGTAAGCCTGCCATGACAAACCAGTTTAAAACGGCGTAGGTGTCCGGGTCTTTTATCTGCTCACCTTCAAGGCGGAAATATTCTTTTCGCTGTTCAGGCGTTAGCTCGCGTATTTGCTTGCGCAGGGCTTCTTCTTCATCACGTAACTGTTCAGAAGACATTTCGTAAGACATAAGGGTTACCTTATTTAGGGAACTGGGTCATGTTTTTTATGCACGCAGTCAGGGTCATTACAACGCTTCATGCGTGCTACACCAAGCTTTATACCGCGCCAGCTACCGTATTGGCTAATGGCCTGATAAGTATAGTGCGAACAGGACGGCTCAAAATTGCATTCGGTATTAAAGAAGTGGCGCGAACCGCCACGACGCTGATACCAACGAATTGAAGCTAAAATGAGCCGCTTTACCATGGCGGGTTTTATCGACCCAGAGTTACAATGGCCGCTTCACGTGTCCAGAACAGCCAAAAGCGTTTTTGCTCAAGTACCTGAAACACCATTTGCCAGCCGTCGGCAGCTTCCTGGTTCAAAGTAGATTCAATTTTCTTTAACGGCAGACCACTTGAGCCCAGAAGCAAAGTGCCACAGCCACCTTCCGCTATATGAATGACTTTGTATTCCGTAAACTTAGACATGCTTTCTTCCTTGTTTTTGATTACTTCGGTTTAGTTGTAAGTAACTTACGTAAAAAGCTATGTAGCGTCAATTTTTATGAAATTATGAATGGCACCTAACGAGCGGTAACCCAGGGATTGATAAAGAGGCTCTCCCATAGCTGATGCCTGCAGTTGAAGGGTGGTGATGCCAGCGTCCAGTGCGTATTGCTCAAGTAACAGCATGGCGTCTCTGGCTAATCCTTTGCCTCGATAGCTGTTCAGTACACCCACCTGATGAATGCCCATTTGTTGCTCCTGAGTAAATGTCATGGCGGTACCCGCTACGTGCCCCTGATACTTGATAAAGTACAAGTGGGCCCCGCCAAGTAACAGGTTCTGCACCGATGACGACTCAACCTCATAACCAAAACATGCGCCGGTGGTCTTCGCCCATTGTTGCGCTTGTTTATCTTCTATTGGCTCTAACGTTAGCTTGGGCGCGGGGTCTGAATGCGCGGATGTATTCAGGGTTTTCACCATCATTTGCTGGCTAAAACTGGGGGTTAACTGCGACGGTAGCAGGAGTAACCCCGTTCCGGCCTTTGGTAACAGCATTTCGGGCATGGATAAGATATGAGAGTCAGAGGCTTTTGTACTTAGTTCGGCCACCAACTGCTCCTTTTCTGCTTCCGAGTAACTGCCCGGTTCGCACCATATTCTGCGCGGCCATTGTTCTAGCCTGTAAAATTTAGCGCCAAGGTTGGTGGTAAATTGCTGATAAGGCTGCATGCGCCATAGCTGGTGTAAATTATAAAGATTCTGCTGTTGCTCGGTTGTCATTGCCGTGCCCCCATATTAATTAAAAATACCCCGGCGATAAGAAAACAAGCGCCAATTAAGCGATAGCTGTTAAGCGCAATTGCGGTATTCCCTAAAAATCCAAAGTGATTGATGATCATGGCGCCAATGAGTTGGCCTGCGAGGGCGTAAGCCATGACTTGTCCCACACCCAATTTCGGTATTAGAAAGTACATGGTGCCGACACCAAAGCAGGTAAAAATGGCGGCAACTAACCAGAAGTACCAGGGCAGGCTAAAAAACGTAATGCTGGTGCGCTCGCTAAAGCCCCACAGAGCCAAAGCAGAGAACAGCGCGCTAATGGTAAAGGCTATAGTCAGCGACAAGAACGTATTGTGCGCCAGTTGCCCCATCATGGCGTTAATACTGGCCTGAATGGATATTGACATGCCCGCCGCAATAGCCAATACCACAAGTATTGTCTGGGTCATAAAACAACCTTAAATTTCGATAGTGGCTGACGGACTTTTTTCTGGAACTGGGTTGTATCTGCCTCGCTGCGATAGCCTACAGGGCAGGCGAATACGGTGCTAAGACCGAGTTCTTTCAGCGAGAGGATATTGTCATAGGCTTCATGCTCAATGCCTTCCATTGGACAGCTGTCGACTTCGAGTTCAGCCGCAGCCAGCAAAAACGTACCCAAGCCAATATAGGCCTGACGCGCTGCCCATTCTCTGCGTTTTGCGGCCGACATGGCCTGTAGCTTTTGCGTTAAATAATTACGGGTATTCTCCGCCTCTTCGTTGGTGAGCTGGCGCTGCTGGCTTAATTCAGAAATATAAGGGTCGACAATGTCTGCAACCGCCCCTGTTTTTGCCGCAAATATGACCAGCGCTGAGCTGTCCGCGACTTTCTGCTGCCCAAAAGAGTGATTAACCAACTGCTCACGTAGGCCTTTGTCGCGAATAACCAGTGTGCAGTAGGGTTGCAGGCCGTAAGACGAGGCTGTTAAACGGGTGGTGTTTAAGAGTTTATCGAGAACGTCGTCAGCGATGTCGGCACCAGAGAAGTCGGCGGTGGCGTAACGCCATTGTTGTAATTTTTCCAAGTACATTCAGAGCTCCTGTTAGCTTCTATTGCTGCAAGTGAGCTCTATTATTCAGATGCCCGGGAAGGGCCGCATTAACATAGTTTAATAAATGGAAAATTACTTAGGGTTTTGTAATTGCTTGCGTAACCGTGACAATTGCACCGGTGTTATACCCAGGTGAGAGGCAATGTGGTATTGAGGCACCCGGCTAACAAGATGCGGAAGTTGTTCTACAAAAGTTTGGTAACGCTTGCCTGCCGTGGTTTGACCAAAGGCATTTTCGCGCTCGTCTTTTTCCAGCAGCCAGTTCTTTTCTAAATAGAGGATGTGATAACGCATTAAGTCAGGGCTTTGCTCCAGCAACTGCCGATAACCATGAAAGTTAATTTGTAGTACGGCTGAGTTTTCTAAGCATTCAACACTTAATGCCGAAGGCGTAGCCGTTAACAACGAGGTCATGCAGGCGGGGAACTCACCTTCACTAAAAAACCGCTTATTGTACTCCTGACCGTTTTCATCCAAATGAAACACCCGCGCCAAGCCTTTATGGATAAAGCTAAAGCTGTCGGGATGCTCACCCACAGAATAAATTAAGTCGCCACGAGCGTATTCGTGATAACTCAGCAAGCTCTGAAATTTCTGCCAACAGCTTTCCGTAATGACATGATAGCTGTCCATGCGGGCACGTAGGTGCTTGAGGGCGTCGTTTGGTATTTGTGTGACTACTCTGATCATACCGCATACTCGTTGCCGCTAGGGCAAGTAAATTGAAAACGCCGGCCACCGGGAAAATCAAATATAGGCTTAATGATTTTACCCCCTGCGTCCTCAACGCTTTTCAGGCTTTGCTCAAGGTCTTTGCTGTATAACACCACCAGCGCACTGCCGCTCGACGTTTGAGCAACTAAGTCGGATTGGTAAAAGCCACCGTCAATTCCGGCATTTTGAATAGCCGCGTATTCTGGACCATAGTCTACAAACTTCCAGCCAAAAGCTTGCTGAAAGAAGCGCTTGGTTGCTTCAAGGCTCCGCGCCGGAAGTTCAATGTAATTAATTTTGGTTGAGTTCATGGTGTGCCTCGCATAGGGCCTTTTGAGAAACAATTTTACCTTTAGTTCCAGTTTAACCTAACGCTGATTTTTATCAGTATTATTGCTCATTTATTGTTGTATCGGCACAATATAGATAGATGCTATATGAATCCCAAAAATGGCCAAAATGAATAGCAAGATCCTCCGTGCCAACAAAGCGATAGAAGAATCGGGAATTCTGATTAAACTCAACGCATATTCGCCGGAAGTTGTTAGTACGATATTTGTTTCTCTGGATACGAAGGAAAGCGACATCGATATCGTTTGTACGTACCAGGAGCAAGAAGCGTTTATCGAGGCATTTGAGTCGGCATATTCCGGCTATGAAGCATACAGCATGCGCCCACGCAAAGATCACGCTTTAGGTCAGTTTCACTGTAACCAATTTTTAATTGAAGTCTATGCGTCGAAAACCCCAGTGGAGTTGCAGGCTGCATATCGCCACTATCAGGTTATGAAACGCCTTGTAAAAATCGGCGGCAATGAGTTCGTTGACAGGATACGGCAGCTTAAAGAAAGCGGTCTCAAAACCGAGCCTGCCATTTGTCGGGTTATGGGAATTTCCGGAGACCCCTACGCCGCAGTTCTTGAACTGGAGCACTGTTCTGAAAAGGAGCTTACCAAGTTGCTTAATTTCGCTCCGGCATCTCTTTAGCAGAGCGCTGGTTTTTCCTACAGATACCTTGCTTGCTTCCAAGTCCTATTGTACTCTTTAATGTACAATAAAAAGTACTGAGGTGATTTCCATGTCAAGGGTTCGAGTAGATGAAGATATCCGCCCTCTGTCTGAATTTCGTGCAGGGGTAGCCACATTCGTAAAGCAGCTCCATGAAAACCGTCGTCCTATGGTGCTGACACAAAGAGGTCGAGGCGTTGCAGTACTGGTGGATGTTCACGAATATGAGAAAATGCAACAACGTCTGGAAATACTAGAAGAGGTGTACAAGGCGGAAGAACAGATTGCTTCCGGGAATGGTATTTCGCATGAAGATGCGAAGGCTCGGGTTTTGAGTAGGCTTGCTCAATGAAGATTATCTGGTCCCCGCTTGCGCTCGAGCGTTTAGAGGACATAGCCTGGTATATTGCAGAAGATAATCCGGCGGCTGCGATACATTGGGTTGATGATTTATTTGCCACGGTTGAGCGGTTAGCTGATTTTCCTAAAAGTGGGCGCATGGTTCCTGAGGTGGGCTCATCTCGCATTAGGGAGCTGATATTTGGATCGTATCGGGTTATTTACAACATCAAAGATCAGGTTGATGTTCTGACTGTGCGTCGCAGTAGCCAGCTATTGCGAATGTCCGAGCTTGGTGAGGAGTAAGTGGGATGAAAACCGATGATATTGGCTCTAACTCCGATTACGCAGAAGAAGCGTTTACCTTTGAACAAACTGGCGAGTTATCCGGTGACGTTGTACTTGAGTTTGGCGCGCCCTGGTGTGGACACTGTCAGGCGGCAAGTTCTGCGATAAAAGAAGCAATAACTGAATATTCAGGGCTACGTCATATTAAAATATACGACGGCAAGGGCAAACCGCTGGGGCGCGCGTTCAAGGTAAAGCTTTGGCCGACTCTGATACTCTTGCACAATGGCAATGAAGTGGCTCGTCTAGTTAGGCCATTAAGTTCTGACGAGGTTCGTGAATTAATTTCGAAAGTCGACTAGAACCTGTTAACAAGTGAAGGCATCGGACGCTGGAAACTGAGCCGCTGTGCTTAAAGCGTTATACGTGTATAGGATAAAAAGTGGGCTGGATACATTTTCTTGAAGCATATTTCTCAGTCACCTATGTTGGGATGGCGGTGGGTGTATTGTATTCAATTTACGCAGCCTATTTCAGCGCGAATTCTCGGACAGGAAGCCTTCTATTAAAAGTAAAGCCACCGCTGTCCGTAGTTTACGAATGCGTTGTTAACGCCTTTCGATTCGGGTTCTACACCTTATTAGGGCTCGTGGCCCTGGGCTTTATTGCCAGCATAGTCTTATCCTTGTGGGCAATAGTAAAAGAGATAAGCATTTAGCAAACATGGCATCAAATGACATGAATTATGATTAGAACGGAAAGACTGATACTTCGGCAATGGGATGACGAAGACCTCCTGCCCTTTTCGCATATGTGCAGTGATAAGGACGTGATGGAGTTTTTTCCGAAGCTTTTAACGGAGGAAGAAAGTTACAGCGGGGGAAGACGAATTCAGTCTCTCATTGCTGATCGAGGCTGGAGCTTCTGGGCTGTAGAGCTCCCTGGTCAGAGTAAATTTATTGGATTTGTCGGGCTGCATACCCCCAAAGAAAATATGCCGTTCTCACCATGTGTTGAAGTTGGCTGGCGCCTGGCGAAACCATATTGGGGAAAGGGTTATGCGACTGAAGCAGCTAAAGCGTCACTGCACTATGCTTTTACTCACTTGGGTTTAGAAGAGGTGGTCTCTTTTACAACAGCGCACAACATGCGTTCTCAAGCCGTCATGAAAAAAATTGGAATGTCCTATGCCTGTAATTTTAAGCATCCGGACTTAGAACCTTCTCACCCGCTTTGCGAGCATGTTTTGTATAAGATAAACAGAGAGCAGTGGGAGCAACATTCCTTATAATTTAGCCTGTACGGTGACGTTTATTTTCGTCTCCACTTCGCTGACGCATTTTTAAAAGTAGCAGTAGGGAGGATAATAAATTGGAAGTCATTAGAAGTAAGCAATTCACAGCAGATAAGGCATGGGGTGCAAAAGATATTGCCAACATGAACGGCGTTACCACTCGATTGCACTGGACAGATCAACCTTATAAGTGGCACGTAAATGACGGCGAAGAGGTTTTCGCTGTAATGGATGGCACTGTAGAAATGCTGTACAAAGAAAATAACGAAGTGAAATCTGCGACACTAAACGCTGGGGACATTTTCTTTGCTTCAATTGGTACCGAGCATGTTGCTCACCCCAAAGGCCAGGCTCGAATTCTGGTGGTAGAACGTGAAGGCAGCGTATAACCAAGCGTTTACTAAGTATGCCGGGGCGCTATACATTTAATGAAACCCAAATATTGGAGTAACAATACTACTACTGTTTTCGTATGGAACACTTCAGCAAAAAGAAGAAGGCATAATAAGCGCTAACATTGCAAGACTCCCATTTTGAATATATGATTCGTATACAAATCATATATTCAGGGGCTGCTATGGGAATTGTCAAAATTGATGACGAACTGCATGGGGAAATTCGCAAGGCGAGTGCAGTTATGGTTCGCTCTATTAATGCTCAGGCCGAGTATTGGATAAAAGTAGGTATGCTTGCTGAGGCGAACCCCAACATGTCTTTTTCGGATATCATGCGCGACCAAATGAAGTTGGCCGACGTAGACATAAGGAAGGCTGTTGGTGGCTAGTGTAAAGCTGAAAAGTACTGACGAATTAAATGTCATGCGTGAGTCAGGCCGTCTTCTTGCAATGGTTTTTGACCATCACTGGCACTGTTAAACTTCGAAGAGACATAAATTTGGATTCCTTAACTAACCAACAATTGCAGGCGGGTATTGCAGAACTTGACCATGCGATTTATCTCCATGATCAGTGGTACAAAAATTTGCTGCGTGTATTGGTTTCTCGGGTATCACCCGAGCAATCAGATTTGATGCCAGATGCACATCTAAAATGCGCTTTCGGGAAATGGTATGAAGACCACTCTGAAAGTTTTTTTATTGAAAGTCAGCAGCTTAAATCACTTTTTGAAGCACATAAAAAAGTACATAGTGGTGCGCGACATTTATTTCAGCGGATTTCGAATGGTTTAGTTATTCCTGTTGATGACTGGGACAATTTCGAAAGTGGTCGAGAAAGAATGCGGCGAGAAATTTGGGCGGCACGACATGAGTTTGCTGAAACCCTTAAAAATAGAGACTCACTGACCGAAGCTCAAACCCGAACCGGCCTGCTTGCAGACCTTCGAAAACAGCACTCTCTTGTTCTTAGGGGAAAGCAAACGTATGCACTGGCTATGTTGGATTTTGATCATTTCAAGAGGATCAACGATTCATACGGCCATGCTGCTGGTGATACGGTGCTAGCCTCAACCGTACAATGCGTAAAGTCCCACCTTCGGCCATACGACAGAATTTATAGATATGGCGGTGAGGAGTTTATTATCTGCATGCCCAGCACAACCCTAGAGCAAGCCGGTGAGATGATGGAGCGACTGCGCTTGGCTATCTCAGAACAGCATTTTGAATTTGGTGATATTCAGGTGACGGCATCCTTTGGGGTCACAGTTCTGAGGGAATCTCAAACCGTTAAAGAGTCAATAAACTGTGCTGATAAAGCGATGTATGAAGCAAAGAGCGCCGGCCGAGATCGTGTGGTGCTCGATGTTTAACATCGCTGTCATGACTTAATCAGGCATTACTATAATTCATTGGCAAAGCGTTCTACAGCGTTGACCACCTGCTTAGCTCCTTCCCGAATCTCGACAATGACGGCTCCCGACTGGTTGGCTAATTCCAGGCCTTGTTCTGCCTCCTCTCGGGTACTGGACATTTGACGCATCACCTCATCAGAGAGAGTTTGGTTTTTCTCGACTACTCTTACAATCTCTTCTGTGGCTTTACTGGTGCGGGCAGCCAGATTCCGAACCTCGTCGGCAACCACGGCAAACCCGCGCCCTTGTTCACCGGCTCTGGCGGCCTCAATAGCGGCGTTTAGTGCCAGCAGGTTTGTCTGCTCTGCGATGCCACCGATGGTTTGTACTATGGCGTTTATCTGCAGGGACTGTTTACCCAGCGCTTCAATGCTTTCGCTCGTCCCTTGCATTTGTCTGGCTATCTGCTGCATGGTTTCGACCGTCTTCTGAACCACAGCGGAGCCTTTTTGAGCGCTTACATCAGTTTGTTGTGAAACGTCGTAGGCGACGCTTGCACCTTCTCTTACCTGAGCTTCCCGTTCCACTTGGTCGGTGACCACGCTGGCAAATTTCACAACCTTAGATAAGTTGTCCTCGGCGTCGTACACCGGGTTATAAGTTGCTTCAAGCCAGACTTCTTGACCTCGGCTGTCGACTCGCTTGAAGCGGTCCGCTACGTACTCACCGTTGTTTAGTTTTTTCCAGAAGGCGGCGTATTCGGGCGACTGAACCTCTTCTGGTGTACAGAATATACGGTGGTGTTTGCCTGCAATTTGTTCGAGCCGATAGCCCATGGCCTGCTGAAACTGTTCGTTTGCGGTAATTACGGTGCCATCAAGGTTGAACTGAATAACCGCAGTGGAGAGGATCAGTGCATCAATGAATGCTTCACTCTCTTTTTTGCCTTCAATTGTTTTGGTTACATCGCGGCCATATCCCTGCACATGGGATAGTTTGCCGTCCGGGTTCTGTATCGGAAGCCAACTGATACGAAGCCAGGCAAGGGAGTCATCAGCGCGCAAGTAGCGGTAGTCATCGCTTATTGGTGCGAGCTTTGCAACGGCCTGATTAAAGTCTCGAAAACAAGCTAGTTTCGGGACGTAAGCTGGTACAATCTCTGACATGGGTCGCCCTAACAGCTGTTCGCGCTGGTAGCCTAGAACATCGGCAAAGCTTTGGTTTACGGCAGATATGCAGAAGTCGGAGTTCAGTGTGATGGACAGCATGCCACGATCCATCTGGCTAGCCAGTTGGCGGAGCATTGCTAATTCTTTACGCTGATCTTCGAGTTCATTTTTGAGGCGGCGATTAAACATCTGGATATTCCAGTCAACAATAATCCATCTTTATCGGCAGGTCTAACCAGCTCTTGAGCTTACGGGCAAGAAAACGCATGAGTATGTAGCCTTTATTGTAAAAGATGTTGCTACTGCGCAGATGACTGCGTACTTTAAAATATTTGAAAATCGGCTACACGGTGTCGAGACCTTATTATGAAACGACTGACAATTTTGACAGCTCTGGCCTCTTTATTGCTCGCTGGTTGCGGGCATTACAACTATGCCGTAAAGCGGGATGGGTCACCTGTTCCCTATAAAAATAAGTATGCTGACAATGATGACAACCCGTACGAGTTTTACAGCACTCTTTATAAAGTAAACGCAGACAGTCGGTTTAGCGATTTGGTCGAGATTACGCATTTGAACGATGTGTACAATAGTCATCAAGGAACGCCAGAGTCGACCCGGAGAAAGTCATTTTTAAGCTTCAACTTGAGTGATGAGTCCGGCGTAGAGCTTATACCCGAGTCGGTGGTTCTGGAGCACTATTCTGAATCGGGTGAACGCATCATACCGTCAAAGGTTGAGTCCACTGTATCTAAATGCGCGGGTAAGGTGGGTTGCCGGGAGTCTGTTGTTATGCACTACGAAAAAGGTATGCCTGAAAAGCTCCTGGAAAAAGTCAGTTTTAAGCTCATCGTTAATGGAAAAGAAAAGACGGTGTCTTATACGCTTCCACTGGAGTACAAATATCAATATTCGTTTTGGGACGTTATGATGGGAGTTTAAATGGGTATGAATGACGTTATTATTTAAACCGCTTACCCGAATACACACCGAAATTGCCCATGCTGGCTTTCGTTGAGGAGTAACAGGTTGCCACCCTGCGATAGCATAAGAGAGCGAGCGAGAGGCAAGCCGATGCCGGTACCGTCTGATTTGGTAGTGAAGAAAGGCACGAAGATGCTGGCGGCGGCTTGTTCGCTGATACCTGAGCCGTTATCGATGATATCAAGACAGGCAATCTGATCGATGTGTTGTGCGACTAATCTGATTTGTCGGCGAGCCTGACCCAAGGTGGCTTCGCTGGCGTTCTTAATAAGGTTTATCAGTACTTGCTCGAACAGTCCCGGGTCTACCATTACCTCGAAGGTTGGAGAAATATCAATACTCACTTCGATGTTGGCGCAGTCCTCTTGCATTAACAGTAAAACCTCTTCCACTTGAGATCGTAAATAGGTTGCTTCTAGCCTCGTGTTAACCGGTGTGCTGAGGGCTTTAAACGATTGAATAAATTGTGTCAGATGCTGGCCACGTCGACTCACGGTGGCCAGTGCTTCTACCAAGTCTTCACTGCCTTTGACACCGTTGTTGAGCATGTCAGCACTGATGCCTTCTGCACTTTGAGTCAGTGACACCATGGGGGCAATGGAGTTTGCAATTTCGTGAGTAAGCACTTTAACCAGTTGCTGGTGGGCTTTCACCTCGTGCGCAACTAGCTGCTTTTCAATACTCTGCAGAGTGAGTAGGGTGCGTTGCTTACCTTGATTAAAGCTCTGAATAAGAGTGTAGATAAAGGTTTCTTTGTGGTTGGGATAGTGCCAGATGAGTTCACCGCGGCTGCTTGCTTTATGCTGCTGCAGAAGCTTGCGCAGATTGCCGATATTGTGCTGCTCTTGAGTTTGCTCTGCATCTTGGTGGGCTGCTTGCGTTGACACTGAGTTTTCAGTGGTCGATATGCCATTGCCGGAAAGTGTTTCTTGCCAGGCACGAATAAAGCTTAACCCGAGTAAACGCTCTGCTGCTGGATTAGATTGGTCTATGTAGCCTTCGTCAGTGACTTCAAGTACCGCAATATCCAGTTGTGCAATCAGAGCCTTGAGGTAATTGGCCTGAATTTCAGCAGCATTCCGACTGCGGGCCAGTTCTTCCTGTACTTCTGTTAGTAAAGGCTGAATGTTCGGTGCGCTGGCATGGCTCAGACTGGTATCCCGGTTAATTAATGATTTCAGCACCTGGACTATCTGGCTATGCTGTGTGGTAAATTGACGCCGAATCATCATTATTGATGTCAGTGCGATGATTACAAATAACATCATTACAGCCGGGCCTGGCAGAAACCACTGAGTAAACAGTTGGTTTGGCTCGGCTAATGAATCATTAAGCTGGTTGTGTAGCCAATTTGCTATGACTCCTGAGACAAACAAGCCAACGGAAATAATGAGCGTCATCAACCATATTATTATGGTCTTCATAAGCCGTATTTCTCCATCCGTCGGTACATAGCGCCACGAGTAAGGCCGAGTGCTTTAGCTGTGTGACTGATATTCCCCCGATAGAACTGTAGTGCTTGCTGAATGGTTTTACGCTCAACGTACTCAAGCAGGAATGGGTTGGCTTCGGCGTCGTCGGTAGCTAAAGGTAGGCTATCGTTGGTTTTTGTATTGCCCGCTAAGGGGGCGAACTCAAGATACTTTTCATCGGCGAGTACCACGGCGCGTTCAATGCTATGCGCTAGTTCACGTACATTGCCAGGCCACTGGTAGCTGCGCAGCCATTTGCGATCCGAATCTTTAATATTCAGCTCGCTGCGACCGTAGTGGGCGGTATAATGGTCGCAATACCAGTCGAGCAGTAAGTCAATATCGCTGCCGCGTTCACGCAGCGGTGGTAGCTGTATTTCCACCGTGTTGATGCGGTAGAACAGATCCTGACGAAACAAGCCATCGGCGACCTGTTGGTGCAGGTTTTCGTTGGTTGCGCTAATCAAACGGATATCAATAGGTGTTGGCGTGCTGGCACCCAATGCAGTAACGGAGCGATTTTGCAGCGCGGTGAGCAGTTTACCTTGCTGAACCAAAGGCAAATTACCCAGCTCATCGAGAAACAACGTGCTCTGACTGGCATGCACCAGACGTCCGGGACTGTCCTGCGTGGCACCGGTAAAAGCGCCTTTTTTATACCCAAACAACTCACTCTCAAACAAGTTATCGGGCAGGGTTCCCATATCGACACTGACAAAACGCTGTTTACTGCGCTGAGACAGGTAGTGGATTTGCTGCGCGACCACTTCTTTACCCGTTCCACTTTCTCCCAGAATCAGTACATTAGCGTCACTGCCGGCCACTTTTTCGATCATTTTCTTAACGGCACGCATCGGCTCGCTGTTACCAATGAATGGCGTTTCATCGTTAGTAGGCGTGGAGGGCGAAGATGAATTATCAACGGTTTGAGAATGGGCGCTTTTAAGCGCACTCTCTACCGCCGTAATTAATTGCTGGTTATCCCAGGGTTTGGCAATAAAGTCCTTTGCACCAAGGTGCATAGCTCTGACTGCCAAACTGACATCGGCGTAAGCCGTCATCATTATCACCGGCAACTCAGGGTGAGTTGCTAGGATCTGCTTTAAATAGAAAATACCTTCTTCGCCACTGCTGGAGTCGCGGGTGAAGTTCATGTCGAGCAGCACCAGATCAATTTCATTAACTTTAAGTACACCCATCAATTCGGTTGGGTTCACTAAAGTCAGCACGTCATCGACATGGTGTTTTAGACACAGCCGACACGCAGTAAGAATGTCCTGATTATCATCAACTACTAATACGCGAGGCATACAGGCCCTTATCTTTGACGCCTTTATAAAAGGCTATCTAAGCGGAAATTGGTCAGCGGGTCAAAGAAAGATTTACCGGTATCCATGAATGGACACCTGGGTGTGTCATCAGTGGACACTTGAAATTCGATAAAATATTAACTTATTGATTTTTATAATGTATTTAATTGGCACGAAATTAGTATAACTCACGGCATGATATAACCGCGAGATAGGCTATGGACAAACAATTAAAGAAGAAACGATTCCCTCTTAAGATGCTTGGCATGACGGGTCTCATCCTGGTTTTGAGTGTTGCCGTCGCGTGGCAGCTCAACTCTTCAGAAAGCCGTTTACGCAGCACTCTCACGATGCAGGACATTAGTCTTGCTACTGCCAAGCCTCGTGTATTACGTGAAAGTATTAGCCTGCGTGCCAGTGCCGTACCACAGCAAACCGTGTTTTTAGATATCACCGATGGTGGACGAGTAGAAGAGCGGTTTGTGGAGCAGGGCAGTTACGTCGAGAAGGGTGAACCTTTGGTACAACTGAGCAATACTAATTTGCAGTTAGATTTGATCAGTCGGGAAGCTCAGGTCACTGAACAGATGAATTTTCTGCGTAACACCCAAATGACCATGGAAACCAACCGACTCAACTTACAGCGCGATATTCTGGATTTGAAATATCAAATTCAGACGCTAAAACGGCATATTGCTCAAAGCGAAGAATTACACGCTCAGTCGATGGTGTCAGATGAAGATCTGACCAGCCTGCGAGAAAAACTGTATTACCAGCAAAGCCTGCTCGAACTGGCTCGTCAGCGTCAAACCACAGAAGAAAAGATTCGCGAACTGCAATTAAATCAGCTAGAAGACAGTGTCGACATGCTGACACGGAACCTGGAATTTGCCCGCCAGAATGTCAATAACTTACTGATTCGTGCGCCTATTAGTGGCTATTTGAGTGAATTTAACGTGGAAAAGGGAGAAGCTCGAGAAGCGGGCAGCCGTCTTGGTCAGATCGACTTGCCTGAACGCTACAAGCTGGTCGCCAGCATCGACGAGTTTTATCTCAACCGGGTGCAGCTGGGGATGGCTGCCAGCGCAGAGGTTGGAGGAAGAACACTGGATTTACAGGTGGATCGTATCGACAGTCGGGTCACCAGTAGTCAGTTTCAAATCGAGTTTAACCTCACCGACGACATTCAGATGACCCGCGGCCAGTCTTTTAATTTGACGTTGCACCTGGAAAAAGACGAGCAGCAGCGCTTGGCTATTCCGCGCGGCCCGTTTTTACAGGAAGGTGGTGGGCACTTTGTTTACGTGTTTGATGAAGAATCGCTTAGCGCAGTGCGGACTCCAGTGCGCCTGGGGCGTCAGACTCCGCAATGGGTCGAAGTTTTAGAGGGTGTGTCTGAGGGCACCAGAATCATTACATCAAGCTATCGCGACTTCCAACAAGCCGATAGTATTCAGTTACAACAATAAGGATAACCGCTATGAAAGATTCACTCATCAGCCTGGATAAAGTGTCTCGTGTATTTCGTACGGAACAGCTTGAAACCACGGCGTTGAATGCCATTAACCTGAATATCCAGGCCGGTGACTTTGTCGCCATTATGGGGCCTTCAGGTTGTGGTAAGTCAACCCTGCTGAGTATCTTAGGCATGCTGGATTCGCCAACCTCTGGTGCGTATCAGTTTAAAGGAACTGATATTGCTGCTTACAATGAGCGTAAACTGGCAGATTTGCGTAAATCTGCGCTCGGATTTGTGTTCCAGAGCTTCAATTTGATTGACGAACTGAGCGTACGTGAGAACGTAGAGTTGCCACTGCAATATCTTGGTCAGGCCAGGCAACAGCGACGCGCCCGCGCTGAGGAAATTCTTAAGCGAATGAACATTGATCATCGTGCTGACCATAGGCCGATTCAGCTCTCCGGTGGTCAGCAACAGCGGGTGGCCGTAGCGCGGGCTTTGGTGATTAACCCTGCGGTTATTCTCGCCGATGAACCAACCGGGAACCTTGACTCGAAAAATAGCGACGATGTGATGCAGCTATTACGTCAGCTCAATAAAGAAGGCACCACCATTGTCATGGTGACTCACTCCGAGCATGAAGCCCGCTATGCCAGCCGTATTGTGCGTATGCTGGATGGACGTATTGTCTCTGAAAACGTGAGCCACAGCAACAATGAAGCTGCTGGTGAGGTGAGCCATGCGTGAGCAAATTTCTATGTTCGCCAGTTATATAAAAACTGGCTTGCGTGCGCTGTTGCGCCAAAAAGTTCACCTCGCGCTGAATTTAATTGGGTTATCGGTAGGTTTAGCCGCTGCTGTATTGATATTGCTTTATGTGCAGTTCGAGCGTGGTTATGACCAGATGCACCCACAGGCTGAACAAACCTACCGGGTTGAACAATTCTTTGTGCCGTTAGAGCAGCGCTTTCCTATTAGCAGCCCGGCCATCATCGATGAGTTTCAGGCGTTTGACTCGCGCATTGAAGGCACCCGAATGTTTAAGGATTCGGTGAGTGTACGTCCGCAAAACGCACGTTTGCCATTAGAACTTGAGTCCTTAGCCATAGAGCCTAATTTTATAGACTATTTTACCTTTGACACTATCGCTGGTGGTCTTGATAGGGTTCTCAGCGACCCTGGTTATATCGCTTTGTCGCTTGAGCAGTCTCGCCGTTTATTTGGCCGTAGCGACAGTGTTGGCGAGATACTGACCAGTGAGAATCGAGTGTTCACGGTAGCCGCTATTATTGAGCTTCCAGAGCAAAGTCACTTTCATGTGGACTCCTTACGTTTAGTCTCTGAGGAGAGTCTGGGCGAACCTTTGAGCCTGAACAACGCTTATGTGTATGTGCGGATTCCGGCTGATGTTCATCTTGAACGGCTACTGGAAAGTGTGTCACTGGCACTGAATGATAAGGCCTATAACGGTCAGGCTATGTCGCATATTCGCTTACGCGCCCTCACCGACATTCACCTGCATTCGCAACTGGCGCATGAATTTAAAACCAACGGTTCGCAGGCGACCTTGCTAACGGCGTCAGTGCTGGCTGGGTTATTGCTGTTGGTCGCGAGTATTAATTTTATCAACATGAGTATTGCCCGCTCGGGGAGCCGCGCTAAAGAGGTTGGTGTAAGAAAAACTTTAGGGGCTAGCCGCTGGCAGTTATTTAGTCAGTTTATGGTTGAGTCGCTGATGGTGACCTTCATTGCAGGTTTTATTGCCGCAGTAATAGTAGAGCTCAGTGTTGGGGCCTTTAGTGGGTTGGTAAACCGACCCATTAACCTTGAGTATTTGGGGAGTTTCGGTGCGCTGTTGTTGCTTTGCAGTACCATGATTGGTTTGTTAGCGGGTATTTATCCGGCGCTGTTTATTTCGGCGTTTAATGCCAAACGGGTACTGAGTGGCGATTTGCAGCGTGGTACTACCGCGGTGTGGGTGCGCAAGGGGTTGTTGGTGGCGCAGGGGGCTATTACCGTTGCTCTGCTAATTGGTAGCGCGATACTTCAGCAGCAGCTTGATATTTTGCTCAATCAGGACACGGGTTATCAAACCGAAGCACGACTGATGGTGCATGGTATTAATAATGAGCAACTGTTGTGGTCAGATAATCAAAGCTTGATGACAGATATTGCCGCTGTGCCCGGCGTGCTTGCTGCCAGCGCCATAGATATTGACCTTACGGATACCTACTCACAGATAGCAACATTGCGAATTCCGGGGCAGACTGAAGCTGATCGTCTGCCGCCGGTTGCGAGTTTTGGGGCGGGCTATAACATTGTTAAAGCCACCGGTTTAAACTTACGTGCCGGACGAGATTTTGATCCGAACCGGCAGGCCGACTGGTTTAGCATGGGCGAAGTGCGAGGTACCGCGTCGGCAATTATCACGACGTCACTGGCGCGTCAGGCTGGCTACAATAACCTGAATGAAGTGATTGGTGAGCACTGGATGGTTGACGACATGATGCCGACAGAGCTTCACATTGTCGGCGTTGTTGATGACTTTCAGGTTGGTACTGCGCTGCGGCGCATGGAACCCGCGGTTATTATTGCCGGGCGTTCACCGATGGCATTTGGCAATATGATCATTCACCTGGAGCCCGCCACGGCGCTGAGTACACGCGCGGAAATAGAAGCCATGTTGCAGCAACGACTCAACCGCATGGACATACGTACCTCCTGGCTCGGTGCTGATTTCACTGCCATGTACCACAACCAGCAGCGGCAGCGCACCATCATTATGCTATTTGCAGGCTTAGCGATACTACTCACCTGTGTTGGACTGTTTGGTCTTGCAGCATTTAGCGCAGAGCAACGCAGCAAAGAAGTTGCGATGAGAAAAGTACTTGGTGCTAAGCGCATGCAAATCGTTAATACGTTAGCTAAAGAGTATATGGTGCTTATGGCCATTAGCGTTTTAGTTGCGTTGCCCGGTACCTATTTTTTAGTTGAGTGGTGGCTCTCTGGATTTAATGTGCGTGCAAGTCAAAGCGAATTTTTATATATAGGTGCTGCGGCGCTTACTTTTGCTATTTGCTGGCTTACCGTAGCAGGCATTAGTATGCGGGTGGCCAGCCGTAAGCCCGGATTGGTCTTGCGACAGTTTTAATGGTGGTTATTAAGCCGCAGAAATGCGGCTCTTTAGCCGTTTCAAGTTAAAAAATTGTTAATTTTCATTTTTTAACTAAATCTATTAACTGAGCATAAAACCTGAATTAGGGAAATAACCATGCAAGCGCGCACAAGAGTATTGCTGGCTTTATTTTTTCTTATGGCTGCTGTTGCCTGTTACATTGTTGGAATGAACGCTGGTGGCTTCGCATTTATTTTAGTCGGACTGGTTTTTGAAGTATTGTTCTGGGTTGGTGTTTTTACCCGAAAAGAGAACTTAAGTTCCGCTATACAACCGTAAGATCAAGCTTTTGAACCTTATCTAAACTTAAGTTTTTTCCGGCATGCCATAAATCGTATGCATCCTGCATCGCTAGCCAACTCTCCGGGCTTCTGCCCAAAGCTTTCGATAAACGCAACGCCATTTCAGGGCTTATACCACTTTGGCATTTCAAAACTCTGTTTAAAGTGGATGGAGAAACATTTAACTTTGTAGCTAAATACCGGCAACTCAAGCCAAAAGGCTGCATATAAGTTGCTAGAATAAATTCGCCTGGGTGGGCTGGGTTAAACATAATAGACATCAGTGATAATCCTCGTAATTAAGTAGATATACATGACCATCACGAAACTCGAAGGTTAAACGCCAGTTGCTACTAACCGCTATCGACCAAATATTTTTTCGACTACCTTTTAACGGGTGGAGTTTGTATCCCGGAATGTCGAGATCTGAAACTTTCATAGCTGTATTTAATGCCACTAACTGCATGCGTAACCTTGCTGCATGGTTCGCTTGAATTCCACGAGTACTTCCAATTTCGAAGTAAAGCCTCAGTCCTTTGTGCTTGAAAGTTTTGATCATGAGCTCTTAGTGTAGCGTGTTGCGCAACGTTGTCAATTTGTGGTTTCTTTGTATTTTTTGCATACGCACCGTGTCTAAAAGCTTATTCACCCTCTACAACCTCCCTAATTCGTAAAAAGCTGGCAAAGCGTGGCACGCCATTACTGGTGTAGCCGTGATACTTGTAGGTAATGATACTGCCGACAGGCGGAGGGTTAGCGCGTTCGGCGTCGGTGAAGCCGGTGCCAATAGAAAATTCAATGCCTTGCTGATTGCGCACGCGCAGCGCACCGAGCATGTCGGTGTATTTACCTTTGCCGGGTAAATGCGCGATGACCTCGGCCTCATCGTCGAAATAGGGTTTTAATTTTAATAAAGCATCGCTTCTGCCCGACTGATGAAGCGCCGTTGCTAAGTGCAGCATTAGGCCTTCTGCGCCATGCTCAACCATAGCTTTCAGGTGTTCGCTTAACTCATGATTGGAATGAAACCGTTGCTGCTTAACCGGCCTAATATGCTCAGCGTTTATTTGCTCAATTAAGCTTGAATAATTTTTGTATCGCTCCTCGAAAGGCAGTTGCGCGTCAGGCATATCTTATAAAACCTTTGTAAGACTTACAGTTCTGTAAGTCATTGAAATTATTAACTTGTCATTAATGTAAGACTTTTCGTATTTTTCCATGGTTATAGTACCCTCTATATATCGCTACTTCTTAACTTGAACTACCAAATCTACTGAATAGGTTTTTGGAAGTTGTGATTGTCAGTTTTGCGCCAAGAGTTAGCCATTCCAATTCTTCACCTTTACCCGTTGACCTCATTCAACCAAACTATCTTCCATCGTCACTCCGCTCCCTACTGTCTATAGAATACCTAATTCTACTGCTCAAGTTCACTTGAAGCTTGACAAGTCAAGCGTATTACGTAAATATGCCGATTCACGTAAATACAAAAGAAACGTTAAATGGTGACTTTATGGAATTTCGAGCCCCCTCAGCTGCTGCCGAATTAAACGCAAGAGGCCTTGAGTATTTGACTAAAAATTTGAGTGACCCGAAAGCTGGAAGCCAGCTGTTTGTCAGTCTAAGAGAGCAGCTTGGTAATTGTGTGGAAAGTTACCCAGACTGGCATCCAATTCTGAGCCATCCAGAACAAAGTCGAACTATACATGTTTCCTCAATAACTCAAGTTAAGCAATACGAAGGAATTGACCATAATACTCTATTCGTAAGAGGGTTCGTGACTTGCCCGTATTCAAAGGACATGTCGGACAAGCTGGTAGAACGAGTTAATGCGATAACGGGGTTGAGCGCTTGGCACCTCGATGGCCCTCTGTATAGCGACCATGCCTACCCAGTAGTCGTTGAGGCGCTCGACGTAGAACTTGAGGCTGATGGAACTATTCGTAGTCGGGATGCACTAGCGTGGTGCGCTGAACAACTAGTCAAAGGAGCTAGAGATGCTCAGGTAGCTGAAACTTGGTGGAATATGAGACGTCATATCCTCGGATCACCTCATGGCTCTAGATCATCGTTAATAGTGAACCAGTTTACTGGTGGGCATATGCGTAAGTTTCTGGAAGCTTTTAACGATAGTGGTATGTATGGACCTATTAAAGAATGGTTATTAGATATGCTTTCGGAGAAAAAGAGAAAAAAAATTAGTGAGACTCTTATTGAAGCAGCACTTAACCAAAGAGATAAACTAGGTAACAGCTTTGAGTTCGAGTTACGTGGGGAATCCTGTAAAGCAGAGATAAGAGATACATTCGGAGATGGTGAAGAGCTCTCAATAAGAGTAACGATTGGAGAGTCCGATTTAGTAACAAGCGGTTTTTTCTATCAGAAAAGCAACACCCTTCAGGTTAGTGATCCAAATGGTAAGCGTGTTTTAGCCGAGAAGTTTCTATAAGATAACGGGGTAGAACTCGAAGCGGACGTCTGCTTCATCGGTTTGAAAATGTCTAAAAATTCTCAGAAATCCAAGACGTTACACAAACGATGCACCAAGATGGTTTTCGTTACAGAAGTAATAAACTTGTAACTTTACATCAGACAAAAAAAGCCGGCATTAGCCGGCTTCATAAGGAACTATAAAAATATCATTCAATTGATGCGCGAGTCTTTGTGCGCACTCGACCCTCTTTTTTTGCTCTGGTGACGGCCTCATGAAGCATGCGCAAACCAGCAGCTTTTCGACCAGACTGATTACGGTTTTGGCTTGAAGGCATAAAAATCTCCAGAATTGCTGTTGTAGGGATTATCTATTAACGTGTGCGACCATCTTAACTGAACTCCATTAGAGTTAGCAAGCTTCTTATAGAATCCATTTAATTTAGGGTATTGAGCTTCCGCAAGATACATTGATGGCTGCGTTTCACTGCAAGCATAATGTGAAGAAATATAAGCCAATAAAATTTGGCCTAAAATATTCATTTCCTTCAGCCCTAAGTTGTTCGGTGGACGCTCAAAGTATGTACGTTGCTCAAGGTTTTTGGATAAATCAAATTTAACTTCAAACAAACGAGTAGAATCTTGTACGTCAAGAGCATGTCTGCCTTCCGCTAACATATCATCATCAACCGTCATTAGATCACTAGGCGTGAAGAAGATTTCGTAATGGTTACCTCCAACCGTGAACTCGGCAAATTCAATATTGGTCCCAAGGCCATCAACATTATCAGCAATACTTATTGGCAACGGAATATGCCTTAAAACTTCAGCACAATAAAAGGTATCGAGCAAGTCGCCTACTACCTGACTGCCAACCAAGCTGCTTCTGTGTTCTAAGTTGTAATGAAACACAACACCACCGGCGGTGTCGATAACTGATTCAATATGAGCCAGCGGCAAGCCTTGCTCACTAACACCAAGAAATACAACGATGTCACCCGGTTGCCAATCGTAAGCAGTCAAATCAACCTGCGGCATAAAACGATACTCGACAAGAGCCGCTGGGAGCTGTGCGCTTCCATAGATGTGGGTGGAGCTACCATTTGCTCGCTCGATCAAAGTGTCGATATTAAGTGTATAATGAGTAAAAGGAATACCCAGATGCTGGCAAACTTCCTCAATCAATGCGCATTCACGATGCACCCTATTAGGTTGAAATGCATCAAACTCCTCCGCAATTTGTTGTGCTAAGTTAAGAGCACTCTCATTATCGGCTTTTGTAAAAGCCGTATACAACGGGTGGCCCAAAATATCATTATAGGTGGGAGCACCTGACGTGGAAGATAACCCTGCGCCGGAAATCAGCACTATTCTCATTTGAAACTCTTTCCTTAGACTGAAAAACAAAGTAGCGACTTTCGAGAGTCATCGAGCATGTTATTATACCAGTAATGTTGGTTTTGGTTGAAAGAAACTCAAAACAAATGAAGCAGTAACCTTTCGGTTATAATGAGGAAACGCTCGACATAACATGGCACACTATCTACGCCACTACACGCAAAGTCAGCAGGCAAAAGGTAAAGATATCTGCTATTGCTCAAAGCCGCCTTGGTCACTATGAAACTATATTGCTCAGTATAAGATTTTATTACTCTCGTACACTAGCGTCGCACTGTTTACTTTTATTTATCGATCCTAAAAGATACGCAGCCTAATCACCTTCTCTTTGAAATCAATTAAGTCGAGTGCGGTAGGAAAAGTCATATACGTCTGTTTTATAATGTATGGCTCTACTTTAGATTCTAGTAGTCATGTAAAATTCACTCGACTTTCGATTTCTTTGATAGCCGTCAATGCCGTCAGACCATATTTATTATCACTAGACAACTCTCTTAAAGCTCTGAGATCGTTAGCATCGCCTAACACTCCGATTACTTGTATCGAGAAGAGAGCAATACTCTCTTTATCATTCGCAAATCCATTTTTAAAGTATGATATCTGGCTCTCTCTCCGTGTTAGCGCTTCACGACATATTGTTTTCAGTAAGTTCGGGTAAACTTCGAGAAACGCCTGCTTTCTTGAGCTTCTAAAGTCTGCTTCATGTAGCACCAGGTAAATAATACCAGCGCTTGCGCAATCATCATGACTCAATAGCGTTAAGCGAGCTGTCTCAGTTTTTTCGGAAGTTTCGGGGCTATTACAATTTTCGTGGTTAAGCCAATAAAAAAGTTCACCGACTGCCAGCAGGCAACTTTCGGGACTATTCGTTATCTCTCCTCTAGGTCCAGGAAGCTTACTTCCTAACCTCCCTAACGCTTCGTGAGCTGCGATGAAAGCATCTATAGAGTCTTGTGGCATAACATCGTTTATACTAGGTAATAGCGTCCACGGAGCAATCGCATCTGATGTGTCCGTCGTATCAGAATCACTCAGTTGGCTTAGCTCTCTAATTAATATGCCATTAAAAAAAGTCCCCGACTTCGCCCCTCGACAAGCCTTAGTATAAAGCATTTTCTTTTCATCAACTCCGAGTTCATTGAGCACCGCACAGTAAGCAGAGGAAAAAGGATGATCAAATTGAGACATAAAAGCCCCATAAGCTGCTTGGTCAATTTCGGGACCGTCTTTCTTTAGAATGTCATTGACCTCTTTTTGAACAGAACCTGTGTAACCTCTGTCGAATCCGCTTGGATCAAGTATATCTAAAACTTCAAAGATACAGGTATTCATCATAGGGGTGGAATCGCTTAAACAAGAGCGCAAACCCTCTATCAGTTTTAGCATTAAATCATCACCAATATCACCGCGATAACGGGCAAAGTCGAGTACAACCAATTTAAGGTGGTATGGAAGTGAGTGGAAATTGTCAATTAGACTGACCACATACGGTGCTGAGATTAAGCTACATCGAGTAGCGATTGATAGCTTAATAAGAAAATAATATTGCCCAACTGTACTTGCACGAGCCCAAGCTTTAGCTAAGTTATTTTCCATAAGTTCACGGCTAAAACTCGACGTATCTCGAATTCTTATATCTAAAGCGCCAAACAACGTCGTTATCCTCAAAGTCCGGCCTAGTACATAAGTCTCTGAAAAATACGCATCTCTAATGGGTATTTTATTTTTCTTTGCTTCTTTAAATAAGTCAAAACTCGCACTTTCTATAGAATTATCTAAACAAGCGCAAGCATCCATAATCAACTCTATGTATCGACCTTCACAAATTCTTGCTTCAATAACTTTAATGTAAGCAGAAAACTGAGTTAAAACGGGGTCGACTCCGTTTGGTATAATTGTGAGGCCATGAAATCCTGTACCTCTAACTTTGAATTCAACGCCCTGAATTTCTTCAGTCATGGCGAGCATTAGATTATCGGCCATGACACATACAAATGATTGAGCAATAAAGCCACACTCGCCCCTATAACACGCACTCAATACATCAGGAGCATCACACGAACTAATAACCTCTGTGAGGACATTATCATCTTCAATACCGCCTAAAATAAACGACCGCGCAAAGTGGGCCCAAGGCAATTCCATAGCTGAAAGTATGTCCGAGGGGGTGTCTCCGACTTTCCTAATAATTGCCTCAGCTTTGAACGCAGCAAAAAAGAGTTCATGGGCGAAACTAACCCTATTGCCCCTGATATGTAATAGCCCGGAGGAGAGTAACGCATCTCTCTCTTTACCCCCCAAGGTAACTCGACTGATAAGTCGGTCAAAGTCCCTTATTGAAATACTAAAGCTTGCTTTCTCTGATAGGTGTATTGCCAATAACGTTAGGATATTGATACCGTCCGTATCATATTGCCCTAATTTAATTCTTGAATAACAGTCAAATAGTGAGAACCTGCTTGCGCCCAAGGGTAATCTAGAGCCCGCCTGACCTATAAGTTTAGCTTCAAGGCCTGACCTTACAGCTGAGAGGAGGCCTCGACAGCTATCATCTTGCCCTATCCCACCATTCGAGTTTGCAATCTCAACTTTTAACTCTTCCGATGGCATAGTTACATCTATTAATTTAGTTGAGAGCAACTCAGAGCGCGACAATTCATGTTGAGAGCTTACGACAACACCTGAACGATAATGTAGCGAGAATGCTTTCAGGCTTCTAGTGAGATCGGCTTGCAATGGCATGCTACATTCGTTATAACCATCGAGAAAAAGAATTACTTTTCTTTCAAGTAAACGATTAACTCTGAGAAGATAACTTGCTTTTTTACCAATCAGAAGACTTACTTCTTTATCAAGAAGATCTTGAAAGCTCCCATTAAACTCTTTTGCGGATAAAAAAATGGGAAGACAATCATTTTGAAGGCAGTATAAGGCGCAACTAGTTGCCAAAAGGCTTTTACCACACCCTGATGGCCCTCTAATCAAGACACTCGACGAATTGCTGCTTACCAAATCTTGAACTTGGCCTTTTGAAAGTTCGTGATTCTCATATTTGTATTGGTCCTTCAAAAGGTCATCAGCTATCGGGCCGTAGAATTGTAAAAACTCCGTAGCGTAAAACTCTAATGTCCTCTCGGCGTCAAGAAGACTCTGGTTGTAGGCTGAAGCCGGTTCTTTTACTTCTTGTAATTTTAACCCGTGCGCTAGTTCCTCGCACTGAGTCTCTATGAGTTTACAGGCCGAATCACTCTGCAAAATCAAGTTTATGAGAGAACTCCCACCTACGCGGACTTTGTAATCGCCCTCTGTGATAGTTGAACCTAGGGGCACATCTGGCATTACAGCTACAATAGCATCGGGATATCCTTTTGCCTCCGCCACTGTGTTAATTTCATCACGCAAAGCATTCTTTGCTTCCAACGCCTGTAGGTAGGCGTTTCGCATTTTGTGCCTGCGGAATGGTCCCAATTGTTCCCAATATCCATTCATACCGCCTGAAACCGCTAGTGAGAAACGTTTAGCTTCAATAAGAAGTGTTTTACGCTCGGTAAAAACAGCGAGATCTACCTGTCGATGACCAACGTTAAAGTTTACAAAAATATAACTCCAGCCATTAGACTTACTTAAAGTCTCATAGACATATTTAAACGCGTCTAAATCTGACTGATGTGCGATAGAATCGCCTATGAAAACTCGTGGATTTGAGGAATAGTTTTCAGTCATCTAACTTCCTAGGTTTCGTTAATAACTGCAAAATAATAGTTGAACGACTACATTTTATTGCTAATTCTTACAACGTTACCGCTTGTCAATTCAGCTTTTAACTGAGCATTTTCATCACTCAGCGTGGCGTTAATCGAAGTCAGTTTACGTATGTCTGATTCAAGCTGTTCTATATATTCTCTAAGCTCTCTGTTCTTCGTTTTCTCAGACTTTAATTTTTCATTCTTTTCATCCCGTTGAGTCTTATGCGCTTTGCCGGTGATTTCGCGCACCTGGGCTGCTATCTCAGGGTAACGGTTATGAATAGCAGAGTCCGAGACGCCTGCTTCTTCTGCAAGCGCTGAGATACTGATTCTGCGTTTCTTATCGACCACCTTGGGTCTGCCATGTTTAAGGCGCATCAGAGCGTTCTGGAGTTCTTTTTCGGTTGAATTAACCATTAGACGACACCTTTTTTACTTCATCCCACAGACCAATATCCTTTAATACACGTTCACAACGCTCAATATCTCGCTCTACACGCTGTTTTCCTGCTTCACCTATATCATCTATCTGTCTTAGCTCTATTTGCTGCATGTAGACACCTTTGAAGTACGCACCGTGGCGCGTTTTCTCAATAACGGACTCCGAACAATCGGCACAGGCAGTTCCTTCTATTGATGATCGACCACCGCATCCTGCGTTATCAGATGTACACCACGAATGGCCTGTTGAACGCAGATGAACGGTATCTGAAATATGCTCTGCCATTTTTGTGCGGCTATCGAAGGTTCTCACCGCTTCATTATTTGAGCGATATGAGATCAGCTTGTTAGCAAGCCCACCCGTAATGATCGTATCCTCATCTAAAAACTCTTCAACGCGAGCGATTTTGAAATTTTTAATCTGTACTGCAATTTCATCGTAAAGCTCTTCGTCTTGGCAATTATTTGCAGAATAGAGCAAGGTCATATCCATACTCCAATGCTTAAAGTGCTGTCTAAGATAACGTAAGTCTCCATAAGCCGACTGCGCCACATAGACTGCAAAGGTCCGTCTAAAACGGTGAGCAGCCAACCCCTCTATATTTAATGCGTTACCAAAAGCTTTTAGACCGTATTCAAAAAACCGGTTAGTTAACGCAGTCACCTGGTTGCGCTGGCTCGTCGAATTGGTTAAAAAAAGATGGTGCTTGAACTGCTCGATTTTCAATCCGCGAGGGTCGTGCGGGTCTTTTATTAATAATGTCGATTGCTCTTCCAATAGCCGCTCTCGGAGTGGTTTGACAAAGACTTTTTGCACTTCAATCGCTTTGATAACAATCTTCGGCACTAGCCATTCGGTATAGCCTTCATCGGTTTTGCTGGAGTGAGATTTTAGCCAATAGTAGATATCCTCGTCGTTATCTTCAATTCGATACGCATCGGTTTCAATGGCGCAGAGTTCGTGAATGCGGATACCACTGAATGTCAGGATAATGATGGCCATAGCAACAGGAATACTATCGTGTAAGGCATTAAACTCTCTAAGCCCCGCATACCCTTTGGGCTTTAAAAAGCGATTGGTGATGGCAGTACTTATACCCTCTTCAGAATTAATGGTCTTAGCCAATAGACCTCGTTCACGCGCAACTCCTGCTTGAAGCTTTATCAGCTCACTTGCCTGCCCTAAAACCGTATTGCAATGGTTAATTAAAACCTTGAGTTCATTATCGGGAATGACTTTAGTTTTGGCGGTTCGCTTACCTTGCCCAGTTGCTCCGGCTAGGTGAGTTGCTGAACTTTCAACCCAGGGGTGCTCAAACGCCCATTGCGTGCCTATGAGATTGTGATACAGGCTTTCTATCGCTGAAAACCTATGTATTAATGTGCCTTTAGACAGGGGCTTTTGGGTCTGTTTAGAGATGCTTTGCTTAGATTGATGAACATAGTTTGCACAATGTAGTGGGGTTATCGATGCACTGCTTTTGACATTAATACTATTTAAATAATTCAGGAAAGGCTTTAAGTTTTTGACGACAGAAAACAGCGTATTTCCTGATGGATTGTATTGAGTGTCATAGTGCTTTAGGGCAAATTTTACCGCATCGACAAATTGGCTCGGCAGGAGATCAAAGCAGAGTTTCTTATGGTCATCTCTTGCACTCGACGGAAAGCGCTCATCCTCTAATCGCCAGATATTATCACGATATTGACTGATAACGTAATACGTCCCATCGGGTAGTTGGTAAGAAGATACAGGCAAGGCCTGAAGCTGGGTGTTATCCAGCCCATGCAGATTTTGAGGCCGGCAATAGTCGATAGCGCTAATAGCCAGGGCCTGACTCATGCGACCTCCTCTAACTGACTGCGATGCTTCCATGCCGGATGAGGGTTGGCTTGCGCTTTGGCTTTGATAGTTTGCACATACGCTTCATCGAATTGCGGAGCAATATCCCTGTCAATGATACGAACTATATGAGCAAAATATCGACTCCAGCGCTTCGCCCCAACTTGCTTACGCTCATGCACGATTAACCAGTAGAACGAGAACAGGCGATATAAGTCTTCTTTTGTCACCACCATATTTCGACAGCGAACACAGCTGAGGAAGTTGGTGCAGTAGATTTTGTTGCCGTGCTTGTCGGTACGGTTTGAGATATCTGAGCATTTAGACACGGGCGTGTTATTTTCAACAACCTCAACATTAATAAGCAACTCTTCAGTACGCACCTTGCCCATATAATTGAAGTTCTTTTCCGCTTCTTTTGGGGCTTCAAGATAGTGGGTTTGCGACACTTTAACCGTATGGTTAGACAATGCAGCGGTCACAAACGGGTCGCCACCTGAGAGCTCCCAGATGCGGTTTTCAAAAGTCTTTCTAAAGCGTGAGATATTAACTTGCAGTGGGTCGCCATTGTCGTTTTTCAGCCCCTTTTCTTTGACCCATTTGCGGGTGTTACGGGTGAGTGTACTACCTGCTACAGTGGTGATTTCACCATAATAACGATTCGTGTCTGAAAGATAAGAAAACACCAAATCCGTACCGCTTTGCGCTCGTAACGACTGGTTCATGTCAATAACATGCTGCACCATAACTGCAACATCTGCCAGAACCGTTTGCACGTTTTCAATATTAGATGAGTGGCGAAGACTCTGAATATGAGTCGCATTCCCACGACGCTTATAAAGCACCAGTAGTTTGCGGTTTTCTTTAAGTGGATGCGCTTGAATCGAGTCCGTGGTCATCTCCAAAAGCGGGGTGGTGTTCATTCCGCTCCGAAGCGCAATCGCCAATAGGAAAATGGTTAGCTCGTAACTCGTTAGGGGCTCGTTCTTTTCAAGGATATGGCTCACGTCGACACGAAGCGCATGAGCTACACGTCTACGTTCAGCTTTAGAAAAACCGGTTTGTCCCTTCTTCTTTCGATTGGAGTTCGGGAAAGGATTTCTGGGAAACTCAAAACGCTCAAGCCATCCCATTTGCTGCATTTTGACTAAAATGGGTTTGATGTGGGTATATTTAATTTTAGCACTCGCACCGTTAGGGTGATGCATTTTTAAATGTTGGATGTAACGCTCAATCAGCTCAACCCTAACATCTGACAGTGTTAAATTCCGGCCTAATGCCTGGGTGTAAATCGTTAAGTAGTCGGCAAAGAATTTGATTCCATCTGAGCAATAATGTAATACCGTGCTCGGCGCTACGACTGACTCAGACAGCATGATGTCAATGGTTTGCTGCATGGCGCTGGTAATGGCATCAAAGCCTCGCCCGTAGTACTTGGTAAAGTCGTAACTTCGCCGGCCGCTATAATTTTTCGGAAAGACTATGACTTTATTTTCAGGGATACCTGATTTTAAAATAGGCATCGTCATCACCACACCATCCTGGTCGGTAATCGGTGCTAATTGGGCTTGGTTAAAGTCTTTGCGTTTTTTCATGCTACACCCTTGGCTTCTTCAAAGATTAGGTCAATATCCTGGTCGTATTCGGTCATCAAATCGCCTTCCAGGTCTTCAAGGTAGTGCAGATAAATTTGGGTAGTGATTATGCTTGAATGGCCTAAACGGTCTTGAATATAAACCAACGGCTCTCCGCGATAATTCGGGTTGCTTCTTAGTCCATACAGCTTAAACGTCGCGTAGGTGTGGCGAAGCTTGTGTAAGCTAATATCTTTCCGCCCAACAATCTTTTTCAGCTCGTTATTAAGTACTGTGCCTTTAATTGAATACGGTTGACCAAACCGGTTCAATAGTAAAGCCTTCTGTTCGCTGACTTCATTTCTCATAAGTAGATGATTTCGCTCATGAAGCTTGTATTGCCAAAGTCGCTCATACAAACCTATCGGGATATGAATAGTGCGCTCTTTATTGCCTTTTGTACCGCCTTGGCCACTTTTAACTTCCATGTCTTTAGAGCGCAGAACCACGGGCACTATAGCCTTGCCACGCTTTGTCTTTGGGTCTTGTATATAGCTATCGGGAAAAGTGAGCAGCTCTTCTTTACGCATTCCGGTTTGAAGGGCCAGCCGATAGATTAAATGCTGAGAGATAAAACAGGGGTAGTTCATTAAGGTTTTGACTTCTTGTTTCGTCAAAATCTGCAAAGCAGCGACTTTCTCTTTCAGCATCACATTGGCAGTACTCTTCTGATTACCTGACTTGTCGGTATGAGCCAGAAAACCTTTTTGTTTATTAATAACAACCGTTTCAATGTCATAAGGCACAGACTCAACCCAGTGCTTTCTATAAGCAAACTGATAAAACTGAATAATGGTTCTTAAACGTCCATTGATGGTTTTAGGCGATAGTCCGAGACTTACCGACCAGTCTCGATAAGCAGCAATCACCGAGTGCTGTGAAGTGGCTAATCTTGAACGCCAATCTAAGCCTCTCCCTTCCAGGTAACCAAAGTAGTCGTAGAGGTCCTGTCCGTAGCGCCACCATGTATTTTTACTTTCGACCCTCCCTCTCGTGATGCAGAAATAGATTAGAAACTGATGAACCTCTCTCACCAAATCCATTTCATAATCAACAATCAAAGGGAAATCTTCATAAGGATGACCATGTAGTCTGAAGTCTTTTGTTGCCTTAATTAATCTCATAAAATACGGATAGTTAAATATATGATTTAACTATAGATTAATGGTAAGTGTTTAACAACTAAATATCATATCAAACACCATATATTTCACTTGCCGCCAACGGTTATCCCTTGGTGTTTGGGTTCGCACAATAGAACTTAATTCCTCAAAATTCTGGCGTTTTGTCCACAGCTCACCGTCAAGCCAAACGGCGGGTAGCGGTGCAGTAAACCATTCCGGAGCTGATATCAGGTTGCCTTGTCGGGTCAGTAGTTGCGATCCTGTCCAAATGGCCCGGATACCATCGTATTTTTCACTTACTAAGTAGTTGCTAATGGGGATGGTATTGTCCTTTTCATACACTTTTGCCAGCTGAGTTTGCGTTGAGGCCTGCAACGCGGCTGCAGGAAAGGCACAAAAGGCAGCGATAAAAAATACCACTAAATAAACAAGATGAATTCTAGAGAGTTTTGGCATCCTTGCCTCTTATTTTGGAGCGAGTTGCAGCGCGTCTGCGCCAAGTATCATAAAGAGACTAGCACTGCTTACTAAGGTTGGCTGCATGCCAATGTCGCATTGTGAGATAAGCAAACCGATTTTCGCATTACATTATGAGTCAAATACGCAAAAACAGCGTATAAGAAGGTGTAATTCGCAAAACGGTGGTTCTAATGTCAGAGCAAAGTTCGAAACTTGTTATCTTCTTCGACGGTGGATGTCCGTTATGCGTGAAAGAAATGCGCCACTTAAGAAAACTGGATGAACAACGAAACATCCAGTTTGAGAATATTAACGAGCCGGATTTTAATCAGCGCTATCCTGCAGTAGACGTTGCTAAGGCTAACCAGTATTTACACGGGCAGACCCGTTCCGGTGAAATGATTTATGGTCTGGATGTAACCTATGCGGCCTGGTCGCAGGTGGGTAAAGGCTGGATGATCGCGGCTTTACGCTGGCCTGTCATTCGTTGGTTTGCCGATAAAGCCTACTTGTTTTTCGCGCGTTACCGTAACCGTATTTCGAAGCTGCTAACAGGGAAAGAGCGCTGCTCGCAGTGCTCGATTGACTGATATACTCTAACCGAAAAAATGATAACAAGAGTAGTTTCAATATGAAAAAACAATATCTGGCGTTATTGCTGGCGCCAATAATGAGCGTTGCAGCCGATGATCCCCCCAAAGTTAGTGCGCAAGAGTTTGTGAATTTACAGCAGGGAGCAAACGCCCATGAAGGCTTCCGCAGAGCTCACGCAAAAGGTATTTGCCTCAGTGGTGAGTTTCGTTCAAACGGGCAGTTAGCCGGCTATTCAAAAGCGGGACTATTTGAAACGGGCTCCATGCCGTTTATCGGGCGTTTTTCTGTTGCAGGGAATAATCCAACAGCGCCTGACTTAAAAGCACCGGTACGCAGTTTAGCTCTGAGCTTTGCCATGAGTTCGACCGAGCAATGGCGTATTGCAATGAATACGCCGCCGGTAATGGCTGTTAAAGATCCGCATACTTTTTACCAGCAAATTCAGGCGATTCAGGCAGGCCCAAAAGCAATACAAGCGTTTTTTGCCGAACACCCTGAGAGCAGTGAGTTTCTGAGCTGGAAAGCCCAATACCAACCCAGCGGAAGTTTTGCTGCGGAAACCTATAACAGCATTAACGCGTTTTATCTGGTGAATTCAAACGGCGAAAAGCAAGCCGTACGCTGGACTATGCAGCCTACGGTTTCAGTTTCTGCTGACAACTTAGAGGGTGTGGATGCTCTGCACCAGGAAATTACCAACCGGGTAGCGAAAGAAAATATTGTTTTCGACTGGGTCTTTACCTTGGCAAATGAGAAAGATGACGAGAACAATCCAACAAAGGCATGGCCTGACAGCCGTGAGCAGATTACGGCCGGGCAAATTGTTATTACCGGGGTAACGCCGCAGTTACAGGGCGAATGTCACGGTATAAATTACGACCCTCTGGTGTTACCAACCGGTATTGAGGCAACCCGTGACCCCATACTACGGGCTCGTTCCGCAGCTTATGCCGAGTCTTATCGTCGCAGAGCAAAAGAAGCGTTAATGGGCGAGCTGGAGGAGCAGGGTAATGAATAACACACAACAGTTTCCCTTGTCGATGCGCTTGTTCCACTGGGCTATGGCGGCTTTGGTGATTTCGATGCTGGCAGCTGGTTTATTGATGGTTCGTTCTTTAGAGCCTTGGCAGTTAAGCATTTTAACCGTGCACAAAGCCTTTGGTGTCGTGGCTGCCGCACTGGTTATGGCACGTTTAGTTAATCGTTTGTTTCATCAAGTTCCGCCACTACCCGGAGACTTATCAAGCCTGCAGACATTTGTCGCTAAGGCTTCTCACTGGCTGCTTTATTTGCTGTTGTTCGCCATGCCAATTTCAGGGTACTTAATGCAGTACTTTGCCGGGCGACCAATTGACGTATTTGGATGGTTCCGCTTACCGTCGGCACTTACTGTCAATATTGAGAACTATGCCATATTCCGGGAACTGCACGGCTGGCTGGCAATAGCTCTTATGGCACTGGTTGCTTTGCATGTTGCAGCTGCCTTGCATCATCACTTTATTCGCAAGGACACGGTTCTGAAAAGTATGCTTTAGTAGGTTATTGCCTAACGCTGTTTATATTGTGTTGGGCAGTAGCCGCGCGACACTTCCGCGGGGCGCAGTTTACGATGTTTAGTATTGCGCCCCGATACACGTTCCCGCCACAAGCGGAAGCTGCCCGGCTTAAGTTGCGAACGCATAAACTTAATAACCTGCTTTTCCTGCAGGCCAAATTGTTCTTCAATAGCTTCAAATGGCGTGCGATCTTCCCACGCCATTTCAATAACACGTGATACTTCAGATTCAGTCAGGTTCATAAACAGGCTGCCTAAGCGGTTTTATCGAATTACGTTCGCTTGTATTAATCGGATCTTCACAACTACACTGAACCTACTCTATAAACCGTAAAGATGACCTGCGTGTCTTCATTTTAAGATGTGCTGTACTAGGTTTAAAAGTGGAGAAAGCGAAACGCACTGATATTTTACTGATTAAGGGGGCAACTATGCCAGACGTTTGGCGCGACAAAGACGAGCGTATGTATCAGCATATTAAGCAGTCTCAGCTGGATGACGGAAAAAGTGAAGATGAAGCAGAGGAAATTGCCAGCCGCACTGTGAATAAGCAGCGACGCGAAGAGGGGCTTACCGATAACACCACTACTCAGGGGACAGGTAACCCCAATACCCGGCTGGAAGAGCGCACTAAAGATGAGTTATACAATAGGGCGCAACAGCTTGATATTGCTAACCGCAGCGAAATGACAAAAGACGAACTGATTGAGGCAATAAGGCAAAAGCAGTAAGGGATTAAAGCTGACGAATGACGGCTTTGGTGGTTTAATGAAATCATTGTGGCCGAAAGAAGAAATGCTGACTATGCTGGAACGTTTAGTGAAAACATCAAGCTCAAGGATGAGAAACGAAGCATGAACAACAAGCAAGTTCAGATATTTGAGAGTCAGGATGGGCAGGCACAACTGGAAGTGGCTTTGGAACAGGATACGGTTTGGCTGAACCAGACTCAGATGTCATTACTATTCAATACCTCGACTGATAACATCGGTTTGCACCTGAAGAATATTTATAGGGAAGGTGAATTGGAAGCAATGGCAACTACCGAGGATTTCTCGGTAGTTCGGCAAGAAGGTAAACGACAAGTTCGCCGTCGCGTAAAACATTACAACCTTGATGCCATTATTTCTGTGGGCTACCGCGTGAGCTCTAAACGCGCTACACAGTTCCGCCAATGGGCAACGCGAATATTAAAAGAGCACCTGGTTGAAGGCTACACTCTAAACCAACGTCGGCTGCAAGAGCGGGGCGTTGAGTTTGAGCAGGCTCTAAATCTACTCAGTCGTACACTGAGTAACCAAGGCTTGGTATCTGAAGCTGGTGAAGCCGTTGCTCAGGTTATAAGTGAGTACGCTCGTTCCTGGTCACTGCTGCAAGGTTATGACGAACAAGTTCTAGCGGAAATAGGCACCAGACAAAATGGTATGCAGGCTCTGGATCCAGATAATGCAGCCGATGCCATTCAACAGCTTAGAAAAACACTTATAGCTAAAGGCGAAGCCACTGAGCTATTCGGACAGGTTCGTGGTAATGGGCTTTCCTCGGCATTAGCGACGATAGAACAAGGTTTTGCAGATGAGTTGTTTTACCCCAACATAGCAAGCCGAGCTGCCCATCTGTTGTACTTTGTTATCAAGAATCACCCCTTAGCAGACGGTAATAAACGCTCGGGCTCTTTCCTATTTTTGTGGTATTTGCGATTAAATCAGCACTTGTTAGCTAAGCCCGTTGAAAAATTGATTAACGACAACACGCTAGTGGCTTTGGCACTATTAGTAGCCGAGAGCTTACCAAACCAAAAAGAGTTGATGATTCGTTTGGTAGAACATTTTATTCTCCTTAAGGAGCCTGCCGATAACTAAGAATTGAAGCTGACGAATGACGGCTTTGGTGGTTTAATATATCCCCTAATTCGCAAGGAAAAGCAGTCAAATTGTCATGGCCGACACGCAGTACATAACCAAGGATCGTCTCTCTCAGGAAGTGAATAAAGCCCGCGTATGGATCGCTATTATTGGCGCACCTATTGCGGGCTTTTTAATTTATAAATTACCAAATCTCTGGTGGATTGTCGGACTAAGCTACCTTTTCAGCGTTATTGGTGTGGGATCCACTAAACGTTCAGGCGCCAGAGGCGAATTGAAAACACTGAAGCTACTAAAAAAGCTTCCCGATAGCTATGTGCTGTTTAATCAGGTCGACGTACCCAACCCACGAGCAAAACGAGGCTTTACTGAGCTGGATTTAATCGTGGTGGGCCCTAACGGTGTGTTTGTTGTGGAAGTGAAAAACAACAACTCAAAAGTAACGGGAGATGAGCAATCTCCTAATTGGATAGCCCATAAAGTGGGCCGCAAAGGTGGCCGGTATACAGCCAAAGTTCGGAATCCAATAAAGCAGTTAAAAAAGCAAATACATGTATTGGCAGAGCATTTGAAGAAAAACCGCGCATCTACCTGGATAGACGGAGTTGTGTTTTTTTCACACCGCAGCGCACGGGTTAAGTTGTCTTCACCTCCCAGCGTGCCCGTTCTTGAACGTAAAGGACTGGTCGAGTATATTTTGAACTATCAGCCCAAGCGGGCACCTTCGAATATTGATACCGTCGTGCAGCAGTTAGTAACGCTTAAAAAGTGACAGATAAATGAATAAATACCATAGCTTCAAAGAGAAACTTAATGAGCACATGCTAAAAATTCCTAAATGGATAAGATTGGCTTTGATCTTTCTTCCCTATTTTCTCTTGTTTTATTTTGAGTTGGGATTTTGGGGACAATTGTATGGGGCTATGCTTGTGTTGTTGGCTTTTTATATTACCCCTGACGCTTTTGGGAATCGGTCGCACAACCGAAGCGAAGTAAAAAATATGATGGCGTTGCTGGGTGTACAGGGTGAGCAATTGCGTGTAGGACTTGAGCAGGTGCCGGCTAAAAAGTTAAAGCGAGTGGCTGTTGGTGAATATGATAAAAACTCAGCTATTTTGAGTTTTCCTTTTAACTACCAAATTAGCCATCATTATGTGTTTCCGATTCAGCAATTTGACTCCGTTCAGAACTTCTTTAAGACGCATTACCCTCAAGTTGAGTTGATCACCTAATTCTTCACACCTTCGCCATCATTTGTTAACAAAAGCGTAACAAAGTTCTTTTAATGTGGCCTGGTGTGTGGTACTTATGAGTTGTGGTTTTTTTGTTAACAAACAGATTAACTGCAGCGCTAATACCATAATTAAAAAAGTTGTATCAAAAAAGCAGAGGGTCATAACATGGATCATTCAGAAGAACTGCAAAAGGTTAATGACAAGTCTGGTAAGGGTCGCGCGGCAAAACGTAAATGGCGTGAAATAGAACAACTAAAAGAGAAGTACCGGTTGCGGGAAGAACTCTCTGATATGGATTACTCGCTTGAACTCGATTTAGAAGAAATCGAACTATAAAAAAGAACGCCGTCTGGGTTAGCTCAGACGGCGTTTTGCTTTTGGGCTTACTGCTCTTGTTTTTAGAAAGAGCTTAGCGAATTTGTGCCAGCATTTGTTTTAATGCTTTTGGTGCACCGGCTGCTATGTTGCCTGACTGAATGTAGTTGTGGCCACCCTGAAAGTCACTGACTATGCCACCGGCTTCGCGAACCAATAATTCGCCAGCCAACATATCCCACGGCTTAAGACCCATTTCCCAGAAGGCGTCGTGGCGTGCTGCTGCAACGTAAGCTAAGTCCAGTGCTGCTGCGCCTGCGCGACGAACGTCGGCACAGTGCTCAAACAACTTGCTGAACATTTCCAGGTATTCCGGTAAACGGTTTTTCATTTTGAACGGGAAACCCGTTGCTAAAATAGCGCCTTTTAATTCCACTTTAGGTGAAATACGTAAACGACGACCATTTAGCTGCGCACCGGCGCCGCGGGTAGCGGTAAATAATTCTTCGCGCATAGGATCGTAAACAACGGCCTGTTGAACAGAGCCTTTGTGAAGCAACGCTATAGAGATACAAAAATGGGGGATACCGCGCATGTAATTGGTGGTGCCGTCTAGCGGATCAATAACCCACTGGAAGTCGTTTTCTTTTCCAGCTTGAGTACCGCTTTCTTCTGCGATGATGCCGTGATCAGGGTAAGACTTTTTGATGGTGTTGATAATAGCCTGCTCTGCGGCTTTATCCATATCAGTAACCCAGTCGTTCAAACCTTTTGATTCGGCTTCAACAGGACTGCCCTGGTCGAAATTTTTAACTAAAATTTTGCCGGCCGCACGCGCTGCGCGCACCGCAATATTTAACATCGGATGCATACCAATTACCTGTGCTGTAAAAGAACAATTTTCGGTCGCGGATCATACCAGTGTTACGGTATCATGCCAAACTTTTCCATAAGCCGAGAAAAACTCAAGGGAAACGCCATGCTTGATAACATTCGTATTGTTCTGGTGAATACGTCTCATACCGGAAACATAGGCTCTGTCGCCCGTGCCATGAAGACTATGGGGTTGTCTAAATTAACCCTAGTTGACCCTGTGCAGGAGCCTGACAGTCACGCATCGGCGTTGGCCGCTGGCGCAACCGATATTCTGGCGTCGGCGACTATTGTGGATACTCTGCAGGAAGCTATAGCCGACTGTGGTCTGGTTATTGCCACTAGCGCTCGTAATAGAACATTGGATTGGCCGCTGTTAGGCCCGCGAGAGTGTGCGGCAAAAGTATTGGAGGAGACCAGTCAGCATCAGGTTGCTCTGGTATTTGGCCGTGAAAACAGTGGATTAACCAACGAAGAGCTACAGCAAAGTCAGTTTCATTTACACATACCAACTAACCCCGATTACAGCTCGCTGAACCTGGCTATGGCGGTGCAGACTGTAAGTTATGAGCTACGCATGCAGTGGCTGGAATCGAAACAACGCGCTCCGGAAAATTTACCGGAGTACCCGCGCGCTGAAGATTTAGAACGGTTTTATGAGCATCTTGAAAAGACTCTGGGTCAGACTGGGTTCATTGTTCCTCAGCACCCCGGACAAGTCATGACGAAATTGCGTCGTTTATTTAACCGAGCCCGCCCGGAAGAAAATGAAATTAATATTTTACGTGGCATCTTAGCCTCTGTGGACAAATCAACGGGTAATACTTGACTAAAATAGTCGGGAATGTAGAATCTCAATACATTAACGATGAATTAAACAGCAGAGGAAACCACCATGCGCCTGACGTCAAAAGGTCGATACGCAGTAACAGCTATGCTGGACGTTGCGCTTTTTACGGCAAATGGTCCCGTGCCGTTAGCGGATATTTCTGAGCGTCAGGGAATATCTCTGTCGTATTTAGAGCAGTTGTTTTCGCGCTTACGTAAGCACGGGTTGGTGGACAGTGTGCGAGGTCCCGGTGGTGGTTATCGTCTGGGCTGTGCCGCAAACGATATTTCTGTTGGTGCCGTTATTCACGCGGTGGACGAGTCAATTGATGCAACACGTTGTCAGGGTAAAGCTAACTGTCAGGGCGGCGAACGTTGTCTGACCCACTCTTTGTGGGAAGGGTTAAGCGACAGAATATCCGACTTTCTTGACGGTATTACGCTGGCCGAGTTGATGAAGAAAGAGGACGTCGGTGACGTTCTGAATAGGCAGAATGCGTTGCATAACCACAGTGAAGAAGAGATTAAGTTAAACTCTCACCTATAATATTGCCTTTAAGTTGTCAGGAGCAAGCAAGTGTCTAAGTTACCTCTTTATTTTGATTATGCTGCAACCACGCCGGTAGACCCTGTTGTAGCAGAAAAAATGATGGGATGTTTAACGCAGGATGGCTTGTTTGGTAACCCGGCATCGCGTTCGCATAAGTACGGCTGGCAGGCAGAAGAAGCTGTCGATATTGCCCGGAATCAGGTTGCTGACCTTATTAATGCCGACGCGCGCGAAATTGTTTTTACCTCAGGTGCGACTGAGTCAGATAACCTCGCCATAAAAGGCGCAGCTCAGTATTACTCAGATAAAGGTAAACACGTTATTACACTTAAAACCGAGCACAAAGCGGTTTTAGATACCTGTGCGCAGCTGGAAAAAGAAGGCTTTGAAGTGACGTATCTGGATGTCGGAACAGACGGCTTGCTGGATATGGATTTGTTCCGCTCAGCCTTGCGCGAAGATACGGTGTTAGTGAGCGTAATGCTGGTTAATAACGAAATTGGCGTGCTTCAGGATATAACCACTATAGGTCAATTGTGCCGTGAAAATGGCACAATATTTCATGTTGATGCTGCACAGGCCGCCGGAAAACTTCCGATGAATATGGCCACGTTACCTGTTGATTTAATGTCACTTTCTGCGCACAAGATGTATGGCCCCAAAGGCATTGGGGCATTGTATGTACGCCGCACTCCGCGAGTTCGGCTGCTGGCGCAAATGCATGGCGGCGGTCACGAGCGGGGCATGCGTTCAGGCACATTACCAACTCACCAGATTGTCGGTATGGGTGTTGCGGCGGAACTTGCCCGTAACGAGCTGGAACTGGAGCCTGCAAGAGTGGAAAATCTGCGTCAGCGACTATGGAAAGGGGTTAGCCAGTTAGAAGGTGTAACTTTGAATGGCTCTGAACAGCAACGCGTGCCGCATATTACTAACATCAGTTTTGCCGGGGTTGATGGCGAATTGCTGCTAATGGCGTTAAAAGATCTTGCGCTTTCTTCGGGCTCGGCCTGCACCTCTGCTAGCGTTGAGCCTTCGTATGTCCTTAGTGCTTTAGGGGTTGGGCATGAACTGGCAATGAGTTCACTGCGCTTTAGCATTGGGCGTTACACTTCCGAAGAAGACATTGACAGTGCGATAGAGCTTATCCACCGCACTGTAGGTACTTTGCGAGGCGCTGCTTAGTCCTTAAGCAGGCCAGCAAAGGTTTTACGGAATTTAGCCAGCTTCGGTGAAATTACCGCCTGACAATACGGGTTTTCCGGGTTTCTGGCGTAATAATTTTCGTGATAGTCCTCTGCCGGGTAAAAAGTCCCTAACTCAGTGATTTCCGTTACGATGGGAGCCGCAAATGCTGCATCGGCTTCAAGTTCCGCAATAATATTTTCCGCTTCGCGTTTTTGCGCGTCGTTATGATAGAAAATTGATGTGCGATATTGCGTACCCACATCGTTGCCCTGACGATTGACCTGAGTTGGATCGTGCAGAGTGAAAAAGATTTCTAAGATTTGACGGTAAGAGATCTGCTCTGGATCGTACTGGAGTTGCGCAACTTCGGCATGTCCTGTTTCGCCACTGCAAACCTGCTCGTAAGTTGGATCGATGGTATGCCCGCCAGTGTAGCCCGATTTAACCGACTGAATGCCTTTTACCTGAAGGAAGGCTGACTCAACACACCAGAAGCAACCCCCACCAAGAGTGGCTTGTTCATATTCATTGTTCGCCATGTCAGAACTCCTTATCGTCAAATAGACGTCTATATGGCTATATAAGTTCTCCCATCCTAGCCGAGAATGAATGAAAAAACAATCACTGGGTATTCGATTTCTGTGCCGATCTCACGTATAATCCGCGCGACTGATTTATCCCTTAATTTTATTGGAGTTTATAACCATGGCTTTAGAGCGCACTCTATCAATTATCAAGCCTGATGCAGTTGCAAAAAACTTAATCGGCGCTATCTATAACCGTTTTGAATCTGCTGGTCTTCGCATTGTTGGTGCTAAAATGATGCACTTAAGCAAAGAACAGGCAGAAGGTTTCTATGCAGAACACAAAGAACGTCCTTTCTTTGGCGCTTTGGTTGAATTCATGACTTCAGGCCCTATCGTTGTTCAGGTTCTTGAAGGTGAAGACGCTGTACGTAAGAACCGCGACATCATGGGTGCTACGAATCCTGCAGAAGCACTGGCAGGAACTATTCGTGCCGACTATGCTGAAACTATAGACGAAAATGCGGTACATGGTTCAGACGCAACTGAATCTGCTGCTCGCGAAATTTCTTATTTCTTCAGCGACGAAGAAGTTTGCCAGCGCACTCGCTAAGACTGTATTCGAATGTAGCCTGATGCTATTGCATCAGGTGAGAGCCTGACGGAAACGTCAGGCTGCATCAGAAAACCGGAGCTTTATGACCAACGCAATAGATAAAAAAGTGAACTTACTCGACCTGAATCGTGAGGGAATTAAAGAGTTCTTTCGTGAAATGGGTGAGAAACCATTTCGTGCTGAACAAGTAATGAAGTGGCTGTATCACTTTTGTGTCGATGACTTTGATGAGATGACCAATCTTAATAAAGCATTGCGTGAAAAGCTCAAGCAAGTCGCTGAAATACGCGCGCCTGAAGTTCGCGAACAGCAGCAGTCATCGGACGGTACGATTAAGTTCGCTATGACCCTGTTCGACGGTCAGGACGTGGAAACAGTATGGATACCCGAGGGTGATCGCGCTACGTTGTGCGTGTCTTCTCAGGTTGGTTGTGCATTAGAATGTACTTTCTGCTCAACCGGGGCTCAAGGCTTTAACCGTAACCTCAGTGTGGCAGAAATCATCGGTCAGGTATGGCGGGTGAATCAGCTGTTAGGGGCTTATGGCAAGACCGGAATTAAACCCGTAACGAACGTGGTTATGATGGGCATGGGGGAACCTTTGCTTAACTTAAACAATGTCGTTCCGGCAATGGAGCTAATGTTAGATGACCTGGGTTTCGGTTTATCCAAACGCCGCGTTACGTTAAGTACTTCAGGTGTTGTTCCTGCGTTGGAAAAACTGCGTGAACGCATTGATGTGATGTTGGCTATTTCGTTGCACGCGCCAGACGATGAGTTGCGCAACGAGATTGTACCTATTAATAAGAAGTACAATATTGAAGAATTTCTGGCATCCAGCCGTCGTTATGTTGAGCAGTCAAAAGCTCAGCGTAAAGTAACGGTAGAGTATGTCATGCTGGACCATGTGAACGATTCAACCGATCAGGCACATGCGCTGGCAAAAACCTTAAAAGATACCCCGAGTAAAATTAATCTTATTCCATTTAATCCTTTCCCGGGTTCGGACTACGGACGCTCCAGTAACTCGCGAATTGACCGTTTTGCCAAAGTGCTTATGGAGTACGGTTTGACGGTAATGGTGCGGAAGACTCGTGGGGATGATATCGATGCAGCTTGCGGGCAATTAGTGGGCGATGTCATCGATCGTACAAAACGTATACTGAAACGTCAGCAGAAACAGCGTGGTGGGGAAGCAATAGCTGTAAAGACCACGTAAATTAACAGAATCGCAGGCACAAGGAGTGTGATAATGCGAACCGCTTTATTATTGATAGCCGCAGCGCTATATGGTTGTACCGCTAACCCTGAACAGTCGGTATCTGTGGGTAATGATGTACGGTTGCAGCTTGGACTTGCTTATTTGGCGCAAGGGAAATTGAAGCTTGCGCATCCGCATTTGCAAACCGCATTGACGAACAATCCCCGGTCTCTGGATGCCAATCTTGCTTTAGGGCAATGGTATTTAGCGACAAATGACGTTGATTCTGCTTTGTCACTTTACCAACAGACATTATCATGGCAACCTATGAGCGGTGCATTGTACAATAACTATGCGGTTGCACTGTGTGTGGCTGGTGACTGGGAAAAAGCACTCAGGTATTTTGATAAAGTGACATTGGATCCAGCGTATCCACATCATGCCAGAGCTGAGGCCAATAAAGCCGAATGTCTGGCTCGGGTAGGTCACGACGCAGCTCAACCATAACAGGGAAACCCCTTACAATCATGACTGCTGAAAACGAATCAACACAAGATAACAAAAAGCCAGAATCGGAAGCGGCACAAGAAACAGAGCAAAAGCCGAGTAAAGGTCCTGGTGAAATTCTGAGAGAAGCTCGTGAAGCTAAAGGTTTAGAGCAACGCGAGGTTGCAGACCAGTTGCGTTTGCGAAAGCAGATTATTGAATTACTGGAAGCCGATGATTATTCAACTTTCTCTACGGCAACCTTTATTAAAGGTTATTTACGCTCTTACGCCAAACTGCTTGATTTAGACGATACCGAGCTGTTTGAGGCTTATAAAGCCAGAGGCTATAAAGAAGTTGAAAGCAGCCAGATGCAGAGCTTCTCAAGACGTAAAAAGCACGAGGAAAGTGACAACCGCTTAATGTTAATTACTTATGTGGTTATCATTATTGTTGTGGCCTTGGTTATTTGGTGGTGGCAAGAGCCGGATCTTGGTTTTAGTGAAGGCGAAACTGGCACGCAGGAAAGTTCAGAAGTTTCTCCGGTAAATACTGATGATGAAGCTGATAACGTCGGTGATATTGAAATTTCAAACCAGCCGACAGAGCCACAAATTGCGCCGAATGAAGATGAAGCTATATTAGAGTCAGAAGTTGAAGCTGATGACACGAATGTTGCGGTCGAGTCGGTACAAGAACCCGTTAGTGAAAGCGGCGAGAATGACAACGAGAATAACGACGAATCGCAGGCCGCTAACACTGAGCCGGCGGCTAATGATGTTAGCGATACCCAAGAGTTACCAACTGAAACTGCCGAGCAGACAGATAACCAAGCTGAAACTTCGGTCGAGTCAGAAGCTGTTGAGCCGTCGCCGCAACCAGAAGCTGTTTCAGCGAGCCTGGTGTTAGAGTTTAATGAAGAATGCTGGGTTAAAATTGATGATGCTTCCGGTGAAACTCAGGCTGTTGGTGTAAAAGCTGCAGGCTACCGTATGCCAGTCCCTGGCGAAGCGCCTTTTTCAGTAACACTGTGTAAACCTGAAGCTGTTAATGTCAGCTTTAACGGTAATGCCTTTAATATGGACCAGTTCCGGACTGGTCGTGTCGCGCGCTTTACCGTACCGTCAGAAGAGCAGTAGAGGTCAATTTAAGGTTATGATGCACGAAAATCCAATTAAACGCCGTCCTTCACGCCGCTTGTATGTAGGTAATGTGCCTATTGGCGATGGCGCACCGATTGCTGTGCAGTCCATGACAAATACTGAAACAACCGATGTTGATGCGACCGTAGCGCAAATCGAAGCGCTGGCTCAAGCTGGTGCCGATATTGTTCGTGTGTCTGTACCAACAATGGAAGCCGCCGAAGCTTTTAAGCAAATAAAGCAGCGCAGTCCAGTGCCTTTAGTCACTGACATTCATTTTGATTACCGTATTGCGCTTAAAGTTGCCGAATATGGCGCGGATTGCCTACGTATTAATCCGGGCAATATTGGTCACGAAGACAGAATTAAAGCCGTAGTAGATGCAGCACGTGAACGTAACATTCCAATTCGTATTGGGGTTAATGGCGGTTCACTAGAAAAAGATCTGCAAGAAAAATACGGAGAACCGACAGCTGAGGCGTTAGTTGAATCCGCAATGCGGCATGTCAATATTCTCTATAAGCTGGACTTTTACGATTTTAAAGTCAGCGTTAAAGCTTCCGATGTATTTTTAGCCGTTGAATCGTATCGCTTACTGGCACAAAAAATTGATCAGCCTTTGCACTTAGGCATTACAGAAGCCGGTGGTAAGCGCAGCGGTGCGGTGAAGTCGTCAGTTGGTTTAGGCATGTTGCTGGCTGAAGGTATTGGCGACACGTTGCGGGTGTCCCTTGCTGCCGATCCGGTTGAAGAAATTAAAGTGGGTTTTGATATATTAAAGTCACTGCGTATTCGCGCGCGGGGTATCAACTTTATTGCCTGCCCAAGTTGTTCCAGACAAGAATTCGATGTTATTAACACCGTTAATGCCTTAGAGGAACGTCTGGAAGATATTACTATTCCCATGGATGTTTCAATTATAGGCTGTGTGGTTAATGGTCCGGGCGAGGCTCTGGTATCGCATGTAGGTCTTGCTGGCGCAAAAAACAAAAGTGGCTTGTACATTGGCGGAGCACGTCAAAAACTCCGGCTGGATAACCAAAATTTAGTGGATGAGCTGGAAGCTCAAATTCGCGAACAGGTTAAGTTCATTGAAGCTAATAAAATTGACGTAAAAGAAATTAACGGTTGATTTTACCCGCATCGACAAAGTCCCTATAATACCCGCTTATTTTCTGTATCGATAACCAGACGAGAAGGTTCCGTGGCGAATACAATCCAAGCAATTCGTGGCATGAATGATTTGTTGCCAGAGCAGAGTCCGGCCTGGCAGCAGGTTGAAGCAGTAATACGACGTGTTGCTGCAAGCTACGGATATAGCGAAATCCGTATGCCAGTGCTGGAAAGCACACAACTGTTTAAACGCTCTATTGGTGAAGTTACCGATATTGTCGAAAAAGAAATGTATACCTTTGATGACCGCAATGGCGAAAGTGTGACCTTGCGCCCTGAAGGGACAGCGAGCTGCGTGCGTGCGGGTAATCAGCACGGTTTGTTGTACAACCAAATTCAGCGTTTGTGGTACATGGGGCCTATGTTCCGTTACGAACGTCCGCAAAAAGGTCGTTATCGTCAGTTTCATCAGTTTGGTATTGAAACCTTTGGTTTAGAAAGCGCCGATGCCGACGCGGAAGTCATTCTGCTTTCGGCTAGATTATGGCGCGAGTTTGGCATTGCTGATCAGGTCGAGCTGCAACTGAACTCTCTGGGGTCTAATGAAGCTCGGGCGAATTATCGCGATGCGTTAAAAGCTTATTTGTCTGACTATGCAAGCGAGCTGGATGAAGACAGTAAACGCCGGCTTGAAAGCAATCCGTTGCGTATTCTGGACAGTAAAGACGAAAATACTCAGAAGATTCTGAAAGGTGCGCCAAGCCTGTCTGAATACTGGGACGCAGAATCGAAAGAGCATTTTGAACAACTAACCGCTCGTCTGGAAGCGGCTGGTATTTCATACACTTTAAACGAACGCCTGGTTCGTGGTCTGGATTATTACAACCGTACCGTGTTTGAATGGGTTACCACGGCTCTGGGCGCTCAGGGAACTGTTTGTGCCGGTGGTCGTTATGATGGCCTGGTTGAACAATTAGGCGGTAAGGCTACGCCTGCAGTCGGTTTTGCAATGGGTATGGAACGCCTGGTGCTGTTGCTACAGGAACAAGGCAAGCTGACCCCAAGACGAGTAGTCGATGCTTACTTGATGCCGTTAGGCGAAGAAGCGGAACTAAATGCCCCGCGAATTGCCGAACAGCTGAGAAATGAGTTGCCGGAACTGCGTCTGGTAAGCCACTGTGGCGGTGGTTCTATGAAAAAACAAATGAAAAAAGCGGATAAGTCGGGTGCTCAAGTGGCACTCATTATCGGTGCAGATGAAATCGCACAGCAGCAGGTAACGGTAAAACCATTACGCACTGCTGAAGAACAACAAACTCTGGGCTGGCAGGCACTTATTGAGTATCTGCAGCCAATGACGAGAGGGTAGTCAGGTGGATGAAGAACAGCAAGTAGAACGTTTAAAAGAGTTCTGGAAAGAGCACGGTAAAGGTATTGTTGCCGGTGTAGTCATTGGCTTTGGTTTGTTTTACGGCTGGCGTTACTATGACCAGCATACGCTGGAAACGCAGCAGCGTGCTTCGTCAAACTATCAGCAGTTAACGGCCGAGCTCTCTGAAGGTAGCGAAAACGCGATGCTGGAAGCGCAAGAGTTTGTTAGTGAAAACCCTGACAATGTTTATGCACAGTTGGTGGCTTTGCAGTTGGCTCAACATGCGGTCGAACGAGCTGACTTAGCAACAGCTGTTACTGCGTTACAGTCGGTAGTCGACAGCGCCGAAGATGAAAACATGTCAGCTTTAGCCAGTATCCGGTTAGCCCGGGTATTAATTGCTCAGGAACAGCTTGATACCGCTTTAAGTTTAGTTAAGAAACCTCTGCCAGAAGCTTATGCGGGTTTTGCCGCAGAGCTTGAAGGCGACATTCTGGCCGAGCAGGGTAATACCGAAGAAGCTCGGGCCGCTTACGAACGCGCATTGCAGGCGGGTGAGTCATTGACTCCGGCACTGCAAATGAAACTCAACAGCCTGGTTAAGTCATAATGCAATTGATTAAACGCTTTACCAAAGGCAGTTTGTTATTGACTGCTGCAGTTCTTGTTAGTGGTTGCTCTATTTTTGGTGACGACGATGAAGAGCCTAAATTCGCGGTACTTCAGCCAATTTCTGAGCAAGTACAACCAAAAGTTTTATGGGATGCTTCTGTCGGAAGCGGTATTGGTGAGCACTTTTCCCGACTGAATCCTGTGGTTGAGTATGGCAAGGTCTTTGTTGCTGACCGCAATGGTCTGGTCAGCGCTTTTGACAAGACTTCAGGCGACCGCGTCTGGCGAATTGATCTACGTCAGCGCATTACATTTGATGAAGCAACCGACGAAGGCTGGTTCAGCGGCTTATTCGCAAGCCCTTTTCCCGCGCGTATATCGGGTGGCTTAGTTGCTCGCTACGACCGTGTTTTTCTGGGTACTGAAAATGGTGACGTCGTTGCTCTGGATGCTGAAACTGGTGATGTCGTCTGGCATACCGAAGTGAACAACGAAGTCATGTCAGATCCTGCTGTTGGTGAGGGACGTGTGGTTGTGCATACCGGTGGCGGAAAAGTCATTAGCCTGGACGCTGAAACCGGTGAAGAGCAATGGGAATACGAATATCAGACCCCCATGCTGACGGTGCGTGGGGCATCGGCTCCGGCAATTATCAGTGGCGGTATTGTAGTTGGCGACAGCAACGGTTCCGGTATGGTGCTAATTGCTGACAGCGGACAACAAGCCTGGAGTCAGCCTATCGGTAAGCCCAGCGGAAGTACCGAGCTGGAGCGTTTAGCCGACGTTGACGCAAAACCCGCTACGCAGGGAACTACCTTGTATATGGTTGCGTTTAACGGAGAGCTGGTCGCGCTTGAACTCATGAGTGGCGAAGTACGTTGGAAACGCGACTACAAAGCATTTGAAAACATGTTGGTGACTAGTGGCCGAATTTTCTTAACCGATGTGAACAGCCACGTTTACTCACTTGACCAGAGCGGTGGTATTGAGCGTTGGAGTAACACCGAGCTGTTTGGGCGTAAGCTAAGCGCGCCCGCATGGCATCGCGGTAATATTGTTGTTGGTGACTTTGAAGGCTACTTGCATTGGCTGGACAGTGAAACCGGCAACATTGTTGGTCGTTACGACGTTGGCGGCGATGGAGTCTATGTTGCTCCTGTCGTGGATAACAACATTATGTATGTACAAACTCGGGACGGTGATATCATCGCGCTCGATACTCAATCAGGAAATGAATAAGAGATGTTACCTGTTGTCGCGCTCGTCGGGCGCCCAAATGTGGGGAAATCCACGCTTTTTAATCGTTTAACGCGAACTCGCGACGCACTGGTAGCGGACTTTCCCGGGTTAACCCGGGATCGTAAATACGGTCAGGCAAATTACGACGGTTATCAATTTATTGTTATTGATACCGGTGGTATTCATGGTGATGAAGAAGGCATTGACGAAGAAATGGCAAAGCAGTCGCTGCTTGCTGTTGACGAAGCCGATGTGGTTCTTTTCATGGTGGACGCGCGTGACGGTGTTACCGTTGGTGATCAAGCCATTGCTGACCATTTGCGTAAGCAGAATAAGAAAGTTTACCTGGTCTGTAATAAAATTGACGGTATTGATGCCCATTCGGCAATGGCCGACTTCTATTCGTTATCTTTAGGCGAACTTTACGGTATTGCGGCGGCTCATGGCCGTGGTGTTGAGCAGTTACTGGAAATTTGCTTTAAGCCAATAGCGGAAGAATACCCCGATGTTATCGTGCCCAAGGACGTTGAGTCTGAAGAGCTAGAGCATGATGAAATAGACTACGATAAGCTGCCACTTAAACTGGCTATTGTTGGTCGTCCGAACGTCGGTAAATCAACTTTAATCAATCGCATATTAGGTGAAGAGCGGGTTGTCGTTTATGACATGCCAGGCACTACTCGCGATTCCGTGTATATTCCTATGCAGCGGAACGAGCGGGAATATGTTCTGATTGATACCGCAGGAGTCCGTCGGCGTGGGCGTATTGGTGAGGCTATCGAGAAGTTTTCGGTGGTTAAGACCCTGCAGGCAATTGAGGATGCAAACGTTGTCCTTATTGTCGTTGATGCACGTGAAACTATCAGTGATCAGGATCTCAACTTAATTGGCTTTGCATTAAATGCCGGTCGTTCAATTGTTATTGCGGTGAATAAGTGGGATGGTTTGCAAAACGACCACAAAGAAGAGATAAAGCGCGAGCTGGATAGACGCTTAGGCTTCGTTGACTTCGCCCGTTTGCATTTTATTTCCGCGCTGCACGGTACAGGTGTTGGTCATTTATTTGAGTCGGTTGAAGAGGCTTATGCCAGCGCAACACAACGCATTAGTACCTCTAAGCTAACGAAAATAATGGAAATGGCGCAGGAAGAGCATCAGCCGCCACTGGTGAGCGGTCGCCGGGTGAAACTTAAATATGCGCACGCAGGTGGCTATAATCCACCACGTATTATTATTCATGGCAACCAGGTAAAGGATTTACCGGGGGCTTATCAGCGCTATTTAATTAACTACTTCCGGAAATCTCTGGGCGTTATGGGTACGCCAATAAAAGTAGAATTCCGTGAACCGGTTAACCCTTATGAAGGTAAGAAAAACCAACTTACTTTGTCGCAGCAGCGAAAACGCAGACGCTTGATGAAGTTTCTGAAGAAGAAAAAATAGTTTTAAACGAGAAAGCCTGCTAATTGAGCAGGCTTTTCTTTATCTATTAATTAAAGTCTGAGGGGCTAAAACGGTACTCGGTCAGGCAATAATCACAGGTCATCATAATTTCGCCTTCCTCGGCTAAAATTTCCTGAATTTCTTCCGGGCTAACTGAAGCCAATGCCTCTAACGTGCGTTCACGCGAGCAGCCGCAAACAAAGCTGACTTCCTGTGACGGGTACAGATGCACTTGCTCTTCATGATAAAGACGATGCAATAGCTCTTCAGCCGGTAGTGTGAAAATTTCTTTGGCAGTAATCGTATCGGTTAAAGTGGCCAAATGTTCGAACCCGGTTAAGTCCTTCCCTGTTGCGGGCAGGCGTTGTAACAACATGCCTGCGGCGTGTTCGCCATCGGCATATAACCAAACCCGGGTGTGCAATTGCTCTGACTGTTCGAAGTAGTTTTCGAGCATCTCAGAAATGGAATCGGCATCTGCGCCGACAACGCCCTGATAACGTTCACCAGTATCCGGGGTTAAGGTAATGACCAACTGACCTTTTCCTATCATCGATTGTAAATCCGTTGCACCAAGCTCGGATTTTAATCGTGCGATGCCTCTTAACTCCTGATTATGATTGCCATTAACCGCAATAAAGTTAAGTGGCCCATCGCCCTGAAGTTGCACCGCAATATGGCCTTCAAACTTTAAAGTGGCAGTTAGTAGTGATACTGCGGCCATCATTTGCCCAAGTAACTCCTGAACAGGTGCAGGATAGTTATGACCACGGAGCAAAGTTTGATAGCTGCTGGTCAACTGAACGAGCTCACCTCGCACATCTTGCTCTTCAAAGGTGTAGCGTGACAATTGATCAGTTGGGTATTCCATGGGCACTCCTGTTTATCGACAACAAGCGATTTATTCACCGCTATCTTTCATTCTGATAAGTTGACGGCGCTGTTTTTTATCTGGCCGTCCATCCGGGTGCGGATTATACAACGCATTAAGCTTTCTTGCTTCCGCATTTTTCTCGCGCTTTTCTATGCTCTCAGGAGTTTCTCTGTAGAGTAGTTGCGCCTCGCTGGCACCGCGGCGTTGCTCACTTAGCTCCATGACTTCAACTTCTTTTGTATCGAAGCCCTGCCGCAAAGTGATAATAGCGCCAACCTGCACTACCTTAGAAGGCTTGCTACGTTGCCCGTCATAATGTACTTTGCCTGACTGAATCATTTGTCGGGCAAGTGCTCTGGTTTTGTAGAATCTTGCTGCCCACAGCCATTTATCCAGACGAATGGGGCTTTCTTTTCGAGTTTTTGTCATAAAAACGCAACGAATTCGTTATAAACTTTGTGTTAATCGATTGTTGACTCATGTCGCCTGCGCTAGAATGCATGAATCGCCTTTTGTCAGTGTAACAAGAATAAGAATAAAGTGACTGCCCGACTCCAACAAATATTTAAAGATACTCAAATGTGGCGCCGCTTAATGCAAGCGCTAACGGCTTTCGCATGGTTTTTGGTTGCGGTATTGCTGGCCCGGTTTACCTGGTCACTGATTAACCCTGCAGAGCCTGACGACAGCGCGGTGTTACCTATAGTTACGGTTGATTCTACTGCAACTGGTTCGATGAATTTAGAGACTTTAACGACGCTGAATCTTTTCGGAGCAGCAGAGCGGGGGAACCGTCCTAAAAGCGTTCAAAATGCGCCGAAAACATCATTAAACGTCCGTCTGATAGGCGTCTCTGCCAGCTCTAACCCTGAACGTTCAGCAGCTATTATTCAGCAAGGCAGCAAGCAACAAACCTACATTATTGGTGAGAGCCTGGGCAGTTCATCGGTGACTGTAGAAGAGATTCATGCCGATCGCGTTATTCTTGATAATAACGGCCGATTAGAAACGTTGAAAATGGAAGACATTGGTGAGGACAGGCCTGCACTGTCTTTAATTGTAGGTGACTCAGATAACTCTGGTGCGCTGGTACCTGTCGATAGTGATGACAGCAATCCGGTTAATGATGATGCGACTGTTGAACAACAGTTGGCCCAGGTTGCTGATAATCCTTCGTCGTTACTCGATTACGTGAATATTTCGCCAGTACAAATTAATGGCGAGTTAAAAGGATACAAACTGAATTCAGGCAAGAACCCCGAGTTATTTCGGGATGCTGGATTCCAGAATGGTGATCTTGCAGTGGCGATTAACGGCTACGATTTGACCGACATGGAGCAGGCCATGCTTGCTAGTCAGGAACTGTCGGAACAAGAGCGGGTTACCATAGAAATTGAGCGCGGCGGTGAAAGGATGGAACTGTCGTTTGAGCTACCGGTAAAACAGGATAATTGATATGACAGTGGCAAAGAGTGGCTTAAAAGCATGGTTGGGAGCTCTCGGTTTGGCATTAACACTGATGAGTTCACCATTAAGCAGCGAAGAATATGCCGCCAGTTTTAAAAATACTGATATTAACGAGTTTATTCAGGTTGTCGGCCGAAACTTAGGTAAAACCATCATTATCGACCCTAACGTGCGGGGCAAAATAGATGTGCGCAGCTATGATGTGATGGATGAAGAGCAGTACTATCAGTTTTTTCTTAATGTTCTTGAGGTCTACGGATTTGCCACTGTTGAAATGGAGTCCGGTGTCCTGAAAGTCATTCGTGATAAAGACGCAAAAACCTCTTCGCTGCCTGTTATTGGTAGTGACACAAAAATGCTGGGCGACACAATGGTGACCCGGGTTGTGCCGGTAGAGAATGTCTCCGTACGGGAGCTTGCTCCTTTATTGCGTCAGCTAAATGACCAAAGCGGTGGCGGTATGGTCGTCAGTTATGACCCATCAAATGTGATCATGATGACCGGGCGCGCTGAAACCGTGCAGCGTTTAGTAGAGATTATTGAGCGGGTGGACCGGGCTGGCGATCAAGATGTTGATATGATTAGTCTTGAGTATGCGTCAGCCAGTGAAATTGTTCGTATAGCTCAGTCGCTGTTCGAGAAAAATAATGAAGGCGTACCGGCGTTACTTATTCCTAAAATTGTTGCTGATGAGCGCAGTAATAGCGTTATTGTTAGCGGTGAGCCTCGTGCCCGTGCCCGCGTCGTTAAGTTGATTAAACAGCTTGATCAGGACTTAAAAACCGAAGGTAACACTCGTGTTTTCTACTTAAAGTATGCGAAAGCACCTGAAGTAGTTGAGGTGTTGAAAGATGTCAGCCGTTCTATTCAGGCCGAAGTCGAGCAACAGTCCGGTACCGGTAATGCAACTCAGCGCCGTCGTACCGGAGGTGATGAAACGGTCAGTATCAGCCCGCATGAGCCGACAAACTCGGTGGTCATTACCGCTCAAAAAGACATGCTGGCGTCGCTGGAAAAAGTGATTAGGGACTTAGACATCCGCCGTGCTCAGGTTCAGGTTGAAGCTATTATTGTCGAAATTATGGAAGGCGATAACGTTGACTTTGGCGTGCAGTGGATCAGTGAAGACGGCGGTATGGTTCAATATAATAATGGTAATCAGGTACCTATCGGGAGTTTGGCCGCGGGTGCTTATCAAGCACGTGAAAGGGAAGGTACAACGACGACCCGGATAACAGATGGAGGAGTCGAGGTGACGACGACAGAACCGGATGAACCTGGTGATGTCTCGTTGCTGGCGAATTTATTGGGCTCGGTAAACGGTATGATGTTCGGCACCATTCAGAACGACTGGGCAGCGGTGGTTCAGGCCGTTACTCAGGATACTCGCTCAAATATTCTGGCGACGCCCAGTATTGTTACCGTAGATAACGAAGAAGCGAGCTTTTTGGTTGGTCAGGAAGTCCCCACTATTAGTGGCTCTACTACGGGTGATAACAACGACAACCCGTTCCAGACGGTTGATCGTACCGAGATAGGTATTAAGTTAAAGGTAACGCCTCAAATTAACGAGGGGGACGCCGTACAAATGACGATAGAACAGGAAGTGTCCAGTTTAAGCGGCGCTACTGCAGTTGACGTTATTATTAATAAGCGGGAACTGAAAACCACGGTCATGGCTGACGATGGCGAGACCATTGTACTGGGCGGTCTGATTGACGAAGACGTGCAGGAATCTGTATCCAAAGTTCCTATTTTGGGTGACATCCCTATTTTAGGTAAGTTATTTAGCTCTACTTCAACCTCTAAGCAAAAGCGCAATCTGATGGTCTTTATCCGTCCAACCATAGTCCGTGACGGTAACCGCATGCGTGAGTTAAGTTCAGCAAAATACAACTATATGCGGGCGCTGCAACTGGATGAACGTTCGCGCGGTATCTCGCTAATGCCCTCTGAGGATTCACCGTTGCTTAACGACTGGGACAGTGAGCTTACTTTACCGCCAGGCTTTGACGAATACCTGAAAAAGCAGGGTAGCGAGAAGAGCAGCGACGAAAAGGGTAACCAAGAAAGCGACGAACAGAATGAAGAGCCGCAAAATGACTGAAGCCAGTGCCATTGCAACAGCTCGCCTCCCGTTTAGCTTTGCTAAACGCTTTGGCGTGGTGGTTGAGCAGGGTGAGCCGTTAATTTTGCATTGCCGTGCAGGTATTTCGGCTGCTGCGTTAAAAGAAGTTAGGCGCGCGTTGGGTCAGCCGGTCACTCTTCAGGAGCATGCCGCAAGCGACTTTGAAAGCCTGTTAACTCGTGCGTATCAACGAGACTCATCGGAAGCCCAGCAGTTAATGGAAGACATTGGCAATGAGTCCGATTTATTCTCTCTTGCTGATGAGCTGCCGCAGACCGAAGATTTGCTCGAAAGCGAAGACGACGCGCCTATTATTAAGCTAATTAATGCGATGTTGAGTGAAGCGATAAAAGAAGGCGCTTCGGATATTCACATTGAGACTTTTGAGAAAGCTTTGCTTATACGTTTTCGCATAGACGGCGTTTTGCGCGAAGTTTTACGACCAAACCGTAAGTTGTCATCGCTGCTGGTGTCGCGCATAAAAGTAATGGCGCAGCTGGATATCGCCGAAAAGCGTGTTCCACAGGATGGTCGTATTTCTTTGTTGATTGCCGGTCGGGCTGTGGATGTACGGGTTTCTACCATGCCGTCTAATCATGGCGAGCGGGTGGTACTGCGTTTGCTGGATAAGAACAACGCAAGGCTTAACTTGACTGAACTGGGAATGACTGACGGGAACCGAAAAATTTTCCAGGAACTGATTTACAAACCCCACGGCATTATTTTGGTAACCGGCCCGACGGGCTCAGGTAAAAGTACGACGTTGTATGCCGGACTGAGCGAAATTAATTCTAAAGACCGTAATATTCTGACCGTCGAAGATCCTATAGAATACGCCATTGATGGTATTGGGCAGACTCAGGTTAACCCTCGGGTGGATATGACCTTCGCCCGCGGCTTGCGCGCTATTTTGCGCCAGGACCCGGACGTAGTGATGGTTGGTGAGATACGTGATGTCGAAACCGCGCAGATTGCTGTGCAGGCGTCGCTCACCGGTCACCTGGTCTTGTCTACATTGCACACCAATACAGCCGCCGGTGCTATTACTCGTCTGGAAGACATGGGAGTAGAACCTTTCCTGCTTTCATCGAGCTTATTGGCGGTGTTATCACAGCGCCTGGTGCGGACACTCTGTAGCGAGTGCAAACAGCCGCACCAGCCTGATGACGAAGAAAAGAATATGCTGGGCCTTGATGCTTCAGATACGAGTGTGATTTATCGTGCAGGGAGTTGTGAACGATGCAATCACACCGGTTATCGTGGACGAACCGGTATTCACGAACTGCTGCTGGTGGACGACCATGTACGTGAGTTAGTCCATAACGGTCACGGCGAACAGTCTATTGAAAAGTATATTCGCCAGTCGACGCCCGGTATTCGCCAGGACGGATTAGCAAAAGTACTGAAAGGCAAGACAACGCTGGAAGAAGTGCTGCGGGTTACCCGCGAGGAGTAGAGGGTGGCAGCATTTGAATACCAAGCCGTTGAAGCTAGCGGCAGAAAGAAAAAGGGCGTACTGGAAGCCGATACTGAGCGACAGGTACGTCAGTTATTGCGTGAAAAAGGCTTAATGCCTTTAACCATTGAACCTGCCGCTGATCAAGACAGAAAGAAAACCTTACAGCCCCGGTTTGGGCTTCCACAGCGTAAGGTTAAAGCGCAGGACTTGGCATTAATTACCCGTCAGTTATCCACCTTAGTAGGTTCAGCGTTGCCCATTGAGCAGGCATTGTTAGCGGTTGCTGATCAAACCGAAAAGCCGCGCCTGAAAAAGTTACTGATGTCGGTACGCAGTAAAGTGGTTGAAGGTTATGGCCTTGCCGAAGCTATGTCGGAGTTTCCCGGTGTTTTTGATTCTTTATATACCGCAATGGTCGCTGCAGGTGAAAAATCCGGCCATTTAGACACCGTACTGGATGAATTGGCAAACTATACCGAGCAGCGGCAGCACATGAAAAGCCAGTTGACTCAGGCGCTAATTTATCCGCTTATGCTGACTTTGGTTGCCATTGGCATTGTGGTTTTTCTGTTGGTTTCTATTGTGCCGCAAATAGTGGATAACTTTTCAACCATGGGCCAGGACTTGCCGCCAACCACTCTGGCGATGATAGCCATTAGTGAATTTTTGCAAAACTGGGGGCTGTGGTTACTTATTGGTATTGCTTTGGTACTGGTGGCCTTTAACCAGTGGTTGAGAAATGAAAAGAACCGCCTGAAATATCATCGAAGGCTGTTAAAACTTCCCATGCTGGGTAAGGTCATAAGAGGTGTGAGTACCGCCCGTTTTGCCCGGACTTTAAGTATACTGACGTCCTCGGCGGTTCCTTTGCTTGATGGACTACGTATTACTTCATCAGTTATCGGTAATTTGGCCATACGCCAGGCGGTAGATGAAGCGGCCGGACGCGTCCGTGAAGGGGCGTCAATGCGCGGTGCGTTGCAGGAAACGGGGTTGTTCCCACCAATGATGCTGCACATGATAGCGGCAGGTGAGAAGTCCGGTGAACTGGAACAAATGTTAAAACGTTCAGCCGATAATCAGGACAAAGAATTTGAAAACTTGGTGTCGGTCAGCTTAAAAGTATTTGAGCCGGTGTTGATAGTGACGATGGCAGGTATCGTCTTCTTTATTGTGCTGTCTATCATTCAACCCATTTTACAATTAAATAATAGTGTAGGGCTTTAGCTATGAGACGTAATCAACAAGGTTTTTCATTGGTCGAAGTAATGGTGGTTATTGCCATTATCGGTATTTTGGCCACTATGGTGTTACCAAATGTACTGGGTAATCAGGAAAAGGCTAACCAGCAAAAAGTGATAGCCGATATTGTCGCTTTAGAAAACGCACTGGCTCAGTATCACTTAGACAACGGTATGTTTCCAACGACCGAGCAGGGACTTGAGGCTTTAGTCAATGAACCGAACATGGATCCGCAGCCCCGCAGCTACCGCAGCGGCGGTTATATTCGTCGTTTACCGCAGGACCCTTACGGCAATGACTATTTACTCCTGAACCCGGGTCAGTACGATGATGTTGATATTTTTTCCCCGGGCCCGGACGGTCAGCCCGGAACGGATGATGATTTTGGCAACTGGATGATTGGCAACAACAATCGTGATCAATAAGCGTTGTTCATTTGGTTTTACTTTAATTGAAGTCATGCTGGTGATGGCCATTCTTGGTCTCATCGCCAGCGCTGTCATGTTTACACTGCCCGGTGGTGAAAGGGGGCAGGACTCTCCTCAAAATGCGGCCGTGAGTTTACGTCAACAGCTAAACTATGCGCGCGAATACGCCATGGTTCGACAACAACCTCTCGGGTTAAAGTTTCAAGAAGATGGCTATCGTTTCTTATTCTGGAAAGATGAGCAATGGCGCGAACAAAACGCTCGTGGCTTGCGGGCGCAGGAAACAGAATGGCCACTACGCTGGCAGTTCACTAGCCGGGGGCTGAAGATATTGGAACAAAACGAATCGCTGAGTAGCGGGTTGTTTGCTGAGGAAAGTGACGAAGACAATATCATCCCCGATATTCTGATTCTGCCCAGTGGTGAAATGACTTTGTTTGAAGTGCATATTGAGCATTTAAACGACCCCGATGCTGAACGTTGGCTTATTGCTGAAAACAGCTGGCAAGTCAGTATTTCTGCCGAGGCTCCGGAGTAACTATGCGGTGGGTGCGTGGCTTTACCTTAATTGAAGTGATGGTTGCCTTGTCGGTGTTCAGTCTGGCGGCACTTGCTGCACTACAGGCCGCTAGTGGTCATCTGACCGGGTTAAGTGCTTTACAGGATAAAACCTTTGCTCAGTACGTAGCTTCTAACCGCCTCGCAGAATTGTCGCTTGAACAAAAGTGGCCACTTGAAGATAAACGGAGCGGCCAGCAGGAACAGGCCGATGTTACCTGGTACTGGCAGCAACAAGTGACTGAAACCGTCACGCCGAATGTTGTTGCAGTGACGGTGAAAGTGATGAAAAACGAGGACGGTCGTGAGCACTTTCGGCTAACCCGCTATGTGCGTAAACCGGATTCAGCGGGAGGAACGAGCAATGGTCGTTAACTCCGCAAACAAGGGTTTTACCTTAGTAGAAGTGCTGGTGACCATGGTGATATTTGCCATTATCGGTATTGCCAGCTTTCAGGTTCTGAACCAAATGGTCAATACCGAAGAGCAATCTCAAAAACAGCGCGAACAACTGGAACGTTTACAGTTTAGCCAGTTGCTGATACAGCAGGATATTCGGCAAATGGTCGCTAAACCAACGCGGCCATCTGGTGTCGAGGTTACCCATCAATACCTGAGTAATGATCCGAGTTACTTCGATTCTGACGGCGGTGTGCTGGCCTTTGTCAGAAGTGGTTTTGATAACCCCGGTAACATGATGCCCCGCAGCGAATTGCAGCCGGTAGTTTACCGTTTATGGGATGGGAATTTGCAACGGGTAACCGAGACTTTCGTTAACGATCGCTCCTCAGAGCCATCCGTTCAGACCTTATTAGAAGGCGTTGAAGAACTGTCTTTTCGGTTTTACCGCAGTGATGGCGTGAGTAACGCGAATCAGGGGTTAGAACAAGGCTGGAGCGACAACTGGGAAAGCGCAGGTGATTTGCCTCAAGCCGTTGAAGTGACCATTCGTAGCAAAAACTTTGGCACCATCAGACGCGTGTTTTTGATAGCCGCAGTAGGACAGCAAGTGGAAAGTAATAGCGGAGGGCTGCAACGTGCCAATTAGCCCGCGTAAGTCATCACAAGCCGGAGCGGCACTGATAACCGTCTTGCTGGTTATTGCTATTGTGTCGGTTATTGCAGTGAATTTAGGCGGCAAACTGCAGTTGCAAATAACCCGTATGGGCAACTTGCAGCAAGCTGAACAAAGCTACTGGATGTGGTTAAGCGCAGAGGATGTGCTAAAAGAAGTGCTGCAAACTGAGCTGGAAGAGAACGATGGAGTTGCGCACAAAGAGCAAAACTGGGCTCAGCGCAGCGGACCTTTTCCGGTAGAAGGTGGGCAGATTGCCGCGAAAGTCAGGGATTTATACAGTTGCTTTAACCTTAATAGCCTGGTTACCGATGCAGAAGATCCCGGAACTCTGGAAAAGCGCAAACGACAATACAAAGCGCTGCTGGAAGCACTGGAAATTGATAACTATCAGGCCGAAATTTTAACCGACAGTCTGGTAGACTGGCTGGATGAAGACAGTCAGTTGTCGGGCAGTAACGGTGCCGAAGACCCTGATTACGAGAGTCTACCTAAGCCTTATTTGGCCGCAAACAGTCAACTACTTGAGATGAGTGAACTAAGAATGGTGCGTGGATACAGCGCTAAAGTTGTCAATTCTTTAAACTCTGTTGCTTGCGTTATTCCCAATGAGACAGACTTAAAAATTAATATTAATACTCTGGAACAGGATCAGGCTGCGGTTTTAACCGGGGTTACCGAAGGTAAGCTAGCACTTGCTGATGCTATGGCTTTGTTGAATAACCGGCCGCCTCAAGGCTACGAATCCGATGAGGAACTCGCTGAGTTGGCTGAGCTTTCGGGAGTGAGGTCGGAATTAGAAGGTGAGTTGCCGGAACTGACCGTGAGTAGTGAGTATTTTCAGCTGGTTGCGATGATTCAGTGGGGCGAGGTAGAAATGAGAGCGCGCTCGGTATTACATTTAAACGAAGGTCGAGTACAAACCCTGTACCGGGCGATGGGAGATTAGTTTATGCATGAAACACTGATTCTGCGGTTACCGGCTTATGGTACCGAAGAACCCATACCCTGGTTGGTCTGGCATAAAGGGCAGCAAGAGTTAATAGCCAGTGGAGAGCTGAGTTCGGTAGCAGAGCTTGTTCAGTTAAAAGATAAGGCCAACCGTTGCGAAGTCATTGTGGCCTTGCCCGGGCAAGATGTTTCGATGACAAGAGTGACTTTGCCCGCAGGCACAAAAAGGCATCTGCAGCGCATTATTCCTTATGCTCTGGAAGAAGAGCTGGCGACAGACATTGAGCAACTGCACTTTGCCTGGCCGGATCTAAAAAACACAGAATTGCCAGTTGCTGTAGTCGCCAAAGAACGAATGAATTATTGGCTGCAGGTATTAACCGAAGCCGGCATTGATTCTGCTTTCTGGGTACCCGACTGCTTCTTGTTGCCGCATCAGAACGATACCTGGCAGGCCATTGAGCTTGCCGACAGTGTTATTGTCAGAACTGGTGAGTGGCAGGGCTTTACCATAGAAAAAGAGCAGTTTGCTCAGTTAGCACCAGCTTTTGCTGCTGAACAGAACAGTCCAACAGAAATTATTCACTATGGCGCGCTAAACTGGCCGCAATCGCCAGCACCTTTAATCCCTGCTGATATTGAAGTGCCTTTTACTATCGCGGTGCAAAGTATCGCGACAGGAAATCGTATTAACTTAAGGCAGGGGGCTTATCGCTCACAACGGGCAAAACGTTCAGTTGATTTACCCTGGAAGGGGCTGGCTACTGCTGCGAGTGTACTCTTTGTTTTGGCCGTGTTGTTAAACGGCGTACGCTATTGGCAACTGGAGTCTCAGCGGGGCGCTTTAAAAGCTCAGGCTGAGCAACTTTATCGTGATGCCTTTCCGGGTCAGACTCGTATTGTGAATTTAAAAGTACAGTTGCAACGACAACTGGAAAGCCTTGGACTAGGCAGTGCGGATGAAGCTTCAGTGCTTGCGGTTTTGCAGCAACTGGCTCCGGCGTTTAAGTCGCAGCCTGAACTGCAGCTTGAGTTACTGCGCTTTCAGAATAATGAATTGCGCTTACAGGCAACTGCCAGTAGCTTTTCTCAATTTGAGGCTTTTCAACAGGCGGCGAAAGCCGAAGGGCTAACTGTTGAAGCGGGTTCAATGAGTAACCGTGGTGAACAAGTTTCGGGTTCTTTAACCGTGCAGCTCGATGCTCAGGGAGCGCAGTCATGAACAGATTTACTCGTCAGTTAACGCCTTATCTGGATTTAGGCAAGCAGCGCTGGAGCCAGTTTAACCAACGCGAGCAGAGCTTGTTAGCTGTTTTGGCAGGCGTACTGTTTATTGCTTTTCTGTACTTTGTCATTTGGCAGCCCAGCTCCCAGGCAGTAGCCAATGCAGAGCGTCAGCTTGCAGCTCAACAGCAGCAATACCAATGGGTTCAGCAGGCAATAGCGCGCTATAAAAAACTGGAAGAGAGCAGCTCTGAACAACAAAGTGCATCAGGCTCTGTCAGTCAACGTATCAACCGTGCTGCAGCTGCGCAGGATATTCAAATTGCGCGTTTGCAGCCTCAGGGGCAGGAGTATCTGTTAAGTGTTGATGAGGTGGCTTTTTCTGATTTATTAAGCTTTTTAGCCGAACTGGAGCAACGCCAGGGGTTATCACTAAAAGCTGTTGATATTGCGAAATTAAATACGCCCGGACAGGTGCGTTTACGTAAACTATTAGTAAGTGAGGCTTCATGAACTTAAAACGCTGGATACCCTGGTTAGTGGTCGTGTATCTGGTTGCCATGCTGGTGATGTTACCGGCAAGGGTTATTTACTGGTTTCCTTTACCGGATAACATCAGGCTCTCTCAGGTCAGCGGAAGCTTATGGAATGGCGTTGCCGGGCAGGTCGCAGTTGACGATATCGTACTGAATAATCTTAGCTGGAACTGGCAGGTGTCTTCTGTATTTCTGGGAGAGTTGGTCATGGATGTTAACTTGCCTGCCAAAAGTAACCCGTTTGCGCTGAATGGACGCTTACTGGCAGGGTCCACCAAAGTTGGAGCCAAAAATATAACAGCCAGTGGTGATGTTAATGCTCTGCTGCAGTTGGCAAACACCCGCTTGCCTTTAAAAACCGGAGGTAACTGGCGTTTGTCCTTAGACAGTTTTGTCGTTACTGCGCCCGGCCCGGTACGTTGGTGCGACGAGTTGAAAGGTCAGGCCCGGGGCGAGCAGATTCGGGTGTTGGTTAATAATCAATGGCAGTCGCTGGGAGATTTTCCGGTAGAACTTAGCTGTAACGACGATAACTCGGTGGGCTTAGCCATGAATGGTAATAACAGTTTAGGGTTAGACTTTCAGGGCAGCATTAACAGCCAGAGTTTCAATGCTGAAGGCACAGTGAAGCCGAATCTGGAAACACCTGAAGGGCTGGCTAAAATGATGGAATACATGGGAACGCCGGATTCGCGCGGACGTTACTCATTTCGCTTGTGATCCCACTTGCGGGCATAAACGTTTATGATTACTGTAATAATAAGTCACTAATTAAAGTCTCTGCGGAATAAGGAATAATTTGTATGGATAACATCGTCCAGTGGATTAATGATAATCAGGACATGCTGATAGGTTTCTCGATTAAATTTGTCATCGCTATTGCGATACTAATTGTCGGTAAAATCGTCGCTAACACCGTGACAGGTGTAATGACCAAAGGCATGAAAAAGCGTCAGGTCGACGGTGCTGTTATCAGCTTTGTCGGTGCAATTTTAAAAACGGTGATATTCATTGCCGCTATCATGATGGCACTGTCGCATGTGGGCGTTGAAACTACTTCCTTCATTGCCATACTAGGTGCCGCAGGTCTGGCAATTGGTCTGGCGTTGCAGGGCTCCCTGTCTAATATCGCATCGGGCGTTCTGCTTATTATGTTCCGTCCAATTCGTGCGGGTGAATATGTTGATGCTGGTGGTGTTTCAGGAACCGTTGAGCAAATTAATATCTTTCAGACCATTATGAAAACCCCTGACCGTAAGGTGGTTTTTGTGCCTAACTCTGAAATTATCGGTGGCCCTATTGTTAACTATAACCGAGAAGAATTGCGCCGTATCGACCTGGTTATTGGTGTAAGTTACAGTGCGAATCTACAGCAGACGAAGAAAGCACTGATGGATGTGATTACCAGCGATGAGCGGGTATTAAAAGATCCTGAACCTGTTGTTACGGTGACCAACCTTGGCGATTCGTCGGTCGACTTTAATGTTCGCCCGTGGACGAAAAATGAGGACTACTGGCCGACCCGCTGGGATTTACTAGAGCGAATTAAAGACCGTCTGGATGAGGAGGGCATTGGTATTCCCTTTCCCCAAATGGACGTTCACCTGAAAAAAGACGACTAACGTATTGTTGTTCTGACAAAAGGCCACTTCAACAGTGGCCTTTTTTGTGGGTGCTCAAGCGAGTGCCTGAGAGATATCGGCAATAATATCTTCCGCATTTTCAATGCCAACACATAAACGAATAGCTTCTGGTTTTACGCCAACCGCGGCCTGTTCGCCAGCAGACAACTGCCGGTGAGTTGTGGAGGCCGGGTGGCAGGCCAGTGACTTTGCGTCACCAATGTTGACCAGGCGTTTAAACAGTTTCAGCTTATCGTAAAACTCAACGCCAGCATCGTAGCCGCCTTTAACGCCAAAGGTTAACAGCGATGCGGGAACTCCATTCTTAATATACTTTTTCGCTCGCTCGTAGTTAGTGTGCTCTGGCAGCGCTGCAAAGTTCACCCAATCTACGTTTGGATGCGACTGTAAATATTCAGCCACTTTCAGCGCGTTGTCGCAGTGGCGCTCAATACGCAAAGGTAAAGTTTCTAACCCCTGCAGCAACAGGAAGGCGTTAAAAGGTGACAAGCAGGCTCCGGTGTTACGCAAGGCGACAGTACGAACGCGGGCTATGAAGGCCGCCGGACCAAAAGCGTCGGTATAGACTACGCCGTGATAAGCCGGTTCCGGTGAGCTAAACTGAGGAAAGCGTTGTTTTTGCTTAACCCAGTCAAACCGTCCGCCATCGACTATTAAGCCGCCAACTGAATTGCCATGACCCCCAATATATTTGGTCAGCGAATGCACCACAATGTCAGCGCCAAAATCAATGGGTTTGCAAAGTATCGGTGTAGCAACCGTGTTGTCCACGACCAGCGGAACGCCATGTTGGTGGGCGACGTCAGCATAGCCTTCTAAATCAGCGATGTTTCCCGCCGGGTTGCCAATACTCTCGCAGAATACCGCCTTAGTTTTATCGTCTATAAGTTTGCTTATGTCTTCTGCTTTATCCGATTCGGCAAAACGGACTTCAATGCCAAATGAAGGCAACATATGCTGGAATAGTGTGTAGGTTCCGCCGTAGAGTTGTGGTGTCGTCACTATGTTATCGCCCTGACGGGCAAGCGTAATTAATGCGTACTCAATGGCTGCCATGCCTGAGGCTACGGCAAGTGCGGCGACACCATGTTCAAGTTCTGCGACACGTTTTTCCAGAACATCGTTGGTCGGGTTCATAATGCGGGTATAAATATTCCCTTCAACTGCCAGGTCAAACAGGTCAGCGCCATGCTGTGCGTTATCAAACTCGTAGGAAACGGTTTGGTAAATGGGAGTAGCTACTGACTTAGTCGTTGGGTCAGTTTCATAGCCGTGGTGGATGGCCAATGTTTCGTCTTTCATACGGACTCCAGTTCAGATTCAGTTAAAAAATGCGTTAAAGCCGATTGGTACTGTTCAACATTCTTGATAAACCCGTCGTGGCCGAACGGCGTTTCAATAGTGACCCGGCCAAATGGGTTGGGAAGTAAGCTTGCCAGTTCATTCACCAGGCTGGGCGGGGCAATAGCGTCGTTGTTAAAGTCGACTAGCTGCACTTTTGCCTGCACGCGGGTTGGATCAATACTGTAATCATTGAGTATTGGCGTAAGGTGCGTAAATAAGCTGCGGCAACCATTGCCGTTTTGCTTCAAGAGTTTTTCGCCCTGATACAGTAAGTATTCAAAGGCATCGTCCGCATGATTAAAACGTTGTTCGAATTCTTCGGCGGTGCGATAACTCAGCATGGCCAGCGCCCGCGCCAAAATAATACCTGACTGATTATCATCGCATCGTTGAATGAGCGCTTGCTGAAAGTAGCGCAGTAACGCTGAATGTACTGACGGTTTGTGAGCCGCGCCAATAGCACTTAAACGCGGCAACTCAGTTGGGTGGTCAGCGGCATACTGAAGTCCCAGAACGCCACCGAAAGACCCCCCGATCCAGGCTTGTAGGTTATCGGTTTCCTGCTTCAGCGCGTGCCGAATGGCTTCACTGTGTTGCTTTACCGTTAAAGGCACAGACGGACACTCTGATCCTCCTATGCCGCCGGGGTAATCGAAGCTGATGACTTGCACATCAGTCAGCTCTGAAAAGAGCGGATGCAGCGACTGCCACCAGCCACTTTCATCAGCTTTCCAGATTTGGCCACTGGCACTGATCCCGCCCTGAACAACAACGACCGGTTTATCAGGATCGCCATAGCGATAACCTTTAAGACGTGCGAACGGAGTGTTTGCATAAAAACTGCGGGCAACTGGCTGAACCATAGTTAACCTCAATATTCTGAGTGAGGTTTTGACTGTAATAAATAGATATCAGGACGTCAAGACATTTAGACGTCCAAATTGGCTGGCGTATTTGAGTGCGAGCGGAATATGGTATGATTTATCTTTCATTTCAAAATAAGAGTGATGCTCATGGTGTATTCGGTCAGCCAGTTAAATACTGAGATTCGACAACTATTAGAGCAAGGCTTTGGTCAAATAAGCCTGGTTGGAGAAATCTCAAATTTTGCAGCGCCGGGTTCAGGACACTGGTATTTCACTTTAAAAGACGAGCGGGCTCAGGTTCGCTGCGCTATGTTCCGCAATGCGAATCAGCGTGCAAAGGTTCGGCCGCAAAATGGTATGCAGGTACTGGTACGCGCTAAAGTCACGGTTTACGAACCGCGGGGCGACTACCAACTGATTATTGAGCAGGTTGAAGACGCCGGTCAGGGGCTTTTACAACAGCGTTATGAGCAACTAAAAGAGAAACTGTCCGCTGAAGGGTTATTTGCGGCGGAACGTAAGCGCTTACTACCCGATCATATTCGCAAAGTCGGCGTGCTGACCTCACCCACCGGTGCTGCGATAAAAGACATACTGGCGGTGATGAAACGCCGGGACCCCGGCGTCGAAGTGGTTATTTATCCGAGCGCGGTACAGGGAGAGGCAGCCGTTCCGCAGTTGCAGGCTATGCTAAAAACCGCATTTGAGCGTAATGAAGTGGATGTACTGTTAGTCAGCCGTGGCGGTGGTTCTCTGGAAGACTTATGGTGTTTCAACGATGAGACTTTTGCGCGTCTTTTGGCAACAGCGCCCATGCCAACCATTAGCGCTGTTGGACATGAAATTGATTTCACTATTGCCGACTTTGTTGCCGATGTTCGTGCTCCAACACCTTCTGCAGCCGCTGAGTTAGTTACCAGAGATCAACAACAACAACAGCAAAAAGCGCAGGCACTGCAGCAACGCTTAGGCTTGGCGCAGCAGAGATTGTTGCAGCGTTTACAGCAGCGTTGGCAATTTTTACAAACCCGGCTGCAACAGCAGCACCCGCAACGACAATTGCAACAACAGTCACAATTAGCCGATGAACTGCAAGCCAGAGCTAACCGGGCGTTACAGAACCGCCTGGCGCGGCAAAAGCAGCAAGTGTCTTATTTACACGGCCGCCTGCAGGCTATGCATCCGCAAAAAGAGTTACAGCGTTTGCAGCAAAAACTTCAGACGCAGCAGCAACGATTGCCGCAGGTTATGCAACGAGTTTTAAAAGACAAACGAACTCAGCAGCAACAGTTGATGCAGTCTCTGAACCTTGTCAGTCCTTTGAATACTCTGGAAAGGGGTTACGCTATTGTCCGTACAGAAACCGGCGATGTGGTTCGTAGTGAGAAGCAAGTGGCTGTGGGTGAATCAATAGAAGTTCGTCTGGCTGACGGTAATATTACCGCTAAACGGCAATGATTCTGCGGCTATTGTCATATTCCTGACACTCGCGCTTTGGTATACTGGTTAGGTTATTCACAAAGGAGTCGTGGTATGAAACTCAAAGCATTGGTAGCTGGCATTGGGCTGGCTTTGGCATCTACAATGGTGCAGGCAGAAGAACAGAAACCCAATATTATTTATATTATTGGTGATGGTATGGGGTTTGAATATATTAGCGCGTACCGTTATGCCATGTCTGATTTAGACAGCAAAACTATTGCTAAAACTGAGTTTGATGCCATGCTGAAAGGCGCCGCAACCACCTATCCGGATGATAATACCTGGGTTACGGACTCCGCCGCTGGCGCAACCGCTCTGGCGACAGGCGTTAAAAGCTACAACGGAGCTATTGCCGTCGATTCTGATAAATACCCATTACAGACCATTATGGAACTGGTTCGCGAAAATGGCTGGTCAACCGGCTCGGTATCCACCTCACAAGTTAACCATGCAACGCCGGCATCGTTTTTCACCCATCACCCGTCGCGCTACGAATACAACCAGATAGCCGACAAAATTGCGACTCAGGTGGTTGAAGGTCAACCGTCTTTTGACGTGATGTTAGGTGGCGGACAAAGCTATTTTAACCGTGAAGACAAGAATTGGCTGGATGTATTGCCGGAGCACGGCATGCAGGTAGTAACCGATATGCAAATGCTGAACTCGGTTGACACTACGCCAGTAATGGGACTTTTTGCAGAAAAAGGTTTGCCGCACGCGATTGACGGCGATGTTGATGCGCTGGCCAATATGACACGTACCGCTTTGCGCTTATTGGATAAAAAGCAGCAGCCGTTTGCTTTAATGATTGAAGGCAGCGAAATTGACTGGTGTGGTCATGCCAATGACATCGCTTGTGCCGTCCACGAAATGGATGGACTAAATCGCGCATTGAAGGTGGTGAGTGAGTACCGCGAGAAGAATCCCGACACGTTAATAGTGATGACGGCTGATCATTCAACTGGTGGCCTGACTCTAGGGCGTGATGGTGACTACGCCTGGTATTCTGATCGTGTGATGGCGATTGAAAATTCAATTGCTTTCATGAGTAAAGAGATGCTTGCCATGGATACTGAGAGCTGGGCGGAGTATGTAGCTGATAAAGTTAACTTTGAGCTGACTCAAGAGTATCTTGATGAGCTTGCTATTGCCGCTGAAGCAGAGGGTGAAGAACAACAAGACGCTTTACATCAGGCACTGGTCTATATAACTGGCGATATTACCGGTACCGGCTGGACAACCAGCGGGCATACCGGTGTTGATGTTCCGGTCTTTGCTGTCGGCCCTTATAGCGAAAACTTCGGCGGCTATATGGATAATACGGACATTGGCAAGCAGCTAATAAAACTCGTCAAATAACCTCTTCTTGTAAGTTTCCCCGACAGTCGCGTTTTATAACGCGACTGTCATATTACTGTCATAAAAATACAGCCCGAGTACGCTAGGCTAGTCGCATGATGTATCTGTTGCCATGTCTACGCTATGAAATTTTTTAATAAAGAACTAAGCTGGCTTTCCTTTAATGAGCGCGTGTTGCAAGAAGCTGCAGACAGCACGGTTCCGGCAATTGAACGAATTCGTTTTCTCGGAATTTTTTCCAGTAATATGGATGAGTTTTTTCAGGTGCGCGTGGCTGACGTAAAGCGCCGTATTTTCTTTAGTCAGGCGACAGAAGAGCGTGAACAATATGAGCAGCTAATGGCACAGTTGCAAAAAAAGGTTGTGTTGCTGCAAAAACGCTTTGATGAAGTACTGGAAGAAGTCTTAGAAACCTTAAGAAAAATTGGTATTTCGCTACTAAGCATTGACCAGTTGAACGAAGAAGAAAAGCAAAGGCTTAAGCGCTTTTTCACGGAAAAAGTACAGCGTTTTATTGTACCTATATGGGTCAATGGTAAAGGAAACCTTTCTAATATTATCCGTGAAGATGAAACCTACCTTTGTGTTGAGATTATAAACGCTGATGCCAAACAGTATGCGCTGTTGGAAGTGCCTTCTGATCAGATGGATCGCTTTATTAAGTTGCCTGCCAAGGGGCGCAGTAAGAAGCACAAGCTTTTGTTTTTAGATGACGTTCTGCAATTGAATTTAGAAGTATTGTTTAAGGGAATTATTCCGTTTAAGCAACTGCGGGCTTTTTCGTTTAAAACCACCAGGGACGCGGAATACCGCCCTTCAGATGATATTGAACAAAGCTTGCTTGAACGTATGGAAGAAGGCTTAAAGCAAAGAGTAAAAGCTGACCCTGTACGTTTAGTTTACGACCGCGCAATGCCGGAAGAAATGCTCGCCTTTCTAAGTGAAAAGCTGCAGCTAACCCAGTTTGATTCTTTTGTAGCTGGTGGCCGTTATCGTAACACACGAGATTTCGTTAAGTTTCCGCACTTAGGCAAAAAGTCACTGACGCACAAAGCTTTGCCTGCATTGTTTCATCCAAAGTTCTCGCACTTTGATAATGTATTCGATGCCATTCAGAAAAGCGATATCGCGCTGTATTACCCGTACCATAGATTTTCGCATTTTACGGAGTTTGTCCGGCAGGCCGCTTACGACCCTAAAGTTACCCGAATCTCAATGTGTATTTATCGTGTGGCGCCTAACTCTCGGGTGGTCCGCTCGTTGATGGATGCGGTACAAAACGGTAAACATGTGACTGTTATGGTTGAGCTTCAGGCTCGGTTCGATGAAGAAGCAAACATTGAATGGGCTAAGGAGTTAACCGACTCAGGTGTCCGTGTCAGTTTCGGCATCCACGGTCTTAAGGTGCACTCTAAGCTGGTGCTGATTCATCGCAATGAAGGGAATCTTGACCGGCGTTACGCGGTAATTGGAACCGGGAACTTTCACGAGGGAACGGCACAAATTTATACCGATTTTAGTTTATTTACCTGTCAGCCGGATATTTGTACCGATGTTGAATCGGTATTTCATTACCTTGAGCAACCTTACCGGGCACATAAGTTTCGTCATTTAATGGTGGCACCGGTAAATATGCGGCAGAGAATAAATGATCTTATCGAGTTCGAGATAGATGAGGCTAAAGCCGGTAAACCAGCAGAACTGCTTTTTAAAGTGAATAACTTAGAAGACGAAAGCCTAATTGTGCAACTTTATAGAGCGTCGCGTGCCGGTGTTAAAATTCGGGGTATAGTGCGTGGCATGTGTTCTTTGCGTCCGGGAATTGAAAACCTCAGCGAGAATATTGAAATTCGCAGTATTGTTGACCGCTACCTGGAGCATGCCAGGGTGTATATTTTTGAGCATGCTGGTAAGAAAGAGGTCTTTATTGCTTCGGCCGATTTAATGACACGTAACTTAGACCATCGTGTGGAAGTTGCCGCGCCCATCTATAATGATGAGGTGAAAGCTGATATTTTGAAAATAATGAATTTGCAGTGGCAGGATAAAGCGAAATCGCGCTTTATTGATGCGGAACAACAGAATAAATACTGTTTTGAGTCGGATAGGTTGGCTCCTAAAGGCCGCTCGCTGGTGCCTTCACAAGTCGCTATTCATCGATATCTTAAGCGACGTAAGAGAGATTATGAAAGCCAACAAAAAGACCTCTAATAATGACCCGAAGCAGTTTGCTGCTTTGGATATTGGCTCCAATAGCTTTCATTTAATTATTGCGCGTTTAGTTGAAGGTCAGCTGCAGCCTATTTTCAAATTCAAGCAACCCGTGCAACTGGGAGAAGGTCTTTCTAATCGCCACCTGAGTGACGCTGCGGTTTACCGTGGTATTGAAGCGCTCCGGCAATGCGCTGTCCGGCTGGAGGGTTTCCATCGCGATACCGTGAAAGTTGTAGCTACACACACATTACGTAAAGCTAAGAATCGTAAGCGATTTTTGGCAGAAGCAGCCAAAGTGTTACCGTTTCCTATCGAAGTCATTTCTGGCAGGGAAGAAGCCCGGTTAATTTTTCGTGGCGTGGCAGAAACCAGCTCAGAATCTACGGGGTCTCAGCTGGTTATTGATATTGGCGGGGGCAGCACTGAGTTTGCTATTGGAAAAAATCGCCAGCCGAAGTTCTTAAGCTCACGAAGTATTGGAAGCCTGGCTTTTTCAAAAGAGTTTTTTGCATCAGGGAAAATCACCCCCAAACGTTTTGATAAGGCGGTTATATCAGCTCGTCAGCATGTCGAGCCAATAGCAAATTATTTGGCTGAGCATCCGGTGGAAAGCGTTTTCGGTACGTCGGGAACCATCAAGGCTATTTTCCAATGGATTGTGAAGCGCGATGGCGAGCAACCTTTGGGTATAACGTATTCCCAGCTTCAGGGATGCCGGAGTGACCTTATTGCCGCTGAGTCGATAAAAAAACTGAATAAAGAATGGGTCTCGCCAGAGCGCAGGGAATCTATTGCGGGCGGTGTTGCGGTACTCTTGGGCATTTTCGAAGAACTGGGAATTGAGCGTCTGGTTCCTCACGACTCCGCGCTAAGAGAAGGCGTTTTGTATGAACTGGCGGGCGAAGTCTTGCTGCACCAGGACGTACGGGAACGCACCATTAACAGTTTGGCGCAACGTTACTCGGTTGATTCGGCTCAAGCCGAGCGGGTGTTATCTACGGTGCAGCAGATTTGGGGCGGTGTAGCTGAAAGCTGGGGACTCACTGGACAAGATTTGGAAGTGTTATTAGAAGGTGCGGCTAAGTTACATGAGGTCGGGCTAAGCATTAGTGCCAGTGGTGTACAAAAGCATTCTGGTTATATTTTAGCTCATGCTTATATGCCCGGGTTTAATGCCGAAGAACAGCGGTTCTTATCAACTATTGTTCGGTACTTTCGTAAAAAAATACAAACCGCAGAGTTCCCGGATCTGATTCTGTTTAGCCAAAATCAGCTCATTAAAATGCTGATAATGATGCGTCTGGGCGTTATTTTAAACAGCGATAGACAAAACTCAATTTCATTGGAAGAGGCGATTATTGAAGACGGAGCGTTGAAACTGCAACTGAAAGGTTCAGCGAAAGAGGATTCAGTACTTACTATGCAACTTGAGTACGAGGCCAACGTTATGCAGAAATTAGGTTACGAACTGGTGGTCTATTGAAAACAGCAGGCGCACAAAGTAAAACCGCTCTTTGTGCGCCCGTATTTCTTTTATTGATTAAAACTTATACATAGCCATTAATTGCAGGCGGTTTAAATCACCGTCAACATTGGCTTCAGTTTCACGGTTCGCTTGTGAAATTTCAGCACCAAAGGTTAGGTTTGAAGCTGGGGAATACATCACGTTAAACGCAAGGCGTTGTGTGTATTCAGTCATGTCACCAGCGAGAGCTAGCAGCTCTTCATCATTGTCTGCCCAACCACGCGAGTAAACGACATTCGAGCGTAGCTTCTCAGTCCAGAAGTGGCGGTAAGCAAATGAAATACCGGTTGAGTCAATGGCTTCCAGCTCACCGTTACCATCGATATAAGCGCCGTTCCATGTGTTAAGACCTAAATAGCGACCTAAGCCCGAACCAGTTGTAATAGACGCACGAATGTCGTCCATACCAAAGGTGTATTTGGCACCGAAGCTTACCCCATAACCGAAAGTGGTCTCATCATCACCGCTTTGCGGAACGTCGTAAGCTAACTGACGTAGAAGCGCCGATGCCTGCCAGATGATATTTTCTGCTGTGCCTGTGTACTTGAAGGTAACGTCCGGAACAAATCCATCACTGGAAACGATGCGGCCGCCCGGCGCAGTTGCGCCATTAGCCCGGGTTTCTGTAACTGTTGTCTCGGGGTTTTCAATGGAAGCGCTGAAGCCGCCCGAAGTGTAGCGGATCTGTGCCTGACGGTTAAAGATGATGCCGTCTGTAATACCGATAAAGTCGACTGACTCTGCCAGAATGTTTAAGTCCAGGAAGTTTGACCAGGTTTGACCGAATGTCCAGTTACCGTATTTAAGAAAAGCGTGACGTAGGCGCGGGTTGTAGGAGTTAGAAATACGTTGGTCGCCGTCAGGGGTTAATAGAAAGTCCATCTCAATATGTCCGGTCAGCGTTTCACCATTGTCTAATTCGGTTTTACTGGTAAGAAAGAAACGGGACTGGCGTGCTTGGAAGTCTGTCGTTAAGTCATCGCCTTCGCCACCTACCGGCGTAATACTGGGGATGTATATTTGACGGCCGATGCTGGCACTTGCTGGCGCAGGACCATCCGCATAGTCTGATACTAACAGATCTAATTTTACGTAACCGCCAAAGTCAATGTCGGTGTCGTTAACCTGAGCCTGGGCGCCCAAGCTCATAACACCCAATACAGCGGCGCTCGCCGCCGATAAGGTGAATTTTTTTGTGATACTTGCTTTAGCCATGGTGTTCTCCCTGTCAGCTAAATGTTTTTCTTTAATTGGTATAGTTATGTATAAACGCTGTTAAGTGTCGTTAATTGGTCAATTTTTATCAATCTAGACTATGGTCTAATAGTGTTTAACGCGCGTAAAACGTACAACAGTTACCATCTTGCGAATAAGGAGGAAGAGGTAATGTCGCAACTGTATCCAGTTCCAGACCATATAAAATCAAAAGCTAAAATCGACAATGACGGTTATAAAAAACTGTACCAGCAATCCATTGATGACCCCGAAGGCTTTTGGAGTGAACACGGAAAGCGCATTACTTGGTTCACACCCTATAACAAAGTCAAAAATACAACGTTTGAGCCAGGTAAAGTCAGCATCAAATGGTACGAGGACGGCACTTTAAACGCTTGTTATAACTGTGTCGACCGTCACCTTGCTGATAAAGCTGACAAAACAGCCATTATCTGGGAAGGCGACGACCCTAGTGTAGATAAACACATCACCTACCGCGAGCTACATAAAGAGGTATCCCGTTTTGCTAATGGCCTGAAAAAATTAGGTATTGGTAAAGGTGACCGAGTCGCTATTTATATGCCTATGGTACCGGAAGCGGCTTATGCGATGTTGGCCTGTGCCCGGATTGGCGCGGTTCATACCGTTATCTTTGGCGGTTTCTCACCAAATGCTATTGCGGACCGCATTAACGACTGTCAGGCAAAGGCTATAATTACCGCCGACGAAGGTCGTCGTGGCGGCAGCACTATTGGTTTGAAAGCCAATGTGGATAAAGCCTTGTCTGATGGCGTTTGTCCTTCATTAGAGCACAGCATTGTATGTCGTGTTACCGAAGGTGACGTTGAATGGACAGAAGGTCGTGACGTTTGGTGGCATGAGTTGATTGGCGATGTCAGCGATGAATGCCAGGCAGAAGTGATGAACGCCGAAGACCCGCTGTTCATTCTTTACACGTCCGGCTCGACCGGAAAACCGAAAGGGGTTGTGCATACTACCGGTGGTTACATGGTGTATGCGTCAATGACGCATGAGTATGTCTTCGACTATCACGATGACGATGTTTACTGGTGTGCAGCCGATGTCGGCTGGATTACTGGTCACTCGTACATTGTTTACGGGCCGCTGGCAAACGGTGCAACCACACTGATGTTTGAAGGTGTGCCAACGTATCCTGGGGTTGGCCGTATTGGCGAAATTGTTGATAAACACAAGGTCAATATCCTTTACACCGCGCCAACGGCAATTCGTGCCTTAATGGCGAAAGGTGACGAAGCAGCGAAGACGTCGACCCGTGAAAGTTTGCGTATTTTGGGCAGTGTTGGTGAACCAATTAACCCAGAAGCCTGGGAGTGGTACCACCGCGCGATTGGTAATGGTAAATGTCCAATTATGGATACCTGGTGGCAAACCGAGAACGGCGGTATTTTAATTGCACCACTGCCGGGTGCTACCGATTTAAAACCCGGCTCAGCAACACGTCCATTCTTTGGTATTCAACCTGCACTGGTTGATGGAGAAGGGAATATCCAGGAAGGCGAAGCCGAAGGAGGTTTGGTTATTAATGACTCATGGCCTGGTCAAATGCGTACTCTTTGGGGCGACCATGAGCGTTTCGAGCAAACCTACTTTTCGACTTTCAAGAACCGTTACTTCAGTGGTGATGGCGCGCGTCGTGACGCCGATGGTTACTACTGGATAACTGGTCGCATGGATGACGTTCTGAATGTATCGGGACACCGTCTAGGTACGGCTGAAATTGAAAGCGCGTTGGTTGCGCATAAGTCAGTGGCCGAAGCGGCTGTTGTTGGTTATCCGCATGACTTAAAAGGTCAGGGTATTTACGTATACATCACACCGGTTGAAGGTGTGGAAGTAACCGATGAATTAACCAAAGAAGTACGTAACTGGGTTCGTTCTGAATTAAGCCCAATTGCAACCCCTGACCTGATTCACTGGACGACGGGTTTGCCGAAAACACGTTCAGGTAAGATCATGCGTCGTATTTTGCGTAAGATTGCCGCTAACGAATATGAGAATCTCGGTGACACCTCTACGCTTGCTGATCCAAGTGTGGTAGATTCATTGATAGAGAATCGAATGAATAAATAATGTCACTTAATTTGGAATCTCATGGCGAAATTTTTAATCGCAGATGACCACCCTCTGTTTCGCGAGGCGCTGCAAGGCGCTCTCGCGAATCACTTTTCTGAGCTTACCTTACGCGAAGCCGAAGACCTGGACTCGACACTAGCGGCTTTAAACAAAGACGACGACGTCGACTTATTGCTGCTCGATTTGCACATGCCCGGCAGCGGTGATTTATACGGCCTTATTCGAGTCCGTGAAGACTATCCGTTATTGCCTGTTGCTATCATTTCCGGCAGTGAAGATGCGTCAATTGTTGCTAAATGTATTGGTTTTGGGGCGCTTGGTTTTATTCCTAAGTCATTGCCGTCAGCGGAAATAGCAGAAGCGATAGACACCATTTTGCAAGGCGAAACCTGGGTGCCTAAAGAGTCCCGCGAGCGCCTGGATGTCATATCTGACGAAGACCAGGAACTGGCGCGTAAAGTGTCTGAATTGACACCGCAGCAATACCGCGTACTTCATTTTTTACACGAAGGCCTACTAAACAAACAAATCGCTTATCAGTTAAGTATTACTGAAGCGACTGTCAAAGCTCACATTACGGCAATCTTCCGTAAACTCGGAGTTTATAGCCGTACTCAAGCCGTACTGGTCGCTGAACGTCTACAGTTATGACTTGGCTGCTGGTATTCGCCTCACTGGCGTATGTCATTTTTCTATTCGCCATTGCGACCTGGGGTGATCGTTTAGGATCCTGGGCGAATAAAATCAGTCACAAGCCAGTTGTCTATTCTATGTCGCTGGCCATCTATTGCACGTCCTGGACGTATTACGGTGCTGTGGGCAATGCAGCGGTTGACGGTTGGGCGTTCTTTCCTATTTTGCTCGGGCCAATTCTGCTGTTCCTGTTTGGTATCCGCATCCTGGAAAAGCTGGTTTCGGTTAGTAAACAGCAAAACATTACTTCAATAGCCGACTTTATTTCTTCCCGCTTTGGTAAACGCAGGCGGCTGGCGGTGGCGGTTACTGCCATTGCTGCCGTTGCTATTATTCCTTACATTGCGTTGCAGTTAAAAGCTGTGGGCATTAGCTTTGCGGTTCTGACTGAAAGCACTGGAGTGATGGCCGAGTTTTCTATAAAAGAGCTGGGTGCCGCTGCGCTAATGGCAATTTTTGCTATGTTGTTTGGTACCCGCCACGTTGAAGTCACTGAATATCGCAGTGGCATGATACTGGCTATTGCCGTTGAGTCGATGATAAAACTAGTCGCCTTGCTGGCGGCCGGTGTTTTCGCCTGGTTTTTGATTCAGGGAGACGCGCAGTCGGACTTATTCAGTTCCTTTAGTGACGTGACGAAACCGCAGTGGTCGTTTGCAGCCTTTGGTGAGTTTGAATTCATTGTACAAACCCTGATGGCGGCCGGGGCTATTCTTTGTTTACCCAGACAGTTTCATGTGGCGGTAGTGGACAATGTTGATGTCCGCCATTTACGTACGGCCCGTTGGGGCTTTCCTCTGTATCTGGCACTGACCGCTGCCGCTATTGTCCCCATTGCTATTGCAGGGACTTTCTATTTGTCAGCAACCACCGACGGTTCAACTTTTGCGTTGCAACTGCCGTTACTCAAAGACCAGCTCTGGTTATCACTGGTTATTTTTATTGGTGGTATATCGGCAGCGACAGCCATGGTGATCATCGCGTCTGTTACTTTGAGTACTATGATAACCAACGACGTTATCATGCCTATTTTGCTGCAGCGCGAGTCGCGCTTACCACTAAAACATAGACGCCGGGAATACGACAGGGCGTTACTATTAATTCGACGTGTGGCTATTGCCGTTACTATGGTGCTGTCGTTCTTATGTTATTACTTCTGGGCAGCCCGGACTAATTTAGTCAGTATTGGTTTGTTGGCTTTCTCGCTGGTGTTGCAGTTGTTGCCGGCATTGCTTGCCGCACTTTACTGGCGTAAAGGACATGCACGGGGTGTTTACGCCGGGTTGGCTGCAGGTTCCGTTGGCTGGGTTTTAGCTGTATTAATACCCCTTTATACCGACTTACAGCTAACCGATGTGGAAATCATAACCCGGGGTACTGTGGTTTCGTTAGCCCTAAACAGCTTCGGCTTTATTGTGTTTTCACTGTTAGCAAAACCACGTCTCGTTGATCGTATTCAGGCAACGGCCTTTGTTAAACCCAGAGCCGCTTTACCTGATTTGCATTTCAACAAAAATGACAGCGCCACCAATGCCGATATGTTATTGCTGTTAAGAACCTTTTTAGGTGCGGAACGGGCTCAGCAGTTAATGCAATATTATCAGCGTCCGGAAAACACCGAACTTCCGCTGGAAGCTGTGGCAGAGAAACCGTTTATCAGCTTTGTGGAGAGAGCAATAGCGGGGGTATTGGGGTCAGCCACGGCGCGCTCATTGGTTGACGCTGCGCTGCGCGATAAACAGCTGAATTTAGAGGAAGTTGTTCACTTCTTCGACGATACAACGCAAGCTCTGCAAACTCAGCAATCTATTTTGTTTAGCTCACTGGAGAATTTGGCTCAGGGCATTAGTGTCGTCGATGCAGAGCTGAGACTGGTGGCCTGGAATAAACGCTATATGGATTTATTTCAGTATCCTGAGGGCATGGTGAAACCCGGACAGCCTATAGCCACCCTTATTCGCTATAACGCAGAGCGCGGAGAATGTGGTCCTGGTGACGTTGACGAGTTGGTTAATAAGCGTTTGCGTTATATGCAGCTTGGGTCGCCACACCGTTTTATTCGTCGTCGAGCCGACGGCCGGGTGATAGAGATGGTGGGTAATCCGCTGCCAACCGGGGGCTTCGTTACCAGTTTTACCGACATTACGTCGCACGTTGAAACCCAACAGGCGCTGGAAGATGCCAATATTGACCTGGAGCAGCGGGTCGACGTTCGAACTCAGGAAATACGCGAAATAAACCAGGAACTGACAGCAGAAATCGACAGGCGTCGACAGGTCGAGGAGGAGTTGAAAAAAGCCAAGGCGGAAGCTGAAGCGGCTAATGCCTCTAAAACGCGTTTTCTGGCGCTGGCCAGTCATGATATTTTGCAGCCTCTTAATGCGGCGCGTTTGTACCTTTCTGCTATTCAGGAAAAAGAACTTTCGGAGCGGAACTTGTCTTTGGTTGGCAAGCTGGATACCGCACTTGGTTCAACAGAACATTTACTCTCTACTTTATTGTCGATAGCAAAAATGGATCAGGGTGCATTGAAGCCTCAGTTCCGGCATGTGCAACTTAGCTCATTACTGGAGCCTTTGGTTGAAGAATACGCGGTGCTGGCAGAGCAGCGAAACCTGGATTTTCGTGCGTTTTATAAAGACAGGCCGGTGTATACCGACCCAACTTATTTGCGCCGAATTGTGCAGAACTTTTTATCTAATGCCATAAAATACACCCAAAGGGGGAGCGTGCTGTTGGGCGTGCGCAAACGCGGAGAGGAGCTCCAGATAGCCGTATGGGATACCGGTCCGGGTATTGCAGCGCAGCAGCAAAACAAGGTATTTGATGCATTTTATCGAGTGCAGAATCAAACCGTAGACGGTGTTGGCCTTGGATTAAGTGTCGCGCAACGTATGGGTGAGCAGTTAAACTGTGACGTACAGGTTGAGTCGGTTGAAGGTAAAGGTTCGTGTTTTTCGGTCAGAGTGCCATTAGGCAATGCCGCTCAGGTTGTCAGCCGGCCAAAGAAACAACTGGAAGATGCTTTATCTGACCCTTTACAGCTTATTGTGGTCGATGACGACAATGAGAATTTAAGCGCGTTGAGTGCGCTGTTGAATAAGTGGGGATGTGAAGCGCTGACCTTTAATCGTTATAGTAAAGCTCTGGCGTACGCCAAGGCTCACAGTCAGAACAAAGCGCCGCACGGACTGTTATTAGATTATCAGTTAGGTGACGGCGACGGCTTGCAGTTAGCGCAGGAATTACGTGATATCTGGCAGCAACAGATACCGGCGGCTTTGGTGACAGCCATGCGCGATGATGCCGTGAAGCAGGCAGCCCGCAAAAGTGGCCTGCAGTTTTTACCTAAGCCGGCTAAGCCCGCCGCATTAAAAGCATTCTTAAAATACATTAGCACTCGAAAGGCAGGAGGAGCCAGAAGTTGATAGAGCTTGCCGAGCGACACACATTTAAACTCCCGGCACAATGCCGTTCGTTAATTGAACTGAAAAGCAGCGACGACGTTGAGCAGTTAGCATTTGAAGAACCTTATTATTTGCTTGGTGAGGGCAGTAACACCTTATTTGTTGATAACTTTTATGGAACTGTCATTTGTAACCGGCTACTGGGTGTCTGTATTGAAGAGCAGGAAAGCTCGTATTTAATTACTGCCGCAGCGGGCGAGAACTGGCATAACTTTGTTGCTGACTTACGCGTAAGAAGTATCGACGGGCTGGAGAACTTAGCGCTAATTCCGGGCTCAGTCGGTGCGGCTCCGGTGCAAAATGTTGGGGCTTATGGGGTCGAGGTGGCAACTTTTATTGAACAGGTAACCGCCTGGGATGTTAAAGAAAAGTGCTGGGTTTCTATGAACAGAGAAGCCTGTCAGTTCGCGTATCGCGACAGTATATTCAAACAAAATCCTGGCCGTTGGTTGATAACTTCGGTGGTGTTTCGGTTGCCCAAAGACTGGCAGCCGGTTACTCACTATGCTCCGTTAAACCAACTTGAGGGGCATGTGAGTGCTCAGAAAATTTTCGATACGGTTGTGGAAGTACGTCAGAAAAAATTGCCGGACCCAAAAGTTATACCCAATGCCGGCAGCTTTTTTAAAAATCCGGTTATTACCAAAGCGCAGCTTGATGAGCTGTTGCAGAAATGGCCGGACATGGTCTATTTTCCAGTAGCCGATAACCAAGTAAAAGTGGCGGCTGGATGGCTTATTGAGCATTTAGGTCTGAAATCAGCGTTTGTCGGCGATGCAGCTGTTAACCCGCATCAGGCATTGGTATTGATTAATAAAGCACAGGCCACGGGCAGTGATATTACGCAGCTGGCACTAAAAATTATGAAACAAGTGGTGGATGCCAGTGGCATTATGCTGGAACCTGAAGTTCGTCTGGTCGGCCAACATGGCCTTGTGCAGTTGGCGGTAAAGAAATGAAGCAGGCAGAACGTCTTGATCAGTTAATTACTTTACTGGCTAATGGTGAGTTTCATTCCGGGCAGGCTATTGGTGAGTCTCTGGCTATATCCCGGGCAGCGGTAAATCAACACATTCATAAACTTGAAGAGCTTGGGCTGGAGCTGTTTTCGGTAACGGGTCGGGGCTATAAGCTTGCCCGGCCGATAGAGCTTTTGCAGGCCGGGGTGATTGAAAATGAAAGCCCTGAAAAGTGGCGGCAGTCACCGGGGTTTGAAGTGAAGTCGGTGGTTGATTCCAGTAACGACCGGGTTAAGGAGTTGGCCAAAGAAGGGCCTTTAGAAGCGGGGTTTTCTATTTTCGCTGAAGCTCAGACTGCCGGGCGCGGGCGTCGTGGAAAAAAATGGATTTCGCCCTTTGGTAATAACCTTTACTTTAGCGTGTACTGGCCTTTAGATGACGGCATTCATGGTGCCATGGGGTTAAGCCTTGCTGCGGGGGTAGCTTTGGCGGAATGTTTTACTGACTTGGGTATTAAAGCCGTTAGCGTAAAATGGCCTAACGACGTTTATATTGGCGGGAAAAAAGTGACCGGAATACTGGTCGATCTTGAAACCTCCCCTGAAGGCGCGGCGCACAGTATTATCGGTATTGGTATTAACTTAACCATGCCAGAGCATGTTGGTGCGAGCATTGATCAGGCCTGGACGGATCTGAACTCCGAATTGCCGCAGCCAATGTCGCGTAATCATATTGCGGCGCAGGTACGTGCCTCAGTGCTGTCGGCTTTACAGCAATACGAACAACACGGGCTGGCTGCTTTTCAGCAAAGCTGGCGCCGATACGACTGCTTTTTGGATAAGCCGGTGAAGCTGATTATGGGGCAGAGAGTTTGTTTAGGAACCTGTCGTGGAATAGACGAAAATGGTGCGTTACTGGTAGAAGATGAGCAGGGCGTACGCCGTTATTTTGGTGGTGAAGTTTCATTGAGGGCGCAAGATGCTACTAATTGATGCGGGCAATACTCGCAGCAAATTTGCATGGTGGAATACAAACACAGACAAAATAGAGATTCTGGGAGCTATTCCTCATCAAAGCTGGCTAAACGATTTAAGCCAGCCGCTGAAAGATTTGTTACTTGAGGTTGTCAGCAGCCACCAGCTAGAACGAGAGCAACAGGCTATTGGTTGCAGTGTGGCCGCTGTTCAGGTTATGGATACATTAAATAGCTCGCTGGCGGAACTGGGTATAAAAGTTTTCTGGCAAAAAACCAGAGCACAACAAGCAGGGGTTACTAATGGTTACACTAAAGAACCAGAGCGTCTTGGCTCGGACCGCTGGATGGCATTACTCGGTTGTCATGAGCAAGTGAAACAGAACGCATTGATTGTGGATGCGGGTACTGCGCTGACTATTGATTGGTTAACGGCTGATGGCCGCCATCTTGGCGGCTGGATTGTTCCCGGACGGCAGTTAATGCTAAATGCGCTGGGTCAGGGTACGGCCAATTTAAAGGGCATTACGGTAAATGACATTGAGCGTGATGGTTTAGCTGCCGGGCTGGATACTTTTGACGGCATTACTCAAGGGGCTGAAGCGGCTTTAACCGGCGCTATTGCACAAGCGATTCAGTTGTCCGGCCGCTATTTTTCCGACCAGCCTTTTGAGGTGGTGGTCACCGGTGGTGACGGTGAACATTTGATGCGAACGTTGTCGGTTGAATTTTGCCGTTATGACGATTTGTTGTTTAAGGGTTTACGACTCTGTGCCGATAACCTAAACAGTTAAGCTTTTAGGCATATTCAGAGAGACCACAGGCAACTTTATGAAGATAGTCATTCCAATGCTGATTGCTGTAGCCGGATTGACCGCTATACACAAAGCACATGCGCAGGACGTTGAAGCGGTACAGCTATATTCAGACGCGGAACTGGTTGAGATGTTTGCAACTAATGCGCACCTGAAACGAGTACGCGATACCGATCGCTGCCAGTTGGCACAGGATATTGAAGCTCAGGCCGAGCTTGAGCGCCGACCGACTTATCAGTTTCTTTATGGCGACATGATGGCCTGGGGCGTGTGTTATGACCGTGACCCTGAACTTGGCCTGCTGTATATGGAGAAAGCAGCTCAGCATGGCTTACTAGAGGCTCTGGAACAGTTAGGGCGCTATTACCATGAAGGGGTTCTGGTGCAAAAAGACATTGAGCGAGCCATTCTGTACCTTCGTGAAGCCGCATCGTTAGGGAATTTGCCTGCGCAACGGCGCTTTGCCGATATTCTGCTCGCCGGTGAAGGCAGCCCTTATGATTACGAAAAAGCTTATCATTGGCTGCATAACTCAATTACAGCGGATAAGCGTACCTATGCGGATATTGAACAAAAACTTGCGAAGCTGGCTGAACGGATGCCACCTTCGGTAGTTGAAAAAGCAAAAAGGCCACTGGATTAGTGGCCTTTTTCTTTAGATTTAGCTTAACGAAAAGTTAGGATAGTCGGTTGCGGAAATCTTCGTAACTAAATTGCCGTACACAGTCAAACTGACCACTTTCCCGCAAAATACCAATAGCCGGATGCTGAACGCCGTTAAAGAATGACGTTTTCACCATGGTGTAGTGCATCATGTCTTCAAACACTAAGCGGTCACCAACAGCCAGCGGCTGATCAAAACTGTACTCGCCAATAACATCCCCGGCTAAGCAACTGTTGCCACCTAAGCGATAACTGAAGGCTTTTTCGGCGGGTAAGCCTGCGCCGGTAATGACCGGGCGATAAGGCATTTCCAGCACGTCCGGCATATGCGCGGTAGCTGAAATATCCAGTAAAGCAATTTGCCCCTGATTTTCAACAATATCCACCACCTCACAGACCAGCGGGCCCGTTTGCCAGGCAACGGCAGAGCCGGGTTCCAGTATCACTTGCAGGTCGTAGGTTTCGCGCAGGCGTTTTAACTGCTTTATCAGGTGATCAACATCGTAACCTTTGCGGGTCATGAGATGCCCACCGCCCAGGTTCAGCCATTTCATTTGTTTTAGCTGTTCGCCAAAACGGCTTTCCACGGCTTCCAGTGTGCGCTCCAGCGCAAAAGAGTCGCACTCGCAAAGGTTGTGCACATGCAAACCTTCAACGCCGGTTAAGTCCTGCTGCTTAAGCTCGCTTGCGCGAATCCCCAGGCGTGAGCCGGGCGCGCTGGGATCATAAAGCTCGGTTTCGGCTTCCTGATGCTCCGGATTAATGCGCAGACCAATGGAAACACCGGCATCTGCGGCCTGTTCACGGTATTTATGCCACTGAGAAACACTGTTGAAGGACAAGTGATTCACTAACGGCAATAGTTCGTCGATGTCTTCTTGTTTATAAGCTGGCGCATAAGCATGAACTTCGCGCGAAAATTCCTCTGCTGCCAGCTTTGCCTCCCAGACAGAACTGGCTGTGCAGCCTTTAAGATACTGGCGAATAAGTGGAAAGGCAGACCACATGGCATAGCCTTTCAGTGCCAGAATAATGTCGGCACCACTTTGCTCCTGTACCTTTTGCATCAGCTCGAGGTTCTTGCGTAGCAGCTTTTCGTCCAGCACATAGCAAGGAGACGGAATTTCCGGCGATGTATATTGACTCATGCGTTGTCTTCTCTGTTACTTCTCAAATGGCTTATCGCATTCCAGAACTTGCCATGGCAGGCCATATTTGTTTAGCCGTTCCATAAACTCGTCCGGGTCAAACTGTTCCATATTCCAGACGCCGGGTTCCATCCAATGACCCTGCAACATCATAGAAGCGCCGATCATTGCCGGTACGCCGGTAGTGTAAGAGACTGCCTGGGCGCCAACTTCTTTGTTGGTTTCGGCATGGTCACAGTTGTTGTAGATGAAAATAGTCTTCTCTTGACCGTCTTTCAGTCCTGTGACATAGGTACCAATACAGGTTTTTCCGGTATAGCCTTCCGCCAGAGAACCCGGGTTCGGCAGTACCGCCTTGAGAAACTCCAGTGGTACAATTTTTTTGCCTTCAAAGTCTACCGGTTGGATAGAGGTCATGCCAACGTTTTCAAGTACCCGTAAGTGAGTCAGATACTGCTCACCGAAAGTCATCCAGAAACGCGCGCGTTTAATGGTTGGAAAGTGCTTAACCAGCGACTCCAGCTCTTCGTGGAACAGCAGGTAAGACGGGCGAACACCAACATTTGGGTAATCCAGATCTTTACGCACGCTGATAGGGTCGGTTTCGTGCCACTCGCCGTTTTCCCAGTACTTACCTTTTTGGGTAATTTCGCGAATATTAATTTCCGGGTTAAAGTTGGTTGCAAAGGCCTGACCGTGGTCACCACCGTTGCAGTCAACAATGTCCAGATAATGCACTTCGTCAAAGTAGTGCTTGGCGGCATAAGCCGTAAATACGTTGGTAACACCCGGATCAAAACCGGCACCCAACAAGGCCATTAAACCTTTTTCTTTAAAGCGTTCCTGATAAGCCCACTGCCACGAATATTCAAATTTCGCTTCGTCTTTTGGTTCGTAGTTTGCGGTATCCAGGTAGTGAACGCCGGTTTCGAGGCACGCATCCATGATAGGTAAGTCCTGGTATGGAAGCGCAACGTTAATAACCAGTGACGGGTTAATGCCACGAATAAGCTCAGCTACTTCTGCAGAGTCATCGGCGTCTACCTGATACACACCAACAACGCGGTCTTTACCCGCTTTTTCCTGCAACGCCTGACATTTGGACAGGGTACGGCTGGCAAGATGAATCTCAGAGAATACTTCAGGTAGGCCTGCACATTTTTGTACGACTACGCCAGCAACACCGCCGGCACCAATAATTAGAACTTTAGACATGAATGCTATCCTTCACAGAAATCTTTTAACTAATAAAGTTGCTGCGAAAGATAGCATATTTTTATGAAATCATCATTCAGAAGCGTTGCTTTGTGCTGCCTCGGAATCCATACCTAAATGCTTATGTAAAAATGCCCAGTTTTCGGCATGTTCTTCAATGCGCATCCAGGTTGGTGTACCGGCTCCGTGACCAGCGCGAGTCTCTACATTCAACAGTATGGGTTGGTCGCAACTTTGGTCACGTTGCAGTGCAGCTGCAAACTTGTAGCTGTGCCATGGAACCACTCGATTATCGTGATCGCCGGTGGTGATCAAGGTTGCCGGATAACAGGTGCCGCTCTCGGTATTGTGCACTGGAGAGTAAGCATAAAGAGTTTTGAACTCCTCTTTATTTTCGCTTAAACCAAATTCACTACCCCAGCCTCGTGCATTGGCGCTGGGCAGTTGGTATCTCAGCATATCCATAACACCAACGGCAGGAAGGGCTGCGGCAAACAACTCAGGACGCTGAGTCATGGTAGCGCCGACCAATAAACCGCCGTTACTCCGTCCCTGAATAGCCAGCTTGTTCTTGTTGGTGTAGTTGTTGTTTATTAACCATTCAGCCGCGGCAATAAAGTCGTCAAAGACGTTTTGCTTGTTTTCTTTAGTGCCTTGTTGATGCCACATTTCACCAAATTCACCGCCGCCGCGAAGATTTGGAATGGCTAGTACGCCGCCCATTTCTAACCAGACAAGACGGGTTGTGTCGTAATCTGGCGTAATAGAAATATTGAAACCGCCATAACCATATAACAGCGTTGGGTTTTCGCCGTTAAGCTCAATGTTCTTGTCGTGCACTAAAAACATTGGAACTTCGGTGCCATCGGCACTGTTGTATACCACTTGCTCAGTTGTATATTGATCTAATTCGGCTGGCACTTTGGTTTCATACCACAAGGTGGTACGTTGCTGGTCAGGCTGGTAGCGATAGATTTTTCCCGGTTCGGTAAAGCTTTTGAAGGAAAAGAATACATCGGGTGCTTTATGGCTGCCTTCAAAACCGCTAATTGAGCCAATACCGGGTAAAGCCAGCTCCTGAAGCATGGTTCCTTTTATATCAAAGATAGCCACTCGCGAGCGCGCTGACTGCAGATAATGCGCAAATAGTTGACCATCTACTGCATGTACGTCTTTCAGTGTATGAGTTTTAGCAGCAATAATTTCTGTCCAGTTCTCAGGTTTAGGTTGTTTAGGGTCAACGGCAACGACACGACCTGTCGACGCTTCATTGGTAGTCTTAAAATACAGCAGGCCTTTTTGGCTGGTAACGTACTGATATTGGCCGTCCCACTTGGTGAAAAGCCCTTTAAAAGGTGCATTTTCCTGTGCTAGCGGACGCAGGTAGACGGCATTAGCGTCGTAGCCTTTAAAAACATCAATAAGTAAGTATTTACCGTCGTCCGATACTTTGGCGTAAGGGTTTAGTTCGGGCTGGTTGTCAAAAGCAAAAATCAGCTCATCGTCACTTTGTTTGGTTCCCAGTTTATGAAAATAAACACTGACGGGTTTTGTATCATTAAAGCTGCCGTCTTTATTTTCAGGGTAGCGGCTGTAATAAAAACCACGTTCATTTGGTAGCCAGGCAACTTCGGTAAATTTAACCCCTTCAATAACGTCGCTGGTGTCTTTTCCTGAGTCTACATTACGGACTTTTATTTCCGTCCAGTCGCTGCCGCCGTCAGAAGTGGCATAAGCAACATAGGTAGCGTCGGGAGAAACGTTAATACGCGCCAGCGACACGGTTCCGTCGTCGCTGAAGTTATTAGGATTAATCAGAATATCCGGCGCACTGTTTAAATCGGTCATGGTGTATAGCACGGACTGATTTTGAAGGCCGTCATTTGCGAAGTAGAAATACCGGTCAGCATAGCGAAAAGGCGTGCTGACTTTTTCATAATTCCACAGTTCAGTCATGCGGTCTTTAATGTCCGCGAACGCCGGAAGATTTTGCAATAAAGGGGTAGATAACTGGTTTTGTGCATGCACCCAATTAGACACTTCCTGATTGTCCTGCTCTAGCCAGCGGTAAGGATCTTCAACCCGGGTACCGTGATAATCATCTTGCTGCTCGACGGTTTTAGTTTCGGGGTAAGGGCCTTTAGGTTGTTCCTTTTCCTGTTCAAACGAGCTGCAGGCACTCAGTATCAACACAGTTGAACAAAGAATAAAAGCTGAATAACGAGTCATGGTTGGGCTTCCTGTTTAGGTTCTGCGGTGATCATAGGAATTTGCTGTCAAAACAACAAGTCACATTAGTGTAGTAAGCATACTTCTTTACAGAGATTTTCATTCGCCTGACGCTGAGATACTCCACCCCAATACTCGCCCAGATGTTTGAGTGTTGTCGATGAGTTACACAACAGTTCGGTTAGAGGGTGATTACTATGTTGCCAGCAGAACCACTGAGCTAAGGCAAAATGTGCCGCGTCAAACGGGATAGTCTTACTGCGATAGGCTTGAATAAGGCTTGTTCTTATCTCATTGTGTTCGTCTGTCAGTTGCAGCATCTCTTTGCCATCTGACAACCATTGTAGCTGGTTTTGTCCCCACTGACCGAGCAATTGACATACCCGGTATAATTCAGTGAATTCATTGGTTAGTGGGAGTGCATAAATAGCCGCCGGCCGTGCGGACACACTGTCTATACGGCTACTGAGGCGCCAAAGGGCATAGCCATTTTTCTTCCAGAAATTATCCAGTCCCGGTGACCAGGCAAAACTGGTGCCCAGCATTTGGTAATTGTTGTCCAGTGCCCACCGGTAAATCTCAGCCAGCAATTCGGAGGCGGCTTTACGTCGTCTTTTCGCAGCTGGTACCGCAATACGTGCAACTCTTAGCCAATGTAAATCCATAGCCCAGTCCTGTTGCAGAAAGTAGCCTATGGCCTGAGGCAGTAAATTTCCTTTGGGGCGTCTTTGCCCTTGTCTGACTTCTTCTTTTAATGGCGATAAAATGGGTCCCTCACTCATAAGCCAGGCAACCGCAGTAACTTCGCCGTTTGTGGACTGATATGCGAGCTTATGTCCGGGTTCGGTCAGCAGCAGGTTAAGGTCATTCGGGCTACTTTGGTAATGTGCGCTGAGAAGAAGTTGAAAACATTGTTGCAGCAAAGCTTCTTCAAGTTCTGATGCGTGTTTAATAAAAGTGCCGGACTCCCGGCTCCCGAATTGTGTTACTGGTTGCTCGTTCAGTAGAAAAGTCTCGGTCAGCCACTGCTCTAATGGATCATTTGCGGGCCAGCGTAATGGTTGAGTTAGCTGGTGAACCGATACCTGTGGCAAGGTTTTCCTGGCCCAGTCGGTAAAGTGCACAGCAAAACCACGACCACAACCTTCATAACCAGCAACGGTTGTGGCAAGCAACCAGGGATTAAATTTTTGGCATAGCTGTTCTGTTGCCCACAATGGCAGACCCGCAGCTTCATCAATAATTAATGTTACTTCCGAATTACCGGGTTGTTCCAGCAGCTTATCCCAGGCGACGAAATGAGCTTCCGGCGCTTGCTGTAGTAAAACTTTCGCATTGGCTTTTCGCGGTGCCGTCACAATAATCGAGCTGTGCTCTTTTGCTTGGGCAAGCGCCTGACCTAACAAGGTACTTTTACCGCGGCCGCGTTCGGCGGTAATGATATGAGTTTCGCATGGTTTTGCTGTGCTTTGTGTAAGAGCGTTAAAAATAGAGTTCTGCTCATTCGTTAGCTGTAGCGTCTCATTTGCTGAGCGTGTTTCAGTTTTGTTGACCGATGAATAGGGTTTGATGTTTGATTCGGCAAAGTGTTTTGCGGCAAAACGCTCCATGCGGTGACTCATGGCGTTGCTCTCAGCCGGGAGTAAAATAGACAACAGACCACCGGCGGTAACGGTGCCACAAAGCGCTGCTATGGCGTCGGCGTGCAAACCGTCGTGGCAGTCTATCCAGACTTGTTCAAACTCATGCCCCAGATAATCGCGGTAACGGGAGAGTACGGCATCGGCATGAGTCTGTAGGTTTGATAAGTAGATAGAACTTTCAGAGCGAGCCTCGCAATATTCGCGCCAGAGGCTCGCATCTTGCAGCAGTTGAAGTTGTCGGTAACCGCTGCGCCCTGCCATTTTAGAAAATAGGATAAGCGAAGAATTTAGTTAACACTGTATTAATAAATACCGCCGCTAATATCAAGGGAATGAATGTACAGATAGATAGACGTACATATTTGGCCAGTAGTGTATTCGGATAACCGGAGTTGCCTTCAGCAAGTTCTGCATCCAGGTTTTTACGGCGCCAGTGGAAGCTGACAAATAAGCAAATCAAAAGGCCATTCAGTGGCAAGATGGTGTCGTAAAAAACGTCGTAGATTACATCAAAAACTGACTTAGGCGTGTCAGCGTAGAAAGTAAACTCAGTGAATGCCGGAACAAAACCAAAAGAGGTCGCGGCAATAAGAGTCAGTACAGTAACGGCGATACCCATAACCAGCAGGGCTTTTTTACGGCTTATCTTCGCTTGCTCAATAACCGCTGCGGTTGGTACTTCAAGAATAGAAACCAAAGATGTAATAGCAGCAATAAAGGTCAGCAGGAAAAAGATAGTAGCGGCAATGCTTGCGCCAACATAGCCGACAACGCCTTCCAGAGCGATAAAGATTTGCGGAAAGAAAGAGAAAATCATACTAACCGAGGAGTCACTCAATGAATCCGGGTTGGTATTGGGATTGATGGCGAATATCGCGGGCAGAGTCATTAAACCGGCGGTAAAAGCAACGGCTGTATCTGTTAAAGCAACCAGTTTACCTGAGGTCACAATGTCGTCCCTGCGGCTGAAATAAGAGCCGTAGGTTATTAAAATGCCCATACCGAGAGATAACGAGAAAAAGGCCTGTGATAATGCGCCGTTGATTACTGAACCATCAATTTTTGAAAAGTCGGGAACCAGATAAAACTCAAGTCCGAGCACGGCGTTATCCAGTGACAGAACAAAGATAACCAGCAGAATGAGCATAATAAACAGCGCTGGCATCAGGAATTTCGCGGCTTTCTCTATCCCCTGACGAACACCACCAAGCAAGATAACATTGACGATTATTGTCACTGCAATAAGGAAACCAACAAAGCCGTAGTCGTTTACGAATTGGCCAAAGTATTCGGCGTCGGCGAGCATATCGAGGTTGCCGGTAACTGAATGCCAGAGGTAACCGAAGATCCACACCGTGATGACCATGTAGAAAACCGCAATCATAAATGGCGTGATAACTGCCAGTAAGCCAGCAAGATGCCAGCCTTTATTGTTTGGCGATAATGCTTTGTAAGATCCCAGAGGGCTTTTTTGAGCGCGTCGGCCCAGGCCCATTTCTGCCAACATAACTGGCACGCAGATAAAGGCAACGAATAACGCATAGATAATTAAAAATGCCCCACCGCCATTTTTAGTGGCAGCAACGGGGAACCCAACTAAGTTACCAATGCCGACGGCAGAACCTGCCGCCGCTAATATAAAGCCAATCTTAGAGCTAAATTGATCACGTTGTTCGCTCATTCTGAACCTTCTTTTATCGTTTTTGTTTTACGCTTTTTAAGCGCTGCTGTTCAGCAAATTCCAGCAATCCTAGCAAGGCGTTAATTTAACGGCAAGCAGCTAATTACTGTTTGTGCGGCAGAATGCGGGAAATCCGGCTTGGAAACAAAACTTATTTTAACATCCATGACAATTGTAATATTGGAATTTGTTGCAAGTCATATAACATTTAATTAACTCAGTTTTAACACGCTGGTAAATACAGGGAATTCAACTCTCTGGAACAGATTGGCGTCTTTTTACCAGCGTGTTTCCTGCAACTGAGTCACCCCATTGCTGCATTTCAAAAAGTCGTGAAACGCAACGCCGGAAAGGAAAAGCCAATTGTCTGGCCTGATATAATTTATCGATGTCGGTTTCGGCGGTTACCAATAAGTGACACTTTCGGTCATAGCACTCATCGACCAGAGCTATAAAACGACGGGCTTCGTTATCCAGTTTGCTGACAATATTTGCCTGATGTTCGCGCTGGTAGGTTTCCTCTACACCATGTACCAGGTCTTTATCTGGTATATAAGAAAAAGCCGGAACCTGATGCACCGCTATAGCAGCATAACGATCGGCCAGTTCCATATAGTCGCGCTGACTTCTGGGACCGGAGCAGAGAGACATAAAGTCAAAACCAATCACTTTACTGTTGTGCCATAAGCAGGGAATTTCACGCTTCATTATCCGAACGGAGGGGGTTTCTTTTGTGCGGCCGAAATGACTCTCTGCGAGTGAACGGAGCTGTTGCAGCGTGCCTTGCTTAAGGTAATAGGGTAAATCGGCTTCGTGCAGTCGGCGATAATCAACGCCCATACCCAAGTCCAGACAGTCACACTCCTTATTCAACAACTCTATTGTAGGTTCGAAGCGATGGCGCGCCAAACCATCTCTGTAAAGCTCATTAGGTGGGGCGTTCGAGGTTGTTATTAAACTAACCTCCTCGTTGAACAGCGCATGCCATAGTCCGGCTAAAATCATTGCGTCGCCAATATCTTCAACGAAAAACTCATCCAGACAGATTATAGAATAGTGCTGTGACCACCTCTTAGCAATAATCTGCATAGGGTTAGCTTCGCCCTGAAGGCTATTCAGTTCTTCGTGGATTTTGGCCATAAAATGGTGGAAATGCAGCCGAATAGACTGACTTTTCGGAAGATGTTGATAAAACATGTCCATCAGCAGGGTCTTCCCTCGGCCGACCGGGCCAAATAAGTAAAGACTTTTCGGTTTATGTCCGCGAGAAAGTGAGTCCAGTCGTTGCTGCAGCGCTTTTACCGCCTCTAACTGATATTTATCGGGCTGGAGCGCACCGGACTGAATGTCTTGGTTATAGTTTTCCTGCATGAGCTTATTATCACAAAACGTCAGGACAAAAAGAAGCCGGCTGGGGAAGCCGGCCAAACACTGCTGCTAGTGAACAACCATCAATACAGGTCTTCAATACATTGTGCTGTAAAGCTTTCTACGATAGGTCGCTGCCAGAGGATCACCGTCGGGTAATGAATTGATAATGTCGAGGGCGTATTTTTTCGCGTTAGCAAAATTGACGTCTTTACCTAATACAGTGAAAACCTGCTGCAGGGCTTCTTCATCACGACTTGCTTCATGAAACTTAAGTGCTAACTGTAATTTTAAAGCCAGGTCATCGGGGGTATTTTCTACTTGCTCCTGTAAAGCGCGTAGCTCTGGAGAGTCAGCGGCGTCTTCCGCCAGCTCAAGCTTGCCTTTTATACGTTGGTAGTCACCGTCTTGCTCTACCAGTGGAATCTTAGCGACCAGCTCTTTGGCCTGATCCAACCGGCCAGCATCGACCGCAGCTTCGGCTAGCAGTTTAAGAGCCTGCATATTAGTGTTGTCTAAATCGTAAGCTTGTTTAGCCAGAGTATAAGCCGTATTCGCGTCACCTTCGCCCATAGCTGTCTGAGCTTGTTGAATTAAGTCGTCTGACGGACTGGGCAGGTGTTTCGTTAGTATTTCCTGAATTTCACCTTCGGTTTTCACTCCACCGAAACTGTCAACTGGCTGACCGTCTTTAAAAAAGGCTACGGTAGGTAAACTGCGAATACCAAACTGGGCGGCTAATTCTTGTTGTTCATCACAATTTATTTTGGCCAGAATAACCTGGTCGCTGTATTGCATAGCCAGCTTTTCAAGCACTGGCATAAGTTGTTTGCAGGGTTCACACCAGTCAGCCCAAAAATCGATAATAATGAGTTTTTCTTTTGAGCCTTCCAGCAAAACTTGCTGAAAGTTCTGCAAGTCAAGGTTAACGATATTGGATTCGGACATCAGCTGCGACGCTCCTGTTTTAATAAGCCACTTTAATCTCTGTTATCAGAGATATGCAGACGCGAGTCCATAATTTCAATGGTTAATGACTAAACCAGGATAAGATTTTATCTTTTAACTTGCTGTAAGGCGGGTAGCGCAAAGCGACGTCGAAACGAAAACTGCGTGTCATCACGGGTTTTAAATGGCTGAAGGTATCGAATCCCCATTTACCGTGGTAGCGACCCATTCCACTGCGACCAACGCCACCAAAAGGCAACTCGTCGTTCAGCATGAACATGAGTGTGTCGTTGTAACAAACATTGCCGGCAGACACTTGCTGTGTGAATAAATCAAGCAGGCGCTGATTGTTGCTAAACACATAGAGCGCTAACGGTTTTGGATGGAGACGGATTTCCTCAATGGCATCCGCTGCTGACTTAATGGTTATGACCGGCAATATCGGACCAAAAATCTCTTCCTGCATGAGCGCACTGCCGTTTTTTATACCATCCACTATTGTGGGGGCGATATAACGTTCGCTCTTATCAGAGTCTCCACCGACAACCACGTTTTCGCCTTCCAGCATTTGCGTCAGGCGCTGCCAGTGCTGCTGATGGATGATCCTGCCGTAATCACTGCTGTGCTGAGGATCTTCACCGTAAAAACTGATGAGTTCGTGCTGCATGGCGGCAATTAACGGCTCTTTCACGCTATCCTCTACCAGCACATAATCCGGCGCAATACAGGTTTGGCCTGCATTAAGAAACTTACCCCAGATAATACGGCGGGCGGCAACTTGAATGGGTGCGTCGGCTAAAACTACCGCCGGGCTTTTACCGCCAAGCTCCAGCGTAACCGGGGTTAAGTTTTCTGCGGCAGACGCCATAATTGCTTTGGCTGCGTTTTCTCCGCCAGTATAGAAAATGTGATCGAAGGGCAGTGCAGTCAGTTGTTGTGACTCAGTTTCGGCTCCTGTTACGAGCTTTATCGCGGCATTGTCCAGGTAGTCTGGTAACTGGTGAGCCAGTAGGTCCGCTGTTGCTGTTGCATGTTCAGAGGGCTTTATGACAGCGCAGTTGCCAGCGGCAATGGCTGCAATTAAAGGCGCCAGAAGTAATTGTAAAGGGTAGTTCCAGGCTCCCAGAATAAGTACGGCGCCAAGCGGTTCAGGAATTAACTGGCTGGTTGCCGGCCACGCCAGTAAAGGATTACCCACTTTGCGAGGCTTGCTCCACTTTGGCAGAGCTTTAATTGTCTGCTTAATATCGCTTTGGAGGAACTGTAATTCAGTTAAACGCGCTTCGCTAGGGTGTTTGTTGAGATCAGACTTTAGAGCTTGCAGTAAAGACTTTTCGTTCTCCGTAAGAAATCGCTGAAGTTGCTGAAGTTGATTTAAACGCCATGACAGCGGACGAGTGAGCCCGCTGTCAAAATGGCTTTTTAATTGCTTCAGTGTGTTTTCAAACGGGTTCATCCAAGTCCGCCAAGAGTCACCGTTTTTAACTCAAGATATTCATCAATACCGTACTTAGAACCTTCACGGCCAACACCGGATTCTTTGATGCCACCGAATGGATTATAAGCGTGCGATATGCCACCAGTATTCACACCAACCATGCCGTATTCAAGCGCATCACTTACACGGAAAATACGAGCGGTGTCTTTGGCTGCGAAGTAAGAAGCCAGGCCAAACGGTGTATTGTTAGCTTTTTCAATGCCTTCTTCTTCTGTTTCAAAGGTATTAATAGCCACTACCGGACCAAAGATTTCTTCTTCACTAATATCCATTTCTTCGGTTACACCTGTAATGACCGTTGGCGCATAGAATAAATCGCCTAACTCGGTCATTACTGAACCGCCAGTTTCTATGGTTGCACCGTCAGACTTAGCAGCAAGTACTAAACGTTGTACTTTATCAACAGCGTCCTGATCGATAAGCGGACCTAGGTCGACATTTTCTTCTGTACCGGGCCCTACTTTCAGAGCTTTCACTTTACTGACAACCGCGTCGGTAAATTTTTCGGCTACAGACTGTTGTACCAGTATCCTGTTCGCTGAAACACAGGTTTGCCCGCCATTGCGGAATTTGCAGGCTATTAGCTGTTCCGCGGCTTGCTCTATATCGGCATCGTCAAAGACCAGGAATGGAGCATTACCACCAAGCTCAAGAGACAATTTTGTGACGTGCTCTGAACATTGCTGCATTAGAATTTTCCCGACACCTGTAGAGCCGGTAAATGACAGCTTGCGAACCTGTGGTGAGGTCGCCAGACGTTTACCTACACTTTTAGCATCGCTGGTCGGAATAATATTAATAACGCCGTCGGGAATGCCAACTTCACTAGCCAGTTGGGCTAATGCCAGACTAGAAAGCGGAGTTAATTGCGGTGGCTTAACCACGATAGTGCAGCCCGCTGCCAGTGCCGGCGCAATTTTACGAGTGATCATGGCGTTGGGGAAATTCCATGGGGTAATGGCCGCACAGACACCAACCGGCTCTTTAGTGACCATTACACGCTTACTGCTATCGGCGTTAGGTAATATATCGCCATCGATGCGTTCAGCTTCACCGGCAAACCAGTCAACAAAGCTGGCGCCGTATTCGACCTCGCCAACGGCTTCGGCGACGGGCTTACCTTGCTCGGCACTCATTAATTCACCCAGTGCCTGCTTGTTGTCCATCATAGCTTCGTACCATTTACGCAGCAGCATCGCGCGTTCACGGGCGGTTTTCTTTCGCCAGCTTTTAAGAGCTGTCTCTGCAACGTTTATGGCACGTTGAGTTAAATCTTCGTCAGCGTCAGCAACCTCGGCTATTACTTCGCCAGTTGCAGGGTTAGTGACTGAGAAACGTTTGTCCGTAGGAACCCAGTGACCTTCAATAAAGCAGTCTTTCTTAGTCAGGGATGACATAGAATGTGCTGACATAATTCCTCCAAATTTGAGAATAACTCTAATAATGTAGGCAATATAAAAAGAAATGGTTCAACTTTTTCGATTATTTTGACGGAAATAGATGCGTTTGGTGAAAAAAAGGTCAAAGGCATTGCTTTTTGAGTAAAAAAACGTATAATCCGCCGTTCCTCAAGGAACACCGCATAACTGATGAGGCAGCGGTCACCCTTGATTCGTGGGGTTGCAGCGCCTGATTCCAGTCCAGACAGTTTAGAGACTGAACACTGATTCCTGTTGCCGGGCCATAACCCCTTTTTTATTGTGTTTGCCAATGGGCAAACGGGAATAAAGTGAGACAAATATGTCAAATACCCAAACGGGTCTGTCGTTTAACGACATGGCCTTACCTAGTGCTGTGCTTGAACAATTAAACGCAATGCAGTTTTTAACTCCGACTCCTATTCAGCTACAGGCTATTCCTGCATTGCTGGAAGGGCAAGACGTGCTGGGCGAAGCTCAGACCGGTACCGGTAAAACTGCTGCATTCGGTCTGCCTGCACTGGCAAAAATTGATGCGTCGGTTAAGCAAACTCAAGTATTAGTCGTAACTCCAACTCGTGAGCTGGCTATTCAGGTAGCTGAAGCGCTTGAAGGCTTTGCTGCGAAAATGCGTGGTGTTGGCGTAGCAACCGTTTACGGTGGCGCTCCATTTGGTCCTCAGGTTAAAGCCCTGAAGCAGGGAACCGCTATTGTTGTTGGTACCCCGGGTCGTCTTATCGACTTATTGAATAAAAACGTCCTGCAACTAGATGGTTTGAAAGTGGGCGTTCTGGATGAAGCTGATGAAATGCTTAACATGGGTTTCATTGAAGACATCGAGACGATTCTAAAAGCTGTACCGAATACGGCGCAACGCGCGTTATTCTCAGCAACTATGCCGAATGCAATTCGCAAACTGGCAAAAACTTTCCTGAAAGATCCGCTGAATATTCAGATTGAAGCTATTGCCCGCGAAAAAGCGACCATTAAGCAGAAAGCATGGAAAGTTCAGGGCATGACGAAAATGACCGCTCTGACTCGATTGTTAGAAGTGACTCCGTATCAGCGCGCACTGATTTTCGTACGTACCCGTCAGGATACGATGGATGTGGCTGAATTATTGCAACGCAACGGCTTTAAAGCGGCGCCATTAAGCGGTGACTTGAACCAGGCTCAGCGTGAGCAGACTGTCAGTCAGTTACGTAGTGGACACATCGAAATTCTGGTAGGGACCGACGTTGTTGCTCGTGGCTTAGACGTTCCTGAAATTACGCACGTTATTAACTATGACTTACCAAGCGATACTGAATCTTATGTTCACCGTATTGGACGTACTGGTCGTGCGGGCCGTACTGGTGAAGCGATTCTTTTCTTCCGTGCAAAAGAACGTCATTTGTTGCGTCACTATGAGCGCTTAACCAATGCACCGGTTGAGTTCTTTGAAGTACCAAACGCAAATGAACTGAGCAAGTACCGTCAGCAACAATTGTTAGAGAAGTTGCAGGCGTCACTGGCTCCTGAAACTGCAAGCGCCGATAAGCCTAAGCTAGAGAAACTGTTAGGCGAGTGGCTGGAACAGTCAGAGTTAAGTGCTGAAGAAATTGCTTTAGCGTTATTGGCTCAGCATAATGAGCAGCGCCCGTTGTTCCTGAAAGAAGACCGTCCGGTACGTGAAGCACGCAACGAGCGTAGCGAACGATCAGGTCGCAATGAACGCAGTGACCGTGGTGATAAGCGCAAACCTCGTGCAGAGCGCACCACCAGTCGTGCAGCGGATGTCGATTTCGAAACCTATAAGATTCAGGTCGGTCGTGAGCACGGCGCTCGTCCTGGTGACATCGTTGGTGCTATTGCTAACGAAGCATCAATGGACAGCAAGTATATTGGGCAAATTCAGTTGTTTGATAATCATTCTTTAGTGCAGCTACCAAAAGGTATGCCAAAAGACATTATGCACGTACTGAAAAAAGCTCGTGTGCGTCAACAGCCTATGGGTCTGGAACTAAGTGATGAGCAAGTTAAGCGTGCGCCACGCCCACCGCGTGACCGCGATGCTCGTGGCGGACCTAAGCGCAACTCCGGTAAGGGTGCTGCGCGTCGTTTTAGTTAATTAGCGTCTCTTAACTCGGCCGGATGATCAACAATGATCATCTGGTCGATGTCATATCCCCACTCATGAGCCTTGGCTAAAGCGTAATCAATATCTGCCTGAGAAACATCAGGGCTTCTCGATAAAAACCAGAAATACTCGTGTGAGTCGCTGGTTACTATTGCCTGTTGATAATCACCACCTAACCAACTTACGTAATAACCGCCATAAAAGGGCCAGAAGAAGGTAACCTGATATGCGGCATCCATATTTTCGACCGGCTCAGCCAACCCAATAGCGGTTTGCCATTCTTCATTTTTGACATGATAGCCCCGGTTGGTCACTTCCAGTGTGCCATCACCATTTAAGCGATACTCTGCGGTAACACCCTGCAAGCCTTCTTCAAAGCTGTGTGGCATACGGACTATTTCGTACCATTTGCCCAAGTAACGCTCGGCTTCAAAGTCGTCAACAACTTCGGCTACCGGTGTTGGTTGAGAGTTACAGGCACTCAGTAGAAAGGTAAAAAGTAATGACACCATCCATTTTTTCATTGTGCTTCCTTTTATAACTCGTTGATATTATCTAAATAAGTTTCGGCTTGTTTTATTAACGCCTGCTGTTCTTCTTCGGTTTTTTTATTCCAGACCTGATACATCATGCTCATTCTGTGATTGTCTTTAAAGCGTTCTTTATGACGTTCAATAAAATGCCAGTACAGGCTATTAAAAGGACAGGCTTTTTCGCCGGTTTTCTTCTTCGGATCATAATAGCACTCTTTACAATAGTGCCCCATTTTTTGCATATAGTTGGCACTGGCAATGTAGGGCTTGGTTGCTATTAGCCCACCGTCGGCATACTGACTCATGCCGCGAGTATTGGGCAGTTCCACCCACTCAATGGCATCAATATAAATACCAAGATACCAGTCATCCAAAGCGTCCGGTGATACGCCGGCCAGCAGAGCGAAATTTCCGGTTACCATTAACCGCTGTATGTGATGGGCGTAGGCATAGTCTAACGACTGCCTAACGGCGTAATGCAAACATGCCATTTTGGTATTGGCAGTCCAGTAAAACTCCGGTAGCGGTCTGGTGTGGTTAAGTGCGTTAAGATTTTTATAGTCGGGCATATGCGCCCAGTAAATACCCCTTACAAACTCTCGCCAGCCAATAATTTGCCGACAAAAGCCTTCAATTTGGGCTAGGGAAATGGTGTCTTTGTTTTTCGACCAGGCATCAATAGCAGCGTTAACCACTTCTAACGGATGCAGCATTTTGGTGTTGAGAGAAAATGAAAGCCTTGAATGATAAAGACTCCAGTGAGCTTCCCCAACGTTATTTTCGGTTGCCATGGTGTCCTGATAACGACCAAAATCAGGAAGTCCGAATTGACAAAAATGTTCAAGCAACTGCTTAGACTGTTTTCGGTTAACCGGCCATATCAGTTGAGCCGCGTTCGCTTGTCCCATGGTTTTAACGTCACCGTCGTGCAGCACCTCATCAATATCCGATACGTCATTGGAGAAGGTTAAAGGCGGCTCTAGGTCATGATTTGCCGGAATCTTTTTCTGGTTTTCTTTATCGTAATTCCAGAGGCCACCAGTCGGACGTCCTCCCTCCATTAGAATATCGTATTGCTTACGTACCCTTCGGTAGAAGGTTTCCATTAAGTAGTTTTCGCTATTGGGGAAATACTCTTTTAGCGAGTTGCGGCCGGTAAGAAAGTGCTCTGTATCAAACCAGTTTAAATGAATGTTATTGGCGCCGGCCCAGCTTTTCAGTTGATGATCGAGCCGGTATTCGTCGGGTTGCTGACATTCCAGAGTGGTCACTTCGTACTTTTTCATTAACTGCTGAAGGTTCTGAGTCAGGCTTTGTTCATTAGTATCATCATCAAGTTTTATATAGTTTACCTGATGTCCTGCCGTGTTCAGAGCGTTACCGAAAGCCCGCATCGCTGCGAAAAAAGCTAATACTTTTTGCCGATGGTGAACAACGTAATCAGTTTCTTGTTTGAGCTCCATCATTACATAAAGTACACCCGCGTCCTTTTCTCTGAACCACGAATGTCTGGCATTGAGTTGGTCGCCAAGTATGAGTCGTAGAGTATGAATTTTCATAAACAGTGAGGAGTTAGGGTTGATAGCTTCATTACGTTCTATTCAGCGATTCAGATCGGCATACCTAAATGCACCAAAATATGGCATGATGCGCGGTAGTTTCAGTTTCAGATTGGAGTAGTTATGAGCCAGGTAACGGATAACGAGAATTCATCAGAGCAAAAACCGGTCAATGTCATTTGCATTAAATGGGGTAAAAAGTATGGCCCCGATTACGTCAATACGTTGCATTCAATGGTCAGTCGCCACCTTAGTCGCCCGTTCCGTTTTGTCTGTTTTACCGACGACTTTGAGGGTATCAATGACGACATTGAAGTAAAAGCTATTCCTAAAATTGGCTTTAAAGACTTTGATGAACAAGTTCCGTGGTCAAAAGGTCACGGCTGGTTAAAGCTTACCTGCTTTGCGAACCCGCTTTATGATCTTGAAGGCCCGACTTTATTCCTGGATCTGGATATTATTATTGTTGGCAGCCTGGACGAGTTCTTTGAGCCGGAAGGCGAGTTTATGGTGATCAAAGAGTGGGATAAATCTGATGCTACCGGGAATACATCGGTATTTCGCTTTGATATTGGCGCTCATGAAGACGCGTTAGAGCATCTGAAAAAAGATCCGAAAGCGGCTATCGCTGATGTACGGAATGAACAGGAATACATTACCCATTTTGTCGATCGCCAAAACAAGCTGACGTACTGGCCGGAAAAGTGGTGTCGTAGCTTTAAGCGCCATTGTCTACGTCCGTTCCCGCTTAGCTTCTTTCAGGAGCCGCGTATTCCGGAAGAGGCAAAAGTTATTATTTTCCACGGCAAACCGCATCCGGATGACGCGTTGGAAGGCCGAAGCGGCAAGTGGTACCGTAAGGTTCTGCCAACCAAGTGGATAGCCGAATACTGGCGTTAAATGATATGCAATTGTGGATCTACGGAGTATTAATACGGCTGGTCACTCCAGCCGTTTTTGCCTGGTTGTGGCTACGCGGCAGAAAAGACAGCCGCTACCGTCTGAACTGGTCAGAACGGCTTGTGCTGGACTCTGTTGATAAAAAACAGCACGGCTGTGTGGTTATTCATAGCGTTTCCGTTGGCGAGACGTTAGCGGCGAAACGGTTGATCGAGCAGCTTTTGCGTCAGGAACCAGGTCAAAAAATACTTATTACCTGCATGACACCAACGGCCCGGGAACTTATTCAGCAGCATTTTGGCGACGCTGTTAGTTGTCGTTATTGGCCAATAGATACTCCGGGTGCCGCGAAGCGTTTTGTGCGTAAGTTTAAACCTAAAGCCGTGTGGGTAATGGAAACTGAGCTTTGGCCGCAAATGCTGAACCAATTTGCCCGAGCTAATATTCCCGTCGCATTGTTAAACGCGCGACTTTCGGCTCGTTCAGCGGCAGGTTATCGGCGTTTTCATTGGTTGATGAAGAAGGTCTGGAAACAACTGACACTGGTTTCTGTGCAGAATAAAGAAACCGCGCGACGAATGAAGGTGCTGGGAGTTCCCGGTGGCGTGCTCTTTGTGGACGGAAACCTTAAGTACGACATTGAGCTTTGTACTACTGACATTGAAAAAGCTTTGGCATGGCAGCAAAGCATTGCGCCGCGGCAGGTGTGGTTGGCCAGTAGCAGCCATCCCGGCGAGCATGAGCTGCTGTTAGAAGCACACAAGCTGATTCAACAGGACTTACCTGATTCCTGTCTTATCATTGCGCCGCGACACCCTGAGCAATTTGAGGTAGTAGCAGAAATGATACAGGAATCCGGACTTAAGCTTGCCCGTAGAAGCGAAAGTAATGCGATACCTGAAGGTTGTGATGTCTTTCTTGCTGACAGCATGGGGGAAATGATGTTGTGGGGGCAATTAGCCTCGGCGAGCTTTGTCGGCGGAAGTATTATTGAGCGAGGCGGGCATAACCCCCTTGAAGTTATAGCTGCTGGCTCCAATGTTATGTCAGGGCGGCACGTGTTCAATTTCCCACAAGTTTATGGTGAGCTGGCAAAAGCCGGTGCCGTGCAGTGGGTTAATAATGCCGGAGAAATTAAACAAGCTGTGGAGTTGATGCAGCAGACAGCTGTCATGAAAGCGCAACATGAAGCTGCTAAAAGCGTTTTACAAACGCACCAGGGTGCTACGTTAAGAGTATTAAAGCGGGCACTGGAATATACTCTGACAGGAAGCGGTATGATAAAAACAGAGCAGAGTCCCCAAGGGCTTATTCGCTACGACAGCGATATTTTTGAAACAATAGAAGACAAGCATTTTACAGCCCAGTATTGGCAGCAACAGAAGTCGATTGCGGGAAACTCAACGGGACGCGCAACAGTTTGGTTTATTCAGCAGGGGGATTTAGGACTTTTACTGCGCCATTATTATCGTGGTGGATTAGTCGGTAAAATTAATAAAGATCGCTTTTTACGTGAACCTGCGGAAAAAAGCCGGGCTATTCATGAGTTCGATTTGCTATTGAAATTGCGGGAAATTGGTTTACCCGTTCCGCGTCCAGTAGCGGCTCGCATGGAAAAGACAGCGGTTTTCAGTTACAAAGCAGACATTCTGGTGGAAGTTATTCCGGGGGCCGTCGATGTTTTTCGCTTACTGCGTGAAAAGAAACTGTCCGCGAAGCTATGGCAAAAGCTGGGCAGTGTTATTAAAGAGCTGCATGATACTGGTGTCTACCATTCAGATTTAAATTGTCACAACCTGATGCTGGATGACAAAGATAAAGCCTGGATTGTTGATTTTGATAAATGCGATTTCCGTGAAAGCGGTGACTGGAAAGAAGCCAATATCCAACGATTGTTGCGCTCTTTACGCAAAGAAAAAGAGAAGAATGAAACTTTCTACTGGAAGGAGTCCCGTGACTGGCCTGAACTATTAACCGGCTATCGTCGTTAAGCTCTAAGCCATAAAAAAAGCCCCGGCCACTTGAAGTGACCGGGGCTTTTTAATGCGCTAAGCACTGAATTAGTCGCGAACTTGACCGTTACCGGTCACCACAAATTTTTCAGTTGTTAATGCTTCAAGACCCATTGGTCCATATGCGTGCAGCTTGCTGGTGGAGATACCAATTTCAGCACCCAAACCTAACTGGCCGCCATCAGAGAAGCGAGAAGAGACATTTGCCATGGTAACGGCTGAATCTACTTCACGAATGAAACGCTTAGCGGTTTCATCGTTTTCAGTGATAATAACTTCGGTATGACCGCTACCAAACTCCTGAATATGCTCAATAGCACCTTCGTAGTTATCGACGGTCCGAACCGCAATCTCAAGAGCCAGGTATTCTTCACCAAAAGCATCGTCTGCAATCTCATCAGCGCCATCAAAGTAGCTTACTGAACGCTTGTCGGCGTGGATGGTTACCTCTTTCTCTGCCAGCGCCTTAGCAGCCATAGGCAAGAACTTACCAGCAACGTCCTGATGAACCAGTAAACCTTCTAGCGCATTACAAACGCCGGTACGCTGAGTTTTACCGTTAAGCAGAATTGCCAGAGCTTTATCAAGGTCTGCGTCTTTATCCACATACAGGTGGCAAACACCTTTGTAATGTTGAATGACTGGGATTTTACTGGTGTCGCTAACGAAGTGAATGAGACCTTCACCGCCGCGAGGAATAACCAGATCGATATAGTCTTTCTGTTGCAGAAGTTCAGTCATCAGTTCGCGGTCAGGTGTTGGGACCACAGTGATAACGTCTTTAGGCAGGTTGCTGGCTTCTAAAGCTTCGTGCAAGGCTTCAGCAATGGCTTTACTGCTCTCAATGGCTTCCCGGCCACAACGTAAAATTACTGCGTTACCAGACTTAAAGCATAGCGCTCCGGCGTCAGCTGTGACATTCGGACGTGCTTCATAAATCATGCAGATAACGCCGAGAGGAATGCGCATTTTTTCAATTTTCATGCCGTTAGGGCGCTCATCGAGAACGTAGCTGTCGCCGACAGGATCTTTTAACGCAATGATCTCTTCAATGGCAGAAGCCATGCCTTCGACACGCTCTGGCGTTAATTCCAGGCGATCCATCATAGCGTCGCTGAGGCCTTTTTCTTTGCCTGTGACTAAGTCTTTTTTATTTACTTCAATAATCTTATCCTGACGTGCGCGAATAGCGTCAGCCATTTTTTGAAGTACAGCGTTTTTGTCTGCTTCCGATAAGGTTGCTACAGCGCGAGCCGCTTTTGCGGCGCGTTGCGAAATTTCTTTTGCTAGTTGCTGGCTCATGAATCCTCCAAAATCATTAGATCGTCGCGGTGAATAACTTCCGTAATTGGGCTATAGCCAAATTTTTCCGCTATATCTTCCGTTTGCTGCCCTTTAATGTGCATCAGTTCATGTGCGCTGTACTGACAAATACCTTTTGCGATAGCGTCAGTATCGTTGGCGCTGCGAACCAGTACGGCGTCACCGCGATCAAAGTCACCTTGTACATCAACAATGCCTGAACTCAGTAGTGAGGCACCATTCTCAATTAATGCTTTCTCTGCACCTTCATCAACCAATATTTCACCCTGGGCGACCAGAGTATGTCTTAACCAATGCTTTTTATTGCTAATTGGATCAGATTGGCGACGGAATAATGTGCCGGGGATGTCCCCCTGTAGTAACGATTCAAAAGTTTCACCCTTACGACCGTTAACTATGTAAGTATCAATACCGTGTGAAGTAGCTTTTTCTGCCGCCTCAACTTTAGTGCGCATTCCTCCGGTACCGACGGAACTTACTGAACCACCGGCAAGTGAATAAATGCTTTCGTCAATTTGTTCAACCACCGGTATTTTTTTCGCGTCCGGATTCAGGTTCGGATCTGAGTCATACAGACCGTCGATGTCTGAACAAATAAACAGCGCGTCGGCATCAACCAAAGTTGCGATCATAGCCGACAAGTTGTCGTTATCACCCACTTTCATTTCGTCAGTAGCAAGGGCATCGTTCTCATTTACCACAGGTAAAATGTCGTGCTCTAACAATCTGTTTAGGGTGTTTTTAATGCTGACGTAGCGAGCTCGGTCGCGTAAGTCACTGTGGGTCATAAGCAACTGGGCGCAAGGGGAATCGAAAAAGCGTGACCAGTAACCCATCATTTCATTTTGACCAACCGCCGACATTGCTTTGCGCACGGCAACCGGTACTTTCTTGTGTTCAAAGTTAAAATGTTTGCGGCCGGCAGCAACGCTGCCTGACGAGACTAAGACAACTTCTTGCCCGCGTTCTCGGCACTCGTTAATAAAACGAGCTATGGGTAATAGGTATTTGGTGCTAACCCCAGTTTCATCTGGCGCGATGAGCGCACTCCCCACTTTCAGTACGGCTCTTCGCCAGGATGGCGCTTTCATAGAGACTCCCTTTTGTTGAATTCGTTAGTAGTCTAACAGATTGGCTGTCTAAGCTCCAGCGAGGCTCATAAGCCATAACTATTGTCAATATATTAGACAATAATTTCGATTTACAAGAAAAAAGAGTCAAGTCCGGAAATTCGTTAATGCAATGCATTAACTCTCTGGTGGGGTGTAGCCTTCAATTTCAGGGGCTTTTCCTTCGAATAAAAAGGCTGTCATCTGCTTTTCAAGAAACTCACGATCAGTCGGATCCATCATGTTTAACCGTTTTTCGTTTATCAGCATGGTTTGCTTTTTTTGCCATTCAGCCCAGGCGTCTTTTGATATATGGTTAAAAATACGCTCGCCCAGCTCACCGGGGTAGAGTTGAAAATCGAGACCTTCGGCTTCTTTTTGAAAATGCTCACAAAATACAGTGCGGCTCATGCGGTGTTCACCTATTTAGTAGTTAACTGCTCCATCAGTTTAACGGTTGGTGCAGCAAAGCCCAAGCCCTGATTGGTATCAGCCTTTACCCATAAGTGTTGTGCTTCGTTGAGTAAAGTCTCAGAGGGAGCAACGTCAATTAGCAGAGGCTTGCAGTCCAGATGGAAATGGCTAAAGGTATGACGAAAAGGTGCCAGCTGTTGTCTTGCCAATTCAGTGACGCCGTATTGTTGGGCCAAGGAAGGAATGTCCGTTTCCTCATCACATTGTGGAAAGCACCAAAGTCCTCCCCATATACCAGACTGTGGGCGTTTCTCCAGCAAAAACTGATGATTATGCCGAAAAAGCAGCATGTGCGTTGCTTTTACTGGTTTAATCTTTTTCGGCTTCTTTCCCGGATACTGTGCTATTGTGTCCGTTGCTCTGGCAATACAGGTGCTATTGACAGGGCATTGCTCGCAAAGCGGTTTACTGCGAGTACAAATCATTGCACCGATATCCATCATTGCCTGATTGTATGTGCCGGAGTCTTGCTTCGGGGTCAATTGTTCACTCAGTTGCCACAGTTGCTTTAAAACATCTGCCTTACCAGGCCAGCCAGAAACAGCAAAATGACGTGCTAATACACGCTTGACGTTGCCATCCAGAATAGGTGCGTATTCACCATGCCCAAGAGAGCGAATTGCACCGGCTGTTGAGCGACCAACCCCAGGTAATTTTTCGAGTTCATGAACTTTTTCGGGAAATTCACCGTTATATTGAGTGCAAACAAGTTTTGCAGTTTTATGAAGGTTCCGGGCTCTTGCGTAATAGCCTAATCCAGTCCATAAATTCAATACTTTGTCTTGTGGGGCTGAGGCCAGTTCCTGAACCGTAGGAAAGGTTGCCATAAAACGTTCGAAGTACGGAATAACGGTAGTGACCTGGGTCTGTTGCAGCATAATTTCTGACACCCAGACGCGATAGGGCGTGACGTTTTTCTGCCATGGCAGATGCTTGCGCCCGTATTGCTGAAACCAATTGAGAACCTGTGAGCTGAATGTCTGAGTCAACTGTAAATCTCTGCAAATAAAAATGACTTATTCAAAAAATGTACTAGTCTTTATGTCATACACAGTGTCTCATATTCCGAGCATGATTGTTATTGCAATTAAAAGGAGCTTTGCAATGAAAACCTTAAATTTAATCACTATATCTTTGCTAACCGCTGGATTAACCGCTCCAGTTTTTGCGCAGCAGACCGAGGTTGAGCAAAACGACTTTTATCTGGGCGCACGCTTGGGGGCTTTTTCTGCCGACGACGATCGCGTTGCGGTAAAGAATGGGCAAGTATTCTCTGTTGATGACGGTTTCAAAACCATTACTTCGGGTGTTGAAGCCGGCATGATGTTTACCGAGGCATGGGAAGCCCGTATTTATTATGACTACATGGAAGCCGACCTGGTTGGTGCAGGCGATGCATATGGCGACAGCTACGGTGTTGATGCGCTATACCACTTCAACAACAACTTTTATGCTGGTTTAGGTGTGAACAATACTGAAATTGGCGATGTCACGGATGTTGCTGCACGAGTCACGCTTGGTCATCGTAGCTTTATTACCGATAATCTGGCATGGCGTGTGGAAGGTGGTGCTCAGCGTGGTTGGGAAGAAGACTACACCGAAATGTTCGCAAACGTTGGTCTGCAATGGTTCTTTGGTGGTCGCGATACCAGCCCTGAACCTAGAACACGTCCAGAGCCACGTCCTGAACCTCAACAAGCGGCACCTGAGCCGGAGTCTAAACCTGTAGATTCTGATGGTGACGGCGTTGTTGATTCAAAAGACAAATGTGCCAATACACCTAAAAATTACTCAGTAGATGAGACCGGCTGTATTCTTTATGAAAACGAGACTATAACTGAAGAGTTGCTGGTGGAGTTTGACTTAAACTCTTCGAACATCCGCAGTGGTGAACGGTCAGATATTAAAGATATGGCGGAGTTCATGAAAGAGCATCCACAGTTGGATATCACTATTCACGGACATACGGACAGCACGGGCGAAGCGAAATATAACCAGTGGTTGTCTGAACGTCGCGCAGAAGCTGTTGCCAATGCACTTGTTAAGCAACACGGTATTGAGAAAAGCCGCGTTGACTTCAAAGGTCACGGTGAATCTCAACCGAAAGTTCGCGAGAACAGCGCCGCTGATCGTCAGACAAACCGTCGCATAGAAGCAACATTGAAAGTCGTAAACCGGGTACCTAAAACTCGTTAATACCGATTGTATTGATTGCTTGAAATAGCGATAATAGCTCTACTCTAAACAGGCCTGATTTTTCAGGCCTGTTTTTTTGGTATTCGCTAAGTCATTAATTTTCAGGAAAGTCATGAGCCATTTTAAAAGTGCCGAAGAAGCAGCTGCTGCGGGAAAATATGTTAGAACAGTGCGCAGCTTTGTGAAAAGAGAAGGAAGACTGACCAAAGGCCAGGCGGCGGCTATTGAACGTCTATGGCCAACCGTTGGGTTAACGCTGGAAAATGGACGACTGGATCTTGCTATGGTCTTCGGCCGTGAAGCCCCGGTAACGCTGGAAATTGGTTTTGGTATGGGGCATTCACTAGTTGAGATGGCAGCTAACGCCCCAGAACGTGACTTTATTGGTATAGAAGTGCATGAACCCGGTGTAGGTGCATGCCTTATGGCGGCAGAGGAAGCTGGGGTGAAAAACTTTCGGGTGTTTCATGAAGACGCGGTCGAAGTATTAAAACAATGCATTCCGGATAACAGTTTGAACTGTGTTCAAATTTTCTTTCCCGACCCCTGGCACAAGAAGCGTCACCATAAACGCCGCATTGTACAGCCCGAGTTTGTGCAATTATTAATTCAGAAAATTGAGACTGGCGGAGTTATTCATCTTGCAACAGACTGGGAAAATTACGCAGAGCATATGCTGGAGGTTCTGAATGACGAACCCCGGTTAACCAATTTGTCGTCTTCAGGTGACTACGTACCACGTCCTGAGAACCGCCCAAAAACTAAGTTTGAACGCCGGGGCGAAGGGAAAGGCCATGGCGTTTGGGATCTTCAGTTTAAAACCAATTAATCTGCCACGCTTCTGGGTTAATCCAGAAGCGTATCCAGAACCGAGTTTAGAAATCTGTGACCGCGTTGAGTTAGTTGCCAGTTAAGCTCATCTTCCGTTACAAGCTCCAGAGTTTTCGCTTCCGTTAACTGCTTTGAGGCTAGCTCTGCAGAAAGAGCTGTGGTTTGTTCAAAGTTACTTTTACTAACCGGCTCAAGTAAGCGGAATTGGTTCATGAAAAATTCAAACAAGCGGTCTTCTACTGCAACTTCTTTTAATTGATAGCGCAGAGGCTTGGTTAAATCTAAATAGCCTTTGGGGTGCTTCACTTTTTCGCAACGCAGAATTTTATTTTGTTGAGGCAGAGTGACTTTGCTGTGGGCTCCGCAACCAATACCTAAATAGTCGCCATATTGCCAGTAGTTACGGTTGTGCCTGCTTTGATGGCCGGGTTTAGCGTAAGCGCTCACTTCGTACTGAGAATAACCCGCAGCCTCCAGAAGTTTATGGCCCTGCTGGTAAATTTCCCACAGTGTATCGTCGTCCGGTAGTTCCGGAGGTTGGCTCGCAAACAGCGTGTTAGGCTCAATAGTCAACTGATACCAGGAGATATGCGGCGGGTTCAGGGCAATGACCTGACGTAGGTCGTCTAATGCCATTTCTACGGTTTGATCCGGTAAACCATGCATAAGGTCGAGATTGAAACTGGATAGCGGTAATTCACTTGCGTGCGCAGCCGCATCCTTTGCCTGTTGCGGGTTGTGAATACGCCCCAGGCGTTGTAACTGATGTTCCTGTAAGCTCTGAACACCGATAGACAAGCGGTTGATGCCTGCGGCCACGAATGCAGAGAACTTCTCGGTCTCAAAGGTTCCCGGGTTGGCTTCCATAGTCACTTCGCAATCGGGACTTAGTGCGACTATTGAACGAACGCCGTCCATTAACTGCTGTATTGCTTTTGCAGACAATACACTCGGCGTCCCCCCGCCGATAAATATTGACTGAATTTCCCGACCCTGAACCCAGTCAATGTCGGCTCGTAAGTCTTCTAAAAGACGGCCGACGTAGCTTGCTTCAGGTACATCTCCGGTCAGTTTATGTGAGTTAAAATCACAATAAGGGCATTTTTGAATACACCAAGGAATGTGTATATACAGCGATAACGGCGGAAGCGTCAGAGGAGAAGTCATTTAGCCAGCTGCTCCAGCAGTTGCTTCAAAGCTTGTCCGCGGTGGCTGAGTGCTTGTTTTTCTGTTTTGCTTAACTGCGCTGCGGAACATTTTTTTTCCTTAACCCAGAACACAGGGTCGTAGCCGAAACCTTCTTCTCCAACCGGGTGAGTTAATATGTGTCCATCCCAGCGGCCCTGACAGATGATTGGTGTCGGATCTTCCGCACTTTGCATATAAACCAGTACGCAATGAAAACTGGCCTGACGCTGGCTTTCTCCAACGCCCTCTAAGGCTTTCAGTAGTTTATTGATATTGTCAGAGTCGGTGGCATTGCCGCCAGCGTAGCGGGCCGAGTAAACGCCCGGAGCGCCATTTAAAGCGGTAACGGCCAGACCTGAATCATCAGCAATAGCAGGTAACCCCGTTTGCTGGCATGCGTGGCGCGCTTTTATAATGGCATTTTCGACAAAAGTGGTGCCGGTTTCATCGGCCTCAGCGAAGTCCCACTCTGACTGCGGGCGAACTTGCCAGTCGGCCGTGGCATGTGTCTGACTTAACATGTGACGCAACTCTGCAACTTTTCCTGCGTTGCCGGTAGCCAGCACTAAGGTGTTTTGTGACATCATAAGCGAACCTGTACCTTAATTATCAAGAGGCACAGGATAAAGGGTTTTAACGTGATTTGAAATCTAACATTAGCCTCCAAGTGAAACCTGCTATGATGAACAAGCAGAGACAAAGATAAGGAGATTCTATTTGGATTCGGCTAACACCTTGATTTTATTGTGTGGCTTGCTGCTGGTTGTCAGCATTTTAGCCGCTGTAGCATCCAACCGGCTGGGTGCACCTGTACTGCTGACCTTTTTGTTAATTGGCATGTTAGCGGGTGAGCAAGGTGTATTAGGTGTCGAATTTAACAATCCGGATATCGCGTTTTTTATTGGCTCTGCAGCTTTGGTTATTATCCTGTTTGATGGTGGGATGCGAACGCACCCTGAGCGTTTTCGGGTAGCCCTCTGGCCCGCTATTAGCCTGGCAACTATAGGTGTTGCGTTAACCTGTACTCTGGTGGCTTCCGCCGCGGTATATTGGTTTGGTTTACCCTGGCCTGCGGCTTTACTAATGGGAGCCATACTAAGTTCAACAGATGCCGCCGCGGTGTTTGGTATCTTTCAGTCCCGCGGGTTGCAGATTAAAGAGCGGGTCGCATCAACCCTTGAAATAGAGTCGGGCAGTAACGACCCCATGGCCGTTATTCTGACTTTAACCATGACCGGTGCCGTAGCCAGCGGCAGCTTCCCTGACTGGTACTGGGTAGGTCTTGATGTCATCTGGCAGCTAATTGGCGGCCTTACCATAGGTTGGCTAGGTGGTCGGTTATTCATTATTGCGGCGCGTAAGTTGCCTCTTAGTTTCAGCTTTTTTCCATTGCTAGCAGTAGCCTGCGCTATTTCCATTTATGCGTTAACAGCAAAACTTCATGCCAGTGGGTTTCTGGCGGTCTATTTAATGGGCTTTGTTATTGGCAATGCGCGGCTACCCCAACTCGTGCATATACTGCAAGTGCAGGATGGGCTGGCCTGGCTTAGTCAGATAGCTATGTTCCTTATTCTGGGGTTATTGGTTGTTCCTTCTCATTTAATGGCTAATGCGCCGGTAGCCATTGGTATTGCCTTTACTTTAATTTTTATTGCCCGCCCGTTAGCTGTCGTTGTTAGCTTACTGCCGTTCAGTTTTCCCTGGCGTGAACAGGTGTTTATCAGCTGGGTGGGTTTAAGAGGTGCTGTTCCTATTATACTGGCGCTATTCCCCTGGCTAAGTGGCGTACCTGATCAAGAACTGTATTTTGATATTGCTTTTGTTGTGGTCATGATCTCACTCATTATCCAGGGGTGGAGTATTGCACCGGTAGCGCGTTGGTTAGGGCTTGAGGTGCCGTTAAAAGCTAAACCTCAGCAGCGTATGCCGCTGTCCTCAGTGCCCAGTAAGGAAGCGTTAGAAGTCTGGCTTTATCAAATCGACAAAAACTCGCCAGCTTGTGACCATACCTGGAAGGAGCTAAAACTAACGGCTCCGGCTACCTTCGTTGGGTTAATTCGCGATGGTGAATGGTTACAGCCAGAAACTCAGCCTATGGTGGAAGAGGGTGATGGCCTACTGGTCGCCGCGACGGTAAACGATATTGATGAAGTGAGCAGAATTCTCGCATCAGGTGGTAAGGGCTTAAAAGTATCCGAGAAAGACTTCTTTGGCGACTTTACTTTACGAGGCGACCTGACGCTGGCTGATGTCGGGAGCTTTTATCCTCTGGGTAATCTGGACGATGCTCTACTGAGTACGACAATCGCTGATTACTTCTCGCAGAAATTCCATCGCCGCGTTGTTATTGGTGACAATATACGTTTGGGCGATGTCATTCTGACGGTAAGGAAAATCAGTGATAAAGGTGATATTCAGTCAATAGGCGTTAAGCCGGTTTAAAGCTAATCGTTTAACCAGAACTCCTGGTTAAATTTAAACTGCTGCTCACCAACCTGGATGGTGAAACGCAGGGTTTCGGCATTAGAGTGCTCAAACTGAGCCAGGTAATAACTGGCATCACCTTCAGTTACCTGTTGAAAGTCGAGCTCCTGTATTTGTCCCAGCGGATTAACCACTTGCCCGGTTACCCCGGGTGTTTGCGCTTTTTGAGTCTTTTTATCCAATACCGCAATATTGAGCACGCCTTTCGATGCGCTGCGGGTTAAGTTGTATTGCGTCGCAATAGCGGGAGATAAAGAGGTGGAGTTAAAAGCGCTGTAGTGAACATCCCAGTCGCCTAGTGTCTCTTTCTGTTCAGCCATAACAAAGCCTGAAAATATTAAAGAAACGACCATTACTGTTTTAACAAAGAATGTTTTACTCATCACTTTTCCTCCACCAGTAGCATTAAACACCAATTAATATGCGTAAAAACTGCAGTCCAATAATGACAACCAGTACCGATAAATCTAAGCCTCCAATTGGAGGAAGAATTTTACGTACAGGCGCTAATAACGGCTCTGTAATTTGGTGCAACATGGCTTCTACCGGGTTGTACCCCTGTGAGAACCAGCTGAGTATTGCCCGAATAACCAGTACCCAGAACAACATTGACAGCAAACTGCTTACAGCCGTTAATATTCCCTGAATAACAATCACCAGCGGGTCAACAACTAAGTTGTTAAGCCAGACCAGCGCCGCTACTTTTAGCATGCCTAATGCTAACGCAAAAATTAAGCTGGCTGTGTCCAGCTTGCCCAGCATTGGCATAAAGCTGCGCAGCGGGCCCACGACAGGCTGGGTTGCCTTATAAACAAACTGGCTGACCGGGTTATAAAAATCAGCTTGAGTTAACTGCATCCAGAGTCGCAAAAGTACGATGACCAAATACAGGTCAATTATGGTTGCGACTAAAAATGTAAGGGCGTTATTCATAGTGACTCCTAAAAGAGTTTCGCCATTTCCTGATTACGGTTAACCGCAGCTTTTACCGCTTTTTCCGAAATGCCGTGTAAGTCAGAGTCTTGGTAGGCTTCAACACCTTTTGCTGTTGAGCCGCCTTTACTGGTGACTTGTTTGCGCAAGTCTTCCAATGATAACTCACTTTCTTTGGCCATTTGAGCTGCACCTAAGCAGGTTTGCTGAACCATAGCGCGCGCTTTCTCGGCATCAAAACCAAGCTCGGTTGCAGCTTTTGCCAAGCTGTCCATAAACTCGAAAAAGTAAGCTGGCCCACTGCCTGCTACGGCGCCAAGAATATCGAGCTGATCTTCGTCACTAACCCAGAGTGTTTCACCTACGCCATTAAAGGCTTCGGTTACAAAGTTTTTATCGGCTTCGTCAACGGAATCGTCAGTAACTAAACCTGACATGCCCTGACCTACCAGTGACGGCGTATTTGGCATAACCCGGATAATACGGATGTTTTCGCCTAAATACTCGCGATATTTAGGAATACGAATACCGGCGGCAATGGTAATTATTAATTTGTCTGTCAGGTCGTGAACGTTTTCACGTAAGTGAGCGCAAACTTCCGCCATTAACTGAGGCTTAACCGACAGTACAATAGCGTCAGCGTTATTCACCACTTCCAGATTATCGTTACTGGTATTGACGCCCAGCTCCGATTTCATTTTTTCTAATTTGGCATCGCTGGGGTTACTGACCCAGACTTTGTCAGCAGGGTAACCGCTTTTGCACATACCGCCGACAATGCTTTGTGTCATATTTCCTGCGCCAATGAAGGCAATATTCCGAATGTCGTTCATTAGGACTCCCGTTCTCCAAAAATTGCTGTTCCAATACGTACCATGTTAGCACCCTCAAGCACCGCTTGTCGCATATCACCCGACATCCCCATGGATAAGGTATCAATTTGCTCGCCACAGGTTTGTTGCAGTTGCTCATAAAGGCGAAACATGTGCTGAAAACTTTGCTTGCGTTGCTCTTCCGTTGTTCCTGCTTTGAGTATGGTCATTAAGCCGCGTAATTTAAGCTTTGAGCAACTCATCACATACTCAGCTAATTCTTTAACTTGCTCTGGCGCCAGACCCGACTTGTTGTCATCGTCGTCAATATTCACCTGTAGTAAAATGTTGAGTTGCTCGAGACTGTCTGGGCGCTGTTCATTCAGGCGGCGAGCTATTTTTTCCCGCTCCACGCTTTGTACCCAGTCAAAGTTCTGAGCAATATCTTTTGTCTTATTGGACTGAATCGGTCCAATAAAGTGCCACTGGACCGGGTCGGGTATGTGTTCTTTTAGCTGGGTGATTTTATCAACCGCTTCCTGAACGTAGTTTTCGCCGAAATGCATTTGCCCGGCGGCGATTGCGGCTTTTATTGCATCCAAAGAGTGTTTTTTACTCACGGCTAGCAGTTTCACTGACTGCCCATGTTGCGACTCTTCGGCTAAAATCTGCAATTGCTGACGTATTTCCGCAAGATTATTTGTTATCTTTTCTGCTACCTTAGTTGTCATTGCCACCGTCATCTCACTGATTCAGGAATAAGATATATGAATGTTAACGAATTACTGGCCTTTAGTGTGAAACAAAATGCCTCGGACTTACATCTGTCTTCCGGCAGTGTTCCTATGATTAGAGTGGATGGGGACATTCGGCCATTAAATCAACCCGAGCATCAGCCGGATGAGCTGAAAGACATGTTGTTTGAGGTGATGACCAAAGGCCAGTGGCAGGAGTTCGAGGAAAAATTTGAGTGTGATTTTTCCTTTGAAATAGAAGGCGTTGCGCGTTTCCGTGCCAACGTGTTTACCCAGCGCAAAGGCATTGCCGCCGCTTTTCGTATGATACCTGCCGAAGTCACCACTTTAGAGCAACTGGATGCTCCGGAGATATTTAAGGACATTGTCAGTGCTAACCGGGGTTTAGTGTTAGTAACCGGACCGACTGGCTCGGGTAAATCAACCACATTGGCGGCAATGGTTAATTATTTGAATCAAAACCGCTCGTTGCATATTTTAACCATTGAAGACCCCATAGAGTTTGTTCACGACAATCAAAAAAGCCTGGTCAGCCAGCGTGAAGTTCATCGGGACACTCGCAGTTTCAGTGCGGCCCTGCGCTCAGCACTGCGTGAAGACCCTGATGTGATTCTGGTGGGGGAAATGCGCGATTTAGAAACCATCCGTTTAGCTATGACGGCAGCCGAAACCGGGCATTTAGTTTTAGGTACCTTGCATACAACCTCTGCACCTAAAACTATCGACCGCATTATTGACGTATTTCCGGGCGATGATAAACCGATGATCCGCTCCATGCTGTCAGAATCTTTACGTGCGGTTATCTCGCAGAGCTTGCTAAAACGAGTTGGCGGTGGTCGTGTTGCCGCACATGAAATTATGCTGTCATCGCCGGCTATTAAAAACTTGATTCGAGAAGACAAAGTGGCGCAAATGTACTCCTCTATTCAAACTGGAGCAGAGCGGGGCATGCAAACATTAGATCAGGCACTCAAGAAATTACTGGCTCGTGGCGATATAGAGGCAGAAGAGGCACGCCGCTGTGCGGTGACTAAAGAGGATTTCTAATGCTAATACGGAGCGTTTGGCTGCTTCTGCTGTTGGCTGCGGCGTTTAGTGCGCCCGCACAGCAGACAACACGAGTGGCTTTTGGCTGTTGCATTGACCATACCAAGCGACAGGAAGTCTGGGATGCGATTAATCATGCGCAGCCTGAAGTCTTTGTGTTCCTGGGTGATACTATCGATGAGAACGCCGGCGACATGGACGACTTACTGGATGCCTATGAGGTGTTTAACCGTTACCGCGGGCCACGGGTTCTGCGACGCAACTCTGCGGTTATGTCGGTCTGGAACCGCAACGATTACAGTCTGGATGGCAAGAGCGGAAAAAATAACCCGAATCGCTATGCCGTCCGCAACCACTTTCTTACCTTCTGGCGTGAGCCGGCAACCTCGGAACGGCTGTTTCAAAGTCATGGTATTGCAAAGAGCGTAATTTTTGGGAATGAACCGCAACGTGTGCAGGTTATTGTTCTGGACGGTCGCTGGAACCGTGACCCACTGAGTCAGGTGGGCTGGGTAGAGCGTCAGACTCGCCGCTTTAATGCTGATTTAGGTCCTTATCAGTCGAATAATACGGGCGATTTGCTGGGTGATGAGCAATGGCAGTGGCTTGCAGAGCAATTACAACAGCCTGCCGAAGTCCGCATTATTATGAGCGCGACACCGGTAATAGCTCCTGCCAATGGCTATGATAGCTGGGCACTTTACTTGCGCGAACAAAACCGTTTAAAAGAGTTGTTAACGGAACTGAAACCTTCAGGTTTATTGCTGGCGAGCGGTGACCGCTTGTTCGGTGAGTTCGCTAAGTCAGATGAATTCCTGCCTTATCCACTCTGGCAGGTGACGCCTGGGTCCATTAACTTTGATGGTGAAACGCCTTACTCATCTAGTTATCGCGACGGTGAGGCTTATGCTGAAAGCCGTTACGGTCAAATTGAAGTTATTTGGAAAGAGCAGCCGGAGCTGGAACTAACACTCCGCGATGTCGACGGCCGGCCGCTCGATACTCGTAAACTCAACCTTAGTCAGTTACAACCAGATTAGGCGGTTTACGGTGTTTTGTCGCCTGTTCGTAGGCGAATGCCGCTTCTATGAGCGTGGCCTCAGAGCGTGCAGCACCAAAGAAACTGATACCGACCGGCAGGGCGGGTTCGTCTCCAATTTGGATATAACCCATAGGCACTGATATGTGCGGGTATCCGGCAACGGCCGCCGGTGAACTGGCTGAGCCTGAATAGTTGTCGCCAAGTACGTGATCGATTTTCCAGGCAGGGCTTGTTGTCGGAGCTATTAGTAAGTCGATATTGTTCTCCTGAAGCATGGCATCGATGCCTTCTTTACCTGCCAGCTTTTTGCTTTTGGCCAATGCTTTCTTATAAGCGGCTTCGTCATCCTGAGCCTCGGCCATTTCAAAAAGCTCCTGACCAAATAGTGACAACTCCTGCTCAGGCAATTCATTATTTGCCGCTATCATGTCACTTAAATTGTTAAAGGGCAGATTCGTGCTTTTCAGATAAGCTGCCATATCCTGTTTAAACTCATACAGCAGCACGGTAAATTCATCGCCGCCGTATTCTCCGTAGGTTGTCATCTCAACGTTAATAATTTCAGCTCCCTGAGCTTCCATAATTGAGAGCTGTTGCTCGAACTGTTCGTCAAGCAAGTTGTTGTAACCCATTAAGTTACGAACGACACCAATACGCTTACCTTCGAGTCCGTCTGCTTTTAAATGCGAGGCAAAATTCGTTTCGGTACGATAGCCAGCGGGGTCATCCGGATCGTAAGCTTGCATCGCATCCAGCATTAAGGTGGCTCCGGCTACGCTACGAGCCATTGGGCCTGCAGTATCCTGACTATGAGAAATAGGAATAATGCCATCGCGACTGATAAGGCCCAGCGTTGGCTTGATGGTAACAATGCCATTAACAGCGGCCGGACAGGTTAGCGAGCCATCGGTTTCGGTACCTACCGCAAGTGCAACTAAATCGGCGGCAACAGCGGATGCTGAGCCTGCACTGGAGCCACAAGTGGAACGAGTTCTGTCATACGGATTGACCGCCTGACCGCCAATAGCGCTCCAGCCCGAACTGGAACGGGTCGAGCGAAAATTCGCCCATTCACTTAAGTTGGCTTTACCTAAAATAATGGCACCAGCATCGCGTAATTGCGTTACAAGAAAAGCATCATCTTCCGGGTAGTTTTCTGCGAACAGTAATGACCCCCCTGTATTTGCCATGCCGTCAGCGGTATCGATGTTGTCTTTTAAAAGAACCGGAATACCGTGTAATGGACCGCGAACCTTACCTTGTTCGCGTTCTTCATCAAGCCGTCTGGCATCGGTCAGAGCATTTTCGTTGACGCTGTTTACCGCTCTTAAGTTCGCCCCCTGACGGTTATGACTATTAATGCGTTGCAGGTAATATTGTGTGAGTTGTTCGGCACTTAAATCACCATTGGTCATGGCATTTTGCAACTCAATAACAGAGGCGTCCTGCCAGGAAAACTTGTCCTGCTCCGTTGGTGATATCTGACAGGCCGACAAGGTCAGAATAAATAGAAATGCAACGAGTTGTCTCATGCTAAAGCCTTTGTTGTTTTTATGTTTTCATAAAGTGGCATAACTTTTCCTGTAAGGCGAGTCATGCGAATAAAAATCAGGTAAAATAGCGTCAATTGTCGGTAAATAGCAGAATTGGTTAGTATTATGCGGGTATTGGGTATTGAAACGTCTTGTGATGAAACGGGTGTTGCGGTGTACGACACCGAGAAAGGCTTATTAGCCCACCAGTTGTACTCGCAGGTGAAACTGCATGCCGACTACGGCGGCGTAGTGCCCGAGCTGGCATCTCGTGACCACGTGCGCAAGACCTTACCGTTGATTAAAGCTGCGCTCAAAGAGGCCGGGATTTCGCATCAGCAACTGGATGGTATTGCTTATACCATGGGGCCTGGGCTGGTTGGTGCTCTGTTAGTTGGTGCTTGTATTGGTCGTAGTCTGGCTTTTGGATGGAATTTACCCGCGGTTGGAGTTCATCATATGGAAGGCCATTTGCTGGCGCCTATGCTGGAAGAAAACCAGCCCGAATTTCCTTTTGTCGCCTTGTTGGTTTCCGGCGGGCATACTCAACTGGTTCAAGTAAAAGGTATAGGCGATTATCATTTGCTGGGCGAATCAGTAGACGACGCCGCAGGCGAGGCTTTTGATAAAACAGCTAAGCTAATGGGGCTTGATTATCCCGGGGGGCCGCGATTGGCTGCTCTGGCGGAACAGGGCAACAGCGATCGTTTTACCTTTCCCAGACCAATGACAGACAGACCAGGCCTTAATTTTTCTTTCAGTGGTTTGAAAACTTCTGCGGCTAATACTCTGGCCGCTAATGACAGTGATGAGCAGACCCTGGCGGATATTGCGCGGGCATTTGAAGATGCGGTGGTTGATACCTTGGTGATTAAATGTCGCCGGGCGCTAAAAGAAACCGGCTACAAGCGTTTGGTCGTTGCCGGTGGGGTCAGTGCCAATAAGCATTTACGCGCAAAACTTGAAGCTTTATTAGAAAAAAAGAAGGGTCAGGTGTTTTACCCGCGCACGGAATTTTGCACTGATAACGGTGCGATGATCGCCTTAGCGGGCGCTCTGCGTTTAGAAGCAGGGGAACGTGAGTCATTGGCAGTGAAAACCCATCCGAGATGGCCGATGACAGATTTGAAACCCATGGTGAATATTAGCGACGCCGTTTAAAGGCTTTTTCTTCGCCCGAGGACAAGCGTAGAATATTGGCCTGGTGACGCCAGAGGATTAATAGCGAAATCATAATAACCGGGACTGTGTATTGGGGTTTTATCCAATAGGCATAAAAGGGTGCCAGACAGACGGTTACTAAAGCCGCTAAAGAAGATACCCGGCTGATACGGAAAACCAGTAACCAGGTGGCAATAAGCAACAAAGCCATTTCCCAGGCCACCGGGAACATTGCACCTAAAGCGGTAGCAACGGCTTTACCGCCACGAAAATGGAAGTAAAGCGGGAAAATATGGCCGAGGCAGGCTGCAACGGCAATTAGCCCAAGGAAAAACGGCTCAATGCCGAGAAAGTAAGAGCCCCACACCGGAACCATACCTTTTAAAACATCAAACCAAAGAGTTAATAAAGCAGGGATTTTTCCGCCAACCCGGTAAACATTGGTTGTTCCGGGGTTGCCTGAGCCTTCTTTGCGCGGGTCAGGTAAGCCCCAAAGCCGACAGATAACCACAGCGCTACTGATAGAGCCCAGAAGGTAGGCTAAAAGTATCATCAGTAAAGTAAGCGCTGTCATGGGGTACGAATCCCTCGTTGGTTAAGGTAGACTGCGATTAAAAGTCAATGCCCCTAGAATAAGCGGTTTTTTGGGCAATTACCACGGGTTAACACAAATGGAACAAGCAGATATTGATGTCGTTAGCATTGAAGGCTTAAGCGTAGAGACCATCATTGGTGTCTATGACTGGGAAAAAGAAAAAAAGCAGCAGTTGGTGCTGGATATTCAGATGAGCTGGGATAACCAGCGCGCGGCAACTACTGACAATATTGACGACGCTTTAGATTATGCACTGGTGAGCGAGCGGGTGTCTGCCTGGGTAGCGGAAAAGCCGCGTCAGTTGATAGAAACGGTTGCTGAAGGCGTTGCCAGCCTCATTTTGAATGAATTTGGCGTGCAGAACGTTGAAGTGCGGGTGGCTAAACCGGGAGCTGTGCCTAATGCTAAAACGGTCGCTGTAAGCGTTCGCCGAAGTGTTTTTGACAGCCCCTTTGGGTAAGAGGATAAGTTGTGGCGCAAGTTTTTCTCGGAATAGGCTCTAATACGGATCGTGAAAAACATATTCGGGCAGGGCTGAAAGCCATTGCAAAGAGCTTTGACTGGCAACAACGCTCAAGAATTTTTCGCAGTGCCTCGGTGGGGTTTTCCGGAAGTGATTTTTACAATCTGGTGGTGGAGGTAATAACCAACCTTTCTGTTACCGAAGTTCTGGCTGAATGTAAGCGCATTGAGCAGGAAAACGGACGGATTCCGGGCAGTGCTAAGTTCAGCCCGCGAACATTAGACATTGATGTCTTATTGTATGATGACGTTATTCGGGAGCAACAACCGCAGTTGCCCCGTGGCGAAATTCTTGAAAATGCGTTTGTGCTCTGGCCGCTGGCTGAAATAGCCGGGCACCACTTGCATCCGCTTTTAAATGTGAGTTATGAGCAGTTGTGGGAGCAATACCAGCAAACCCATAAAGACTCACCGCAACAATTAGAGCCAATTAGCGACACTCATTGGCTGGAAGGTTAATTCAATGCCTCAACCAGTATCTGCTCACGCTGTTCGCGTAAGGCATCGCCCAGGGCTTTACCGGTAAAACCTTGCTGCTGCAAAGTCTCAGCGTTAAGTGCTGCGGCTGTTTCTGCGCCCAGACGTAATTTTTTATGCTGATCAGCGACACTTTGTTGTTGCTTAGATTCACTATATTCAGCTTGCCTTAATTGCAGTAACTGCTCCAGCTTTTTCGGTCGGCGCCAGTAGTCTATTTGTTTTAGTATTGCAGCCAGTTGGGCTTTTTCGGGTAACTCCGGTGCGGTAATGAAATCTTCATGATTTCTAGCCAGCAAAGCGCCGTCACGGTAATGATTCGGTATGGCCAGCTGTCTGCAAAACTGCTTCAGGCTCTCAGGGGTTGCTTGCTTTATAAATAAGCTGGCAAATCGCAGTGTCGCTGAATCTGAATAAGCCGATGTTCTTCGCAAACGCTGCAATTGTGAATCATCGGCGGTTATTCCCGGCAACACCTGAGAAAGCGCTTGTATGTCTTTAAGTAGAGTTAAAAAAACGGTTGGCGTTGGGGTTACCAGCGACTTTTCCCATTCGCGCCAGACCCTTTCCGGGACTAAGTGACTAAGTTCCTGACTGGCTGACATTTCCTGCAGCATTTGCTGAGTCTCTTCGGCGACGGTAAAACCTAAGTGGGCAAAACGTGCGGCAAAGCGCGCCACTCTTAATACCCTTAGCGGATCCTCAGTAAAAGCCTCAGAAACATGGCGTAACTTGCGCGCTTTAATATCTTGCACGCCATTGTATGGATCGACTATTTCACCGTCCTCGCTTTGCGCAATGGCGTTAATGGTTAAATCCCGGCGGGCTAAATCATCTTCCAGAGTCACATCGGGAGAGGCGAACACGTCAAAGCTGGTGTGCCCTTTGCCGGATTTTCGTTCAGTCCGGGCCAGTGCGTATTCTTCGCGGGTACTGGGGTGCAGGAACACCGGGAAGTCTTTACCAACTTGCAGAAACCCCTGTTTCAGCAAGTCTTCTGCACGGGCACCGACCACTACCCAGTCGCGTTCGTGTACTGGTAATTTCAGAAGTTTATCGCGTACTGCGCCACCAACTAAGTATACGTCCACTGTTCACCTCAACTTTGTTTGGCATGATCATGTCGAATCACTGGTCGATGTGCAAGCAAGTCGTTACACTGTTGAACAAATAATATTATCAGCACAGTAGCGGGCCGATATGTATCAGAACTATTTTGGTCTTCAGGCAGAGCCTTTCTCCATTGCCCCGGACCCAAATTACCTTTACCTGAGTGAACGGCATCAGGAGGCTTTGGCGCATCTTACACAGGGGCTACAAGGCAGCGGTGGTTTTATTCTGTTAACCGGGGAAGTGGGCACAGGTAAAACCACGGTATCCAGAGCGTTACTGGAGCAGTTGCCCGAGTCAACGGAAACGGCGTTCATCCTCAACCCTATGTTGAATGAAGATGAACTGCTTGCCAGCCTGTGCGATGAGTTTGGTATTCGTTATCAAAAGCGCTCTGCGACCCGTAAAACACTGACCGATAAGCTCAGCCAGTTTTTTCTGAAAGCTAATGATGATGGCCGCCAATGTGTGGTGCTCATTGATGAAGCTCAGCATTTGCGACCACAGGTTCTGGAACAGCTGAGGTTACTGACCAACTTAGAAACTCATGATCGTAAATTGCTTCGAGTCATTTTAATTGGTCAGCCGGAATTACAGGACTTACTGCGCCGACAGGAGCTTCGTCAACTGGCACAGCGTATTACCGCCCGCTATCATATTTTGCCGCTGACAGAGCAGGACACGCAACGCTACATTGCTTACCGCCTGCAGGTGGCTGGCGCAAACCGGCCTTTGTTTACTGCTGCTGCAGGAAGGAAGGCACACCAGTTAACCCAGGGTATTCCCCGCTTATTAAATCTTTATTGTGACCGGGCATTGTTGGCAGCTTATACGGAATCCAGTAGCGAAGTGTTGCCAAGGCATATACAGCAAGCGCATATTGAGCTGAATGGCACTACCGGTAGTCGGAATAGACAGCCGCACTCAGCTTTATGGCGTTGGGCGGGGGCTTTTTTGCTTCTTGTCGCCAGCGCGGTTGGCAGTTACACCCTGATTAACGATACGGAAAAACCGTTGGACGCAACGTCCAGCAGTCAGTATCAGGCCGCAACAGAGTTGGCGAGTGTCTGGGGCTTGCCCGAACCGCCGGTAGATACTGATTTTTGTCAGTGGATAGAACAATATGATCTCGTCTGTCTTGAGTTAAACCAGAGCCTGCAGCAACTGCGCAGCATTAATTACCCGGCATTGCTTTATAGGCGAGATAAAAGCGCCGATTTAATAACCGATGGTACGGCGATAGATACTAATGGCTGGAACGGGGCTTTCCTTATTTTGTATCAACAGCCGCTGGCTGAAAGTGACGACGCACACCAACAGTGGGTTCGTGAACAGCTGATAAAACACCTGGGTTCTAAATGGCAAAGCAAGTCATCGGACGAGCAATTTAAAGAGCTGCAAAAAAGCCAGGGGCTAAAGGTAACCGGGAAACTAGATGAAGCGACAATGGCATGGCTGGCATCACGCGCGTCTGACTTTGGGCCCAGATTGAGTAAAGAAAGCGAATGAAAAAAGCGAGTAAAGAGAGCAAATAATGTCATCCTTATTAAAAGCATTAAAGCAGCAACAGTCGCCATTATTAAAACAAACCTCGGTGCTTGATGCCTCGCTTATGGCTAACGATAAACACAGCCGTAGCTGGAGTTGGTTACTTTGGCCTTTGGTGCTTATTCTCGGCGCAGTGCTGGGCTCTGCCGGAGCTGTTTGGCTTGGTGAAACAAACCAGTCTGAACGTCCTGAAGCGGAAGGCTTCCGGTGGGGAGAAACCGCCAGTATTGAATCGGTTGAATGGGAAGCAGAACCCGAACCTGTTCCGGAGGAAGAACCTGAAGTAACACAGAGTGCTGGTCAACAGCAATTGTCAGAATCGGAGCCAACGGGACAAGCGGGGTCGCAGCGGCAGGCTCTGGATCTTTCTACTGTTTCGCCAGACTTGTTGCAGCGCTTCGAAGCGGCAGTGAACGACACCAGCAATAGCGATGATAATAGAGCCGATACCAGTGTCATACCTTCATTAAGTGAACTTTCGCGCTCGTTTCAGCGAGAGGTTCCTGCGTTTAGTTACGACAGCCATATGTATCGCTCCAGTGCATCTCAGCGGTGGATTGAGCTGAACGGCCAGCGACTGTACGAGGGCGATGCGTTAAATCAGCTGACAATATTGCGAATAGAACCGCAAAAGGTGGTTTTGGTGAAAGACTCACAGGCATTCTCCCAGCCCGCTTTAGAAGACTGGCAACCATAGAAATTATTGACATCCTGCGAAGGGATTCATACTCTTGTGCGATACAGTTTAAACAGGCGTTTAAATTATTAGTTTGAACGCTTTGTAATTTCTACAAGAGGTAATGATATGGCTGACTACAGAGCTCCCCGCGACGACATGGATTTTGTTTTGCATGATGTATTCCGCGTTGCTGATGACTGGCAGCAGACTCCGGAACTTGCCGACATGATGGACGTTGAAACCGCTGGCGCTATTCTTGATGAAGGTGCAAAAGTTGCGGAAAACTTGGTTGCGCCCATAGCCCGTGAAGCAGATGAAGAAGGTGTTAAGTTTAAAGACGGCGAGGTGACAACACCTAAAGGCTATAAAGAGAACTTTCGCCAGCTGGCTGAAGGTGGCTGGGTTGGTGTAACGGCAAATCCCGATTTTGGCGGCATGGGTTTGCCGAAATCTTTATCTGCTCAGTACGAAGAAATGCTTTGCAGCGCGGACATCGCCTTTTCTCTTTACCCGGGCTTAACCTCGGGCGCTATCATGGCAATTAACTCGCATGGCAGTGATGAGCTGAAGAACCATTATTTACCGCGTATGGTTTCGGGGGAATGGACAGGCACTATGTGTCTGACTGAGCCTCACGCCGGAACGGATTTAGGCATTATTCGCAGTAAGGCGATTCCTGCCCAAGACGGCAGTTTTTCGCTTAGCGGCACCAAAATATTTATTACCGGCGGTGAGCATGACTTAACCGACAATATTGTCCACCTGGTGCTGGCTAAATTGCCTGACGCACCGGCGGGTACAAAAGGTATATCGTTGTTTGTGGTGCCTAAGTTTTTATCCGACGAGCAGGGTAACCTGACCGAACGCAACAATGTTAGCTGCGGTTCTATTGAACACAAAATGGGGATTCACGCGTCAGCAACCTGTGTGATGAACTTTGATGGAGCTAAGGCCTGGCTGGTTGGTGAGCCTCATCGCGGTTTACCGGCTATGTTTACCATGATGAACTATGAGCGATTAGGCGTTGGTATTCAGGGGCTGGGTGCAGCAGAACGTTCGTATCAGAATGCTCTGGAGTACGCGAAAGACCGTATTCAGGGGCGTGGTGCAAAAGCAACCCGTAACGACCAAGCCGAAGCCGACTCAATTTTAGTGCATGGCGATGTGCGCCGTATGTTGCTGACCATGAAGTCTCTGACCGAAGGTGGTCGCGCGTTTTCTACCTGGGTGGGGCAGCAGCTCGATCGTTCAAAATACGCCGGGGATGATCAGGTTAGACAAAAAGCCGATGCCATGGTGGCGTTATTGACGCCTGTTGCGAAAGCGTTTTTAACCGACACAGGACTGGAGTCGACCATTCATGGCCAACAGGTTTTCGGCGGGCACGGTTATGTCAGAGAATGGGGCCAGGAACAATTGGTTCGCGATACCCGTATAGCTCAAATATACGAAGGCACTAATGGTATTCAGGCGCTGGACTTGCTGGGTCGTAAAGTTTTTGGTTCACAAGGTCAGCTACTGCAGCCATTTAATGAAGAGATTCAAAGCTTTCTGGATGAAACGGTTACTGGCAGCGAATGGATAAAGCAGCGTGAGCAATTGCAGCAGGCGCTAAATATCCTCAATGGTGTCAGTGAGGAAGTACTGCAAAAAGCAGCTGGTGATGAGAACTTAGTGAACAGTGTGGCGGTTGAGTATCTGCATCTGGTAGGCTATGTTTCTTACGCTTACCTGTGGTTGAAAATGGCAATAGCCGCCGAGCCACTATTAAGCGACAAGCCATACCTTGCAACTAAAGCAAAAACGGCACGTTTCTATTTTGCCCGCATTTTGCCTCGCATTCATAGCCTGGCAGCTGCGATAAAAGATGGTAGTGAAAGCCTTTACTTACATAGTGACGATGAATTCTAAAGACGAAAAAAAAGAAAACAATGCACTGACGTTTTATCGTGATAGTCGCCGCCCCCAGGCCTGGGGCGGCTTCTTTTTAGCGATATGGATGGCAATTTATATTGGTGACGCGGTTCCCTTGTGGATTATTGTTACAGGCGCGCTGCTGACCATGGTTGTTGTTATGGCAATTGTAGTGAAATTCAGGCCATTGCAACCAGCCGCGTTTTATAATGATCTTGAGTTAACGGAAAAACGCCTCATTTTACCTCCCAGAACTTACCAGTTAGAAAGCCCACCTGTACTGCAGCAGTATGAAAAGGATTTAGCCGGTTTGAGTTTTGTGGATGAAAAAGGGCGCAGGCAGGAAATTATTGTCGTTTTAAATGACAGCCTAAGAAAGCAACTGGAAAATTACCAGATTGAGTTAAAAAGTTACGAAGAATAAAGTAAAAAGCCAGCGATTTCTCGCTGGCTTTTTTGTCTCTTGCTGGTCTCTAATCGTCCAGAGACAACAAGGTGGCGTTACCACCAACGGCAGTAATATTATCACTACGCGTTTTTTCGGTAATAAAGCGGGTCAAGTAGTGTGGACCACCGGCTTTCGGTCCGGTACCTGACATACCGCGACCACCAAATGGTTGTACGCCAACAATCGCACCTATCTGGTTACGGTTAATGTACACGTTACCTACATCAATGCGGCTTGCCACGTCGTGAGCAAAGGTTTCGTTACGGCTGTGAATACCAAAAGTTAAACCGAAGCCTGTGTTATTAATACTCTCAATAACCTCGTCAATCTCACTGGTTTTAAAACGAATAACGTGCAGAATAGGACCGAAGTTTTCTTTTACCAACTGGCTGATACTGTCAATTTCAATCGCTGTAGGTGCAACAAAGGTGCCGCCCATAGCGTAATCTGGCAGTGGCGCGCGAGCAATCAGACGGCCGGCCTGCTGGATATCTGATATGTGCTGTTCCAGGTTAGTTTTTGCAATACCGTCGATAACCGGACCAACGTCAGTTTCATGCAGCAGTGGGTCACCAACTTGCAGCTCTTCCATAGCGCCACGTAGTAAGTCGAGAACACGATCAGCAACATCATCCTGTACGAATAGAACTCGCAGGGCTGAACAACGCTGTCCCGCACTCTGGAAGGCACTGGCAACGATATCGGTGACAACCTGTTCCGGCAGAGCGGTAGAGTCAACCATCATGGCGTTCTGTCCGCCGGTTTCAGCAACCAATGGCACAATTGGACCAGTACGTGCCGCTAGTGCGCGGTTAATGGCCTGAGCGGTATAAGTTGAACCGGTAAAGCAAACGCCACCAATGTCTTCCTGGCTGGTTAAATAGCTACCGACCTCGGCACCACTGCCTGGCATAAAGTGCAATACGTTACCCGGAATGCCTGCTTCTAAAGCCAGCTGCACTGCGCGGTATGCGATAAGACCGGTTTGTTCTGCTGGTTTAGCAATAACTGAGTTACCGGTAACCAAAGCGGCTGCAACCTGGCCGACGAAAATGGCAAGAGGGAAGTTCCATGGGCTAATACAAATGAAAGTTCCACGACCTTCAACAAATAGCTCATTGTCTTCGCCTGTCGGACCCGGTAACTGAATAGGGCCACCCATGAGTTCACGCGCCTGATTGGCGTAATAGCGACAGAAATCAACGGCCTCGCGAACTTCGTCGATCCCGTCCTGTAAGCCTTTTCCTGCTTCTACAGAACACAGAGCGATAAGCTCGTTGCGGTTAGCTTCCATTAAGTCGGCAAATTTCTCTAAACATTCCGCTCGCTCGTCGGTAGGAACCTTACGCCAGGATTTGTAGGCAGCGTTCGCACTTTTCAGTGCCTGTTCAGAGAGTTTTTTATCACCCCAGTAGATACTACCAACCTGCTTCGAGGTTTCCTGAGGACTGGTAATACTGACGTGGTGGTCGGTTTCTATGGTTTTCCCATCGACGATGGGGCCGCCTTGCCATTGTTTGTCACGGTACTGTTGAACCGCTGCAATAAAATCATCTGCTTGTGAGTGAATATTCATATTCAATCCTAATGAATTTGTGCGATCCCCATACATTTCTGAGGGAAGTGGAATTTTGCTGTTTGCGTACTTCTCGTAGCCGGACGCGGTTTTCATCGGGTGCTCGACTAAGTCATTGACCGGTGTGTCTGCATCTAGCAGTTTGTGGACAAACGACGAGTTAGCACCGTTCTCCAGAAGCCGGCGGACTAAATACGGCAACAAATCTTTGTGAGGGCCTACTGGTGCGTAGATACGTACCACCATACCTGGATTTTGCTCCATTATGGTGTCGTATAAGCTATCACCCATGCCGTGCAAACGCTGATACTCAATTCTACGCTGGTGGGTCTCATTCATTTGTTGAATGGCCATAAAGGTTTGCGCGTTGTGAGTCGCGAATTGCGGATAAATGGCACCGTCAGTGTCGTCACTTAGTAAGTAACGGGCACAGGCCAGGTATGAAATGTCGCTGTGTGACTTACGAGTAAATACCGGATAACCAAGTAAACCGTTTTCCTGAGTCCACTTAATTTCGTTATCCCAATAAGCCCCTTTTACCAAACGAACAGGAATTTCATCGCCACACTCTTTTGCCAGTGCGGTTATCCAGCACAAGGTTGGTAGTGCACGCTTCGAGTAGGCCTGTACAACCAAACCAAAACGTGGCCAGCCTTTACAGACGCCGCTGCGGTAGACTTTCTCAAACAGCTCCATTGAAAGCTCGTGGCGATCGGCTTCTTCGGCATCAATGGTCACACCAACATCGGCTTCTTTGGCCAGCTTGACCAGTTCAGTCAAAGTGGTGGCCAGCTCAGTTAGTACACGTTCGTGATTTGATGCTTCATAACGAGGGTGCAAGGCTGACAATTTAATTGAAATTGTCGGGCGTGGTGCATCCGGGTTATTGAACTCTTCTTTGGTTATCGTCTTGATTGAGTTGACGTACTGCTGCTTGTAGTAATCCGCATCCTTCATAGTTAATGCGGCTTCGCCAAGCATATCGTAAGCGTGAGTGTAACCCTTGTCACGGTTATCACGGCTTTCTTTCAAGGCTTCCTCAATGGTACGTCCCAATACGAACTGCTTACCCATAATTTGCATGGCGGTATAGGTTGCCTTGCGAATAATGGGTTTACCGAGTTTGCGAACAAGACGACGGAAAGCACCACGAGGTGTTTCCATGGCTTTGCCTGTAGGGTTTGTCACACTGTTTGTCAGTGCCAGCCCCCAGGTACCTGAGTTAACTAACCAGGACGCGCTCTGACCCATATGTTTCTGCCAGTCTCCGCCGGAGAGTTTATCTTGAATTAACGCGTCGGCTGTATAAGCATCAGGAATTCGCAATAGTGCCTCGGCAAGGCACATTAAAATAATACCTTCTTTGGTATCTAGGCTGTACTCTTGCAGAAATGCGTCGACGACGCCGTTATCTGCCTGTTCCCTCACTTGCTCAACTAACTTAGCTGCGCGCTCGGTTACTGCGCTAACCGTATCATCATCGGCAGGAACCAGCGGCAACAGCTCACGCATATATTCGTCTTCATCAACAATATAATTGTCAGTAATTGCCTGCTGTAAGGACTTTAAGTCCTCAGCCTGATGCTGTTTGGATAGCACCTCACTCGCTTTGAACATAGCATCTCCTGTGTAGCCAGGCCGAAGCTCGGCGTGCTTCCCCAAAGTTGGGAATCGGCGCAAGTATAAGCTTATTTTTGCGCGGGTAAAGACCCTTCATGGTCGGATCTCACGTTGCAACTTTTCACCCTTGGTGTCAAGTGAACTAAATGCCCGTGTTTGTTGACCGTTAGCCGCCAAGCCAGTACCTTTAATCTAACTTATTAAACGCATCGGAATCGATTTATGTCACAAGAAGTTGAGCTCAAGTTACTGATTGCTCCAGAACAGCGAGAAAAAGCGCTCGAAGTCTGCCAGTCGTTGGCGGATTCTCATCAGGCAAAACCCCGCAAAGAGCAGTTTGAACTCAAAAATGCTTATTTTGACACGTCCGATTTACGTTTACGTCAGTTCGATATTGGATTACGGATACGTAGCGATAAAGATCATAAAGAGCAGACAGTGAAATTGGCTGGTCGAGTTATGGGCGGCATGCACCAAAGGCCAGAGTATAATATTGACATTGATAGCGACAAACCCGACTTAACCTTGTTTGATAACGAAATATGGCCGGAGGACTTTCCGGTTTATGATATTCAGCGTGATTTGGACACCTTGTTCGTTACCGATTTCACCCGAACCCGTTGGCGGCTTCCCAGCGGCGAAGGTGTTATCGAAATGGTTCTTGATGAGGGATATATAGAGTCGGGCGAGCAGCGAGAGCCAATAGCGGAGATTGAACTGGAGTTACAGGGCGGTTCCTTGACAGAGGCTTATCGACTGGCACAGGAGCTGGTGAAAAAAGCCGGTGCGCGGGTAGGCTCGTTAAGTAAAGCGGCAAGAGGCTATCTGCTGGCCGGAAAAAGCTTGCTGGAGCCTTTTACACAAATGCACTACGTACCAATCCACTCTGAGCAAAATGTGGGCCAGGCGCTTTACCGGTCGCTGGAATCGGGCTTGCGCCATTGGCAGCACAACGAAGCGTGCCTGGACTTCCAACCCAGTGTCCGGGCGGTACAGGGAATGGCGGACGGTATGCAAATGGTGCGGGTTGTGTTGGAACAACTTATTGAGAACGGGGTTGGTGAACGACGGTTGCTGACCGGCATCTCGCAAATAACCGCAAAACTGCAATGGTTGAAGCGATTTGAAGGGCTGGATGAGTTAACCGCTGAAGATGGTGCCTATCATCGCGCGCTTAAGCGTTACAGCAAATTGTATGAATCTTTAGTCAACAGTCAGGAGGATGTTATTCGCCTGAATGAAGTTGCTGAACTGGTGCATTCTGCGGCATACCAAAAAACCGTACTGGGATTGTCAGAGTTTCTCTTGAAAGAAGAAATGACAGAGGAGCTGGAGCAGCCGGTTTTACCCTGGAGCAGTCAACTTTTGAAAAGCGACTGGCAACTGGTGCAAACGGCATTTTCTGAGCATGAAAAGCTCAGTGAAGAAGGGTATCTTAAGTTGCTGACACCCTTGCAAAACAGCCTTTTGATGGGAACTTGCTTCGGACATTTGTTTGATGCTGACTTGAGAGAAAGCTTCCGGCTGCCGTGGCAGGATTTAGCCCGGGGTATTCGTGAGATTACCGCATTGCATATTTTACATGAGCGTATTCGGGACCGCGACGACGAAGTGGATGAAAAACTAATGGACTGGCAAAAAGTCCAGCGAGAGTCCCTGCTAAAAGCTCTTGAATATTCGCGTAAAGCTGCGCTGAAACGTGAACCATACTGGTTAAATTAAGGTGGTTATGCTGACTCCCGACAATAAATTGATGAGCGAGACTGAAACAGCCTGGGAACGTTTTAAAGAGGTTGCAGAGAATATTAAGCTCACAGCTGAACAGGAGCAAAGATTACGGGCATTATTTGCTGTTAGTCCTTTTCTTGGCAGGGTTGCTGAAAGTTACCCAGAGCATCTTTTAACCGACTTTTTTGACGACGGTGGAACGAGTATTTGTTTGGTTGATGCTGACAGCTACGGTGACCGTATAGCAGAGTCGTTAAATCAAATAACGCATGACGATGACGCAAAAAAATGCCTCCGCAGGCTACGGCACTGTTGGATGGCGAAGCTGGCAGCAGCCGACATTCTGCAGCAAGTGTCGCTAAAAGAATCTTTGCACCACTACAGTACCTTTGCTGATGCAGCAATCAATAAGAGTCTGCAGTGGTTGTTTGAACGTTTTGTCCAACGTCACGGTAAACCGCTAGATGCTAATGATCAGCTAATGCCAATGCTGGTCATTGGAATGGGGAAGCTGGGTGGAAAGGAGCTGAATTTCTCTTCCGATATTGACCTTATTTTTGCTTTTCCTGAACAAGGTGAAACTCAGGGGCCTGGACGTAATCTGGAGCACGGTGTTTTCTATAAGCGGCTGGCGCAGTCACTGATTGGGTTACTTGACGAGACGACTGCGGACGGGCAAGTGTTCCGGGTCGATATGCGGTTAAGACCTTTTGGTCAGTCGGGTCCGCTGGTAACCAGTTTGAATGCGCTGGAGCATTACTATCAGGAGCAGGGTCGGGACTGGGAACGTTACGCCATGGTTAAAGCTCGCATGGTAGGGGCTGATGAACAGTATGAGCAAGCATTTCAACAGTTGATACGACCTTTCGTTTACCGCCGCTATATTGATTTTGGCGCCATTGAAGCGCTGCGTAAAATGAAGCTTTTGATTACCCAGGAAACCCGCCGACAGGGCGTTAAAAATAACATCAAGCTGGGTGCCGGTGGGATTCGCGAAGTTGAGTTTATTGTTCAGGCGCATCAGCTTATCCGCGGGGGGCAGGAAAAATCACTGCAGACACGTTCAGTTTATATCGCCATGAACGGCCTGGTGGAACTGGATTTGATAAGCTCGGAGCATGCTAGTCAGCTATTAAAAGATTACGAGTATTTGCGGGTTATTGAGCACCGCCTGCAACAAATTGATGACCAGCAAACTCAGCAATTACCCAGCGATGAAACTGGCCGCGCACGGTTGTGCACAATGCTGAATGAACCTGAGTGGGAAACCTTGCAGAGAAAAATAGACAAGTGCATGGAGCGCATTCATGCTGAGTTCCAGCAAGTGGTTGGCGCGGAGTCTGAAGATGACGAGGATGAACAAGGCTTGCAGGTTTTGTGGCAAGACATGCTGGATGACGATGCCGCGATAGAAATTATAGAAAGCGAGGGTGTTGACGAACCTCAGGCATTATGGACTCTAATTAAAAATTTTCGCCAGGAGAGCCGCCGTCGTAGTTCGGGCCCAAGAGGGCGTTCTGCATTAGCTAGGTTAATGCCGATAATGCTCCGGCATGCTATTCAGCATCAGCATCCAGAGCGGTTGCTGGAAAGGCTGCTTTCTATTATTAAAGCGGTTATGAGCCGAACGGCGTACATTGAACTGCTGGCGGAAAACCCCGGCGCCCGCGAGCAGCTTTGCAAATTGTGTATGGCGAGCCCATGGATCTCTGAACAGTTGGCTTTGCACCCCATACTTCTGGATGAACTGATTGACCCGCAGCAGCTATACAGCCTACCTGAGTCAAAGGACTACGCGGCAGTGCTACGAGAATATCTTGTACGTATTCCTGAACAAGATCTGGAAACTCAAATGGATGCGTTGCGTCAGGCTAAGCAGGCGCTGCAACTGAAAATTGCTGCAGCGGATATCAGTGGCGTTTTGGAACTGATGAACGTTAGTGATCATTTGAGTGCGCTGGCAGAAGCCACTATTTCTCAAGTGGTCGGTCTGGCCTGGCAACATTTGACTCAAAAACATGGGAAGCCCGCGGGAACCAGTATCGATAATACCGGATTCGCAGTATTGGGATATGGGAAACTAGGCGGGCAGGAGCTGGGTTATGGTTCCGATCTTGATCTCGTTTTTGTAACGGATGCTAATTATCAGGGGCAGACAGACGGTCAACGACCGATTGAAGTTCAGCAGTTTTACTTAAGACTGGCGCAACGAATTCTGCATTTATTTACTACCCGTACCGTTGCAGGCATTTTGTATGACGTGGATTTACGCTTGCGCCCGTCAGGGCAGGCTGGTTTACTGGTGACGCAGGTGGGCTCTTTTGCCCGTTATTTGCGCGACGACGCCTGGACCTGGGAGTTGCAGGCACTGGTGCGTGCGCGGCCTGTATTCGGCGTTCCGGCTTTAAGGGATACGGTTATGGATATACGCCGGAGTGTTCTTTCTCAACAACGAGATGAACACGAACTGCGTCAGAATATCGTTAGTATGCGAGAAAAAATGCGTGAGCATCTGACCCAAAGAAACAGTCGGAAGTTCGACTTAAAACAAGACCCGGGTGGTATCGCTGATATTGAATTTATTACTCAGTACCTGGTTCTGCGTTACGCACATCAATATCCGGAGCTATGCAAATACAGTGATAACGTCAGGCTTCTGACTGAAGCGCAACAGTTACACCTACTTACAGAGGTGGACGCTCAGAATTTAATTAACGCCTTTCAGATTTTCCGCTGTGAGAGTCATTCGCTGGCGTTGCAGGGGGAGCAGTTATTGGAGGAGCACAACCTGGACAGCGAACGTCAGGCTGTGCTCAATTGCTGGAATCATTTATTGGAAGATGACTTGTAGTAGCTTGGCATGTCAGGGTCGGGGCGGGTTTTAAACCTGCGGTGAACCCAGAGGTACTGGGCCGGAGCTTTTAGAATGGCGTCTTCCACCAAACCATTAACGCGTTCGGCATCCGCTTTCTTGTCTCCCGTGGGGAAATTTTCAAGCGGCGGTTCGTAAAAGAGATCGTAACCGCTTCCGTCGTCACGTCTGACGCAACGGCTTACCATGACTTTGCAGTTCGGGTTGCGGGCAAAAAGCATAGTACCCAAGGTTGTTGAAGCATCTGGTACTTCAAAGAACTTAACAAACTCGACGCGACGACGGCCATAATCCTGATCCGGAAGATAGCCGGCGATATCACCTTCGGTCAGTGATCTCATCATCGCTTTAACATCGCGACGCTGGATCATATATTTGTTTGAACGCCCTCTGCCGCGGGTTTGTAAGAACTCCATGACCGCATTATTATGTGGGCGGTAAAGACCTACAGCTGGCTCGACAAAGCCATGTAAGCGGGCATGAACTTCTAAGCTCAGGAAGTGAAAGAGCAATAACAGTACGCCGCTGCCATCCTCCTGTGCCTTACGTAAGTGCTCTTCGCCATGGACGTGTAGCTTACGTTTAATTCGCCAGTTCGGCCACCACCAGGCCATGCCAACTTCAAAGTATGCGATTCCGGTATTTTTCATATTTTCGGTTAGCAATGCCTCGATTTTCTCATTGCTATATTCCGGGAAGCAAAGCTTTAAGTTGGTACGGGCTATATTCACCCGGCGCGGCATGAGTTTTTTAAACAACAAGCCCAACCCGCGCCCCATGGCAAGCTGTAGCCGATAAGGCAGCCATGACACGCTATACAGGATGAAAACACCGAGCCAGGTAAGCCAAAACTTAGGATGTAAAAAGTAGAATTTAAATTTGGGAGGTTCGATCACAGCTGATGTCGCTTATTATTCGCTATTTGCCGCGGATAGTAACATAAAAATTCTAAAATGAGGCACCGCCAATAGTCAGGCGGTGCCACGGCCTGCGCAACTAGTCTGCGGCAGTGCCTTGTACGTTTTCAGAAAGACTGCTGTTAATCGCGATCAGGTCTTGTTCCTGCAGTTGTCCAGCGGCTTGTTCAAGTGTCAAAATTTGACGAATATAGCCGTAGCGCGCTTCTGACAAGTTACGTTTTGCGTTATACAGGTTACGGGTGCTGTCGAGTACGTCTACAATAGTACGTGTACCCACTTCGAAACCCGCTTCAGTAGCTTTTAATGCGCTCTCGGCAGATACTACTGACTGCTGGAATGCATTGATGCTGGCAATAGACGCGGTTACCTGGTAGTAAGCGTTTCGCACTTCGCGCTCAATATTGCGGCGAGTCTGTACCATTTGCTGGCTGCTGGCAACGTAGTTGTCGCGCGCTTGTGCAACTTCAGATGAGGTACGAAACCCTGAGAAAATGGGTACGCTGACATTGATGCCAATAGAGCGACTGTCCAGGCGTGGCAGATCATTTGTCTGTTGCCCGTCTTCATTAGAGATAGTGCGCTCGTTATCTTGAGTCGAGTAACTCGCCTGTAAAGAGACAGTGGGGTAATGTCCGCTTTGGCTTAGTTGAATTTGCTGCTCTGCAATATCCACTAACACCTTACTTTCTAGTAGGCTCAGGTTGCTGTTTTCAGCTCTCTTTACCCATTGACGAACATCGTCCGGCGCCGGACTACTGGGTGAAAAGGTTTCAGTATCCAGTGCAGCCAGAGTTTGTGGGTATTGACCGGTAATTTCACGGATATCTTCCAGTGCAATCTCTACCGCATTACGCGCCTGAATTTCACGGGCAACTGCGCTGTCATACTGAGCTTGCGCTTCGTGTACGTCGGTAATAGCTGTTAACCCAACGGAGAAACGTTGTTTGGTCTGTTCAAGCTGACGCTCAATCGCTTTTTTCTCTGCTTCCGCGAAGGATAAGTCATCGCGAGCCTGTAGTGCCTGGAAATAAGCGTTAACAACGCGAAGCATTAAATCTTGCTGGGCGTTACTGTAGGCGACTTCAGACTGATAAGCTTGTTTTTCAGCAATATCTGCGTTTTTCCATACACTCCAGTCAAACAGGCTTTGATTCAGAGTAACGCCAGCTTGCCAGCCTTTAGTGTCACTATCAAAAACTTGGATGCCAGAGTTTACAAACTCGGGAGAGTCGCTGGTTGAATCAGTGTAACCTGCCTCACCTGAAATTTGCGGCAGGAATCCTGACTTGGCAATATCAATACCTTTTTGTGCGGCATTGCGTTCTGCTGCAGCGCGTAATAAGGTCGGGTCGTTATCTACGGCTAAACGGTAAATTTGAGCCAAATCTTCAGCATTTGACGTAAAAGAGGCTGTGGTCAATGCCAGACCGACAGCTGCCGACAAAATATGCTTTTTCATGGTAGTCAGATTCCTGTTACTTGACATGCAATTGTTCAATGATTGCGCATAGTTTACATACAGTGTTGAATGATTACCAGTGTAAATGATTTGCGCAGATAGTTTAAGAAAAACATGGTTTCAGAATTCGCTCAAGTGTAACAGAATGTTTGTCTTTAATTACCCCCAAGAAAGGACAGTAAGTATGACGATTCGTTTTCACCGAGATGATGTGAAAGTAAAGGAAAAGGTACCTCTTTATCAAGGTTTTTTATCGGTTTATCGCTATTCTTTACAACATCGGCTGTTCTCTGGTGACTGGAGTCCGGAGATAAACAGGGAGTTAATGGAGCGCGGGCACGCTGTTGTGGTTATTCCTTATGACCCGATTCGCGACGAGCTGGTTGTTCTGGAGCAGTTCAGGGTGGGTGCGCTTGATGATAAAAACGGCCCCTGGTTGTTTGAATTTGTCGCGGGCATGTTTGACTCTGATGAGAGTGCAGAGGAAGTCGCTACGCGTGAATTAGAAGAAGAAGCAGGATTAAAAGCTAAGCGCTTAATCTACGCGACCAGCTATTATTCAAGTCCGGGTGGCACCGACGAAAAGTTGACTATTTATATTGCCGAAGTCGACAGTCAATCGGCTGCTAGTTTTGGCGGATTACCTGAAGAAGACGAAGATATCCGGGTTCATGTTTTACCCAGAACAGAAGTTATTAACATGCTCGAACGTGAAGAAATCAACAACGCTGCTAGTGTTATTGGGTTACAATGGTTGCTATTACATCGTGATAAGATGTTCTCTGACCAGGAGCAAAACTGAGGTTTGATTATGCAACAGCGCTATGTTGTCGACGTTGCGGAACTGCACCGGCTAACTGAACTAAATTATGCAGGCTTGTTACCGCTGTTGTCTCAGCTTGAATCTGAAGCTGAGGTAACGCTCTACGCGGGCGAAAACTTGGCTTTCAATTTACGCAACGTTAGCGAATCGCGCTACACCTCAGATATAGAAATTGAACAACTGAAGCCAAACTGGGCGGATTACTTACAGGCAAAAATGACGGTAAGATTATACCATGATGTGCGTATGGCTGAGATCATATCCAGTCAGGGTGTTACCCGATTAGCGGCACGTTATCAACAACCTAACCGCGAAATGCGACACCGGGACGAAAAGCATCAGGTTAATCAGTTCTTGGCTGACTGGTTAACCTTGTGTCGAAAGCAGGGTCATATTCAACCAAAACTCAGTGAAGCCGTTCAGAAATTTATGCCTAACTACTTCAAATAGACGCCAGTTAGCGGTAAATTGAGGCACACTTTTCGCGGATCGAGCCAATAATAAAAACAGGGACTCATGACAGACTATAAATCCGACTCCATTGAGGTGCTGAACGGACTGGAACCGGTTCAGCGCCGCCCCGGTATGTACACTGACACCTCTCGACCTAACCATTTGGGTCAGGAAGTTATAGATAACAGTGTCGATGAAGCTCTGGCGGGGCACGCTAAATCATTACTTGTTGTTTTGCATCCCGATCAATCTCTCGAAACGACAGATGATGGACGGGGAATGCCGGTGGATATCCACCCGGAAGAGGGGGTTCCCGGCGTTGAGCTGATTATGAGCAAACTGCACGCCGGCGGTAAATTTTCAAATAAAAACTATCAATTCTCCGGTGGTTTGCACGGTGTGGGGATTTCAGTTGTTAATGCGCTTTCTAAGCGCGTTGAACTGACTATTAAGCGTGACGGCCAGGTTTATGAAATGGCCTATGAAAACGGTGATAAAGTCAGCGAGCTGGAGGTTACCGGCACCGTAGGCAAGAGAAATACCGGCACCCGGGTTCACTTTTGGCCAGACCCTCAATATTTCGATTCGGCAAAATTCTCGGTTACCAAGCTAAAACATATTTTGCGAGCTAAGGCGGTACTTTGCCCAGGGCTTAAAATAACCTTCCGCAATAAAATAGATGACACAGAAGATACCTGGTTTTATCAGGACGGTCTGACCGATTACCTGGTGGAAGCGGTAAAAGATGTACCGACGTTGCCGGAAATGCCGTTTGATGGAAGTTTTAGCTCTCAGACTGAAGGCGTTGACTGGGCTGTTACCTGGCTACCGGAAGGCGGAGAAGGGGTTTCAGAAAGTTACGTTAACCTCATTCCTACTACGCTCGGCGGTACACACGTTAATGGACTGCGCCAGGGCTTGTTGGAAGCCATGCGCGAGTTCTGTGAGTTTCGTAATTTATTACCCAGAGGTGTTAAATTAACACCGGACGATGTCTGGGAACGTTGCAGTTATATTCTGTCGACAAAAATGCAGGATCCGCAATTTGCCGGACAGACCAAAGAGCGTTTGTCATCCCGTCAGTCGGCCAGTTTTGTTTCCGGTGTGGTAAAAGACGCTTTTAGCCTGTGGCTGAATGAGCATACCGATCAAGCCGAACTTTTAGCTGATGTTTGTATTAGTAACGCGCAGCGACGCTTAAAAGCCAGTAAAAAAGTTGTTCGTAAAAAAGTGACTCAGGGTCCGGCACTGCCCGGCAAGCTCACCGACTGTTCTAGCCAGGAACCTGGCCGCAGTGAATTGTTTTTAGTGGAAGGGGACTCCGCCGGAGGCTCTGCTAAACAAGCCCGCGACCGCGAGTTTCAGGCGGTGATGCCGTTGCGGGGAAAAATCTTAAATACTTGGGAAGTCGACCCGGAGCAAATTTTAGGCTCGCAGGAAATTCATGACATTTCTGTTGCCGTGGGTGTCGATCCAAACAGTGTTGATTTAGACAAGTTGCGGTATGGAAAAATTTGTATTCTTGCTGACGCCGATTCCGACGGTCTGCACATTGCCACCCTATTGTGCGCATTGTTTGTGAAACATTTCAGACCTTTGGTCGAGCATGGCCATATTTTTGTAGCCATGCCGCCGTTGTATCGTGTCGACGTGGGCAAAGAAGTGTTTTATGCGTTAGATGAAGCAGAAAAGCAGGGAATTCTGGATCGGATTGAAGCAGAGAAACGCAAAGGCAAAGTCAATGTGCAGCGTTTCAAAGGTCTGGGCGAGATGAACCCGCTGACACTACGAGAAACCACCATGGATCCTAATACCCGCCGGTTAGTCCAGTTGACCATTGATGACGGCGAAGTAATGGAAGAGTTAATGGATATGCTGTTAGCGAAAAAACGCGCTGGTGATCGCCGTACCTGGCTGGAAAGCAAAGGTAACATGGCCGATTTGGCTGATGGCTATTAAACCATAAGATGACAAACTGAAGCCATAAGCTGACAATTTAAAGCAAAAGTTGACAAATTAGCTTTGTTGCCTAACTTTACTTATGGTCAGTTGTATTTAGCGAGCATGTTATGAAAAGAAGAAATCTGAAGAGTAGGAAAGGGATTACTGTTTGCAGTTTCCCTGCAACGAAGCCTGCTCAACGAATGATATTTTTAGAGAGTATTCTTGAGCGCGATGCATGCTATTTATTTGAGCTGGATGATAGTGTGATTTCTTACGACAGCCAACCAGAGCCTATAAGATACATGGTTGGTGAAGAGGCTCATCATTATACCGCGGACTTTATTGTAACCTTTGATGATGGTGAGCAAGTCCTTTATGAGGTCAAAGACTCGCGCTATCTAGAATCGGACACACTTGAACTACTGGATTTGATATCTGAATATGCGAGGGCTAATGGATATGGCTTTAAAATCATCACTGATGAATCGATTCGAAAGCGCCCGCTGTTCACAAACCTAAAACACCTCTTCGATGCTCAGCACAATAGCCCCCTTACTTCTGACCTATCTCGCGAATTATTGAATTTAGTTAAAAAGCATGAGGCTATCTGCATCGGCGATCTTACTGAGCGACTTCCTATTAAGATTATTGATATTTACAAGCTTATCTTTGAAGGCGAGTTGTTTATCGATATTCACTCTGAATCGTTTGGAAATATGTCTGAAGTGAGAGCTGCAAATGAACGACTATTCGGTAGGCACATACTTAATAGATAAAGATAACAAGCGGAAAGAGATTACCGAAGTGGGTTCAACTCACCTCGTGCTAAAAGATCCTTTTATTCAAGATTCCCAGACAGTCAGTAGGGCTGCTATTGACGAAAAAATCTTTCTAGGTGATTTTAGTGTCGTAACATTCGATGAGCGCTCACAGCAATTAAAAAAGCCTTTAACCAAAGATTTCGCATCTTTCAGCGATGATGATAAAAGAATTGCTGCGAGAAGGTTAGGATATGTCGAGAAGGTTCGAAGTGCTGACTTGAAAGGGTTGACGGAAAAGCGTATTGCTCCAATAGTTGATGAGTTGGCAAGGGAAATTGGTGAGCATCCACCCAGCTGGAGAACTATTGTTAGATGGGTTAAATGGTATGAAGCTTCAGGAATTACAGGACTAGTAGATCAGAGCAGTAGGAAAGGAAATAGGACACGGCGCACCTCAACCGAGATCGATAGCTACATCAAAAATGCGTTGAGCACCTTATTAAAAAAAGAAAAGCCAACAATCGCAAAAGCCTATGAGTATTTCAAAACCGATCTCATTCAGGAAAATGCTAAACGAGCAAGCTCCAACAAGATTGAAATTATTTCATACCAATCGTTTGCGAAAAGGGCGAAAACTCTCTCCGAGTACGAAAAACTGCTACACCACAAAGGGAAACAGCAAGCAAGTAAGCAGTATCGGCTTACACGGGTAAGTGCTTTATCTAAATCTGTTGATTACATTCTTGACTGCGTTGAAATAGATCACACTACGGTCGATTTATTTGTGGTTGATGACAAATTACGAATTCCTCTTGGAAGGCCCAGAATAACCTGCATCATCGATTGGAAGTCAAAGTCAATTCTTGGCTTCTATATCGGATTTGAAGACCCGAGTTACATTAGTATTGCGAAAGCCATAAAGATGGCAGTGTCAGATAAGAGGAAGCTACTTCAAGACTATCCTGAAATAAAAAATGATTGGCCATGCAAAGGAGTATTTAAAAGTATTTCGTATGACCGAGGTCGCGACTTCGAGAGTAATTTCCTTAAAGACGCGTTGTTGGAACTTCAAGTATCGGGAAATGCGAATCCAGCAGGTAAACCTTGGAACAAAGGGTCTATAGAATCCTTTTTCAATACATTGAACAAAAAATTCCTAATCGATATTCCTGGAAAGGTCTTCGCAAATATGTCTGAGTCCTCTGACTATCACTCGGAGAAGAATGCGGTAATTACGCTTTCAGAGCTAAGAGCCCATTTTCTCAAGTGGATAGTCGATATATACCAAGTCTCCCCAAATTCAACTGCAACACGTATTCCCAATGAAACTTGGGCTGAAGATGAACAGTTTGTAGGTATTCGAATGATCGATGAGCGAAAGCTGGACTTGATGCTTTGTGAAAACAAGGTGCGGACTCTTAGTCAGAAAGGAATTATGAACGAGGGCTTAATTTATGATTCGGAGGAACTTCTAAGGCTATCAATGTTAGGCTTTAAAAAAGTCAGGATCAAAGTTAATCGTGATGACCTTGGTTATATTTACGTTCTTGATGAGGACAAAGGTGAATACTTTCGAGTAAACGCCGTAAATCAAACTATTGCTTCAGGTGTAAGCGTTAAACAGCATGAAATGGCCAAGCAATATGTAAGGCAGCAAATCCGAGCTAAAGTCGATGATGAGTCAATTGCTCAAGCTTGGTCGGAGATTCATGAGCGTATTGAAGCAAGCATTTTTGAAACGAAATCAGTCACAAGACGCTTTAAGCAAGCACAGTTAGCTGGTGCAGGTAGAGATGGAAAATCGGGATCGTTGCTCCAACCACCTAAAGCGACTAAAACCAAAGGCAAGAATCAAACCGTGGGTAGCTTATTAGATGAGACACCAGTTATTAAGACACTGCCCAAAGATTTGGAGTCATAAATGTACTTTGATATTCAAACGCTAAATGAAGAACAAAAAGCGCGCTACCTTGAGGTTGAAAGGCTTCTGGTTTTTACTGATAAATTCACAGAGGTTTTCAATGCAATAAAGCACCAGCACGACAGTGCTGTGCTGAAAGGTTTCGAGTCCCGTTCAAAAAATATTTTGATTTATGGACCGTCCGGAGCCGGCAAAAGTGCAATAGTTGAATATTATCGCGATAGGTATCCGGAGAAAGAGAATGTCACCGCTGCCGGAAGTATTACCTCGGTGCCTGTGCTTTATGTCTCTCTTCCCAATGATAAGAACCCAAAAGCGGCACCTAAAGCGATACTTAACAAGCTTGGTGATCCGCCGAGGAGAAGTAACGAGACGACGGCAGAGCTGAACGCGGCATTTAAAGGGCTGGCGGAGAAAACTGGTGTTGAAGTGATAATTATCGATGAGTTGCATAACGCATTTAAGGAAGGCTCCAAGAGTGAAATGCTTAGAGCCGCCACATGGATAAAAACAATAATCAACGATACTAAGCGGTTAGTAGTTTTGGTCGGATTAGAGGCCGAATGTAAGAAGTTAATGGAACTCGATAGCGAGGTTGAAACAAGATTCCCGATAAGGTTCGACGTTAGCTTTTATAGCGGTGAGAATTTCGATGACTGGCTTGCGCTTCTGCATAGCTTGGACAACAAACTGCCGTTCGATAAATTAAGCGGTCTCGCTGATCGTGAAATCGCTGTTAGGTTGTTGTTGGCGTCGCAGGGGAGGATTTCATACCTCATGGAGCGAGTAATCAGGCCCGCTGCACAACTCGCTATTTATGAGGACACATCAAATATCACAATAGAACAGTTGTTTGAAGCCTCTAAGGATGAGATTGGGGTTCCGTACGACAGTAATCCGCTAAACACTGCGGCTGTACCGACTGATAGGCTGAGAAGTCGTAGTTTAATGGCCAAGGTGAGTTAATGTCGAGATGTGCCGGTTGCTGCTGTTCAATGAAGTAACGCCATAAGGAAGTGCCTGAAAATATGATCGATAAGTTACTGGTTCGTCCAAACCCACATAATGACGAGTCGCAGGAGAGCTTTCTTTATAGACTTGCTATTCAGAACCATCGAACTATTTCTGATGTGTCGACTTTGTTGAGTCGTTCTGATTCGGTTTCCTCACGGACGAGAAACCGGGGCGACAATGGCACAAGTAGTTTTGAAAAAGCGGCAAGAGGTCTTTTCAATAAACGCGAGTGGAACGACCGTTTTAAGATATTGTTCGACCTTCAATTTCAAAAGTTCTGTGCGCTTTGTTTTGCTGAAAATCCCTACGTGAGGACTCTTTGGGACTTTAAAAAATATGTAAGTTGCCACAAGCATGGGGTCGCCTTAACAAATATATGTGATACGTGTGCCCGTCCAATAAGAATTTCCTCGCTATTTAGAAGAACATGCGTTGACTGTAACTCTCAAGTTATTAGCAAAATAAACTCCGTTGCGAGCCAAGACCCATTCTCTGAATTGATAGCTAAGACTATGGAACGCAAAGACATTTCAATTACAGAACAACTGGATGTCCTGTTAATGGAAACCGAGCAACTTAAGCCTTATCTAAGACTGGTCGAAAATGGCAACATGAAAGCAGTTATGGATCTGCGAAAGAGTAACCTATATGAATATGCTGCCTTACAATCTAAGGCCATTCATTTAATGCACGATGGTCAGCGTAGTATTCAGCTGTTAGCGGATCAATTGGACGATCGGCTTTCAAAACTAACTACTGGAAATGCCATCTCTCCCTATCGTTTTGTTATCAACAATCCTTCTGGATACAAATTTTCTAAAGTGCTAAAGGCATCTTTAGCATCGAATCAAATGGTACGCAATGACGGAGAATTATCTTTGAAGTTAATTTGCACATTGTGGCAGATTGAGGAAAAAGCTTTACGTAAAGCATTTAAAGAAGTGTTGCCAGGCATCTCATTGAAGAAGAATCAAGTTCCGTTGAGCACCTTTGCACGTTATTCAAAGCAAATCTTTACTATCTGTAAAGCTCGTTAGAGTTTCGGCTATCTAGTTGGCATGTTGAACTCTGATATCAACGGCTGCAATGAAGTTATTGCTCTAATCGGAGAGCAATATTTTGAGCCGGACCTGTCGCTTCCATGTCATCGAGAACAAGATAAGTGGCTATCTATCTAGGGTCAAATGTTGCTAATTAGATTCCTAAAGGGATAGAGCTGTGAAAGCAGGTTAGGTTTTCTTTGTTCTGAATGTTAATTTACTCAGCGTATATTAAATCGTCAAAACTCTTTGTAGAGTAATAGAAATGACCTCTACAGAATGCATTTGCAAGGACTACCAGTTTCGGCTAGCGGTCGTACTCTTTTATTATCAACAATGAACGGAACAAATTATGACTTTCATTGTAAGCGTCGCATAAACCACACAACCGGCCAACCGGCCAAGATAATGTAAGCGTCGCATAAACCACACAACCGGCC